>NZ_CAJMYY010000028.1:0-129163 GCF_905220185.1 Paraburkholderia sp. J11-2 | reverse complement strand
TTACAACAACCCCTCGACAAGATCCAGGACCAAGTCACCGTTTCTGCTCGACGTGCAAAGCGATCATCTCGGTAATCTCATATCGCGCGTAGTCATTCCATTAACGCGCGTAGCCGGAAATTACACAGCGAGCAAGGTTGCGCAGGATCTCTCGCCCATCATTGAGATCGAGGGAGAACCGTTCGTGCTGGAAACGCCGTTGCTCGGCGCGTTCCGGACGAGTGATCTCGGCCCCGCAATTGGCACGCTCAAGGATGAACAAAGCCGGATCAGTGCCGCGCTTGACCGTCTCTTCGGCGCTTACTGATCCCACTTAATCAGCGTCGACAACAAAAATGACGCGGCATTCTCGGCGACCGGCCCCTGCCATGTCACGGTACCAATGCTTGCCGTGACACCCTCCAGGGGCTGTGCGGCGTGTCCAATACCCAGATTCGATCGACCTGTTCCGAAGCGGTCTTCAGCGTAGCGCCTGGCCGTATTCAACGCTATCGGCGACCGCGGGCAACAAGGCCGCGCCAGGCGCTGCCATGGATGCGGGAGATACGAACCGCCCAGGGTAAGGAAATCGCCACAGAGCAGCGTCGCCGACGCGAATTCCATAAGAAAGTCGCATTCCCAATGCGTGCGGTAGATGCGGCGTATAGAGCCAGCGCACGCCAAGTTGACGTAGGCGCACTACTGGCCTGGTATCTACCGAGTTCCCGCTTCGGCGTAAAAATAGAACTACGAACTAAAATACGATCATTATATTTATGTAAAACGTCTGGTTTACGGACACTCGCGCGAGGAAAACGTGTGCACTTAAAACTTCGCTAATTTCTTATACGTCAACTTTGGATCGTAAGATGCATCATGAGGTATCGTGCAACTAACCGTCCATTCGTCAGCGTGCTGCAGGCATTCCCCTGATCCGCTCGGGACCGCCAGGCGGTCAGTACGTCTCGAACCTTGAATACCGAGTCAGTGTCGCCACTATTCGCATCGGATAACTAAGTAATAGCGAGGATATAGCGCCTGTCCCATGGGGATCTTAGCGTGCACGATTTGCATCGCTTAATCTCTCCAGGGCGAGATAAGAAGGATTATCTTCATAGCGTGCGTTGCGCGTCACGTATTCGCGAAAAGCTGGTCGCTCACCAGAACGTGCCTGCTGTGAGAGCGTGGGCAAGTACATTCCGAAGCTGCTCGGCGAGAGGTCGTCGTGGTACAGGCATTCAGTGCAGACCGGGCCCATGCGATGACGCCGCGGCGCCTTTACTCAACGGCGCGCGGCGGTGCTCACGGAGGGAGTGTCGTCCGGGGACCAGCCCCCTCCCAAAGCGAGGTAGAGCCGCACGGTCGCCAGCGCGGCGGCGGTATTCGCCTCGTCCAGATCGTCTTGGCGCGAGATCGAGTCGATGCGCGCATCGAGCACGTCTTGCAACGTGCGCTGTCCAGCTTCGTAGAGTCGCTGGACCTGTTCGGCGTTGCGCACGGCGAGCTCGCGCGCGGCAGCGAGTTGTGCGCGGCGCGCATCGAGTCCATGCCGGACGCCGTAGGCGCTGTCGACTTCTTCCAGCGTCTGGAGGAGCGTCTTGTCGTGCAGCGCGAGCGCCGCCTGCAGGCGTGCGTCGTTGGCCGCCACGTTCGCACGCAGCTGCCCCGCGTTGAAGAGCGGAAGGTCGGCGCCGATGCCGACGAGGCCGCCCGTTCCGGAAAGTCCGGGCAAGCCGCTCAGGAGCAGATGGCCATCGAGGGCAATGAACGTGAGGTAAAAGCGTGGTAGCAGGTCGGCCTTCGCGCTGCCAAGCCGTGCCTCCGCTGCGCGCACGAGCGCAGCGCTAGAGCGCACGTCCGGACGGCGCTCCAGCACGCTCCACGGCAATTCGCCCGAAGGCGGCGCAGGGACGAGCAGGGGGCCGGGCGGTGCGAGAGGCTCGGCGTCCTGTGCGGGCTTGCCGGTGAGCAAGGCAAGCCGCCGCTCGCGCAATTCGATCTGGCTCACGAGCACGCCGAATTGCGCTTCGCGTTGAGCGATGCGCTCGTTCACACGGTCGATGTCGGCGCGCGTGGCCTGGCCTGCGTCGAAGCGGGCCGTTGCATAGCGCTGCATCGCTCGCAGCGTATCGAGGCTGCTGTCGAGCGCGGCCAGGCGCCGCTGGAGCCCTTGAGCCTCCAGATAGTTTTGCGCCACTTCTCCTGCGATGGCGATGCGCGTGCCGCGCAGCTTTTCCTGTTCGGCGTTCGCAACGGCCGAGGCGGCCTGCGCGTCGCTTGCGCGGCCGCCGAACAAGTCTACCTCCCAGACGGCGATCGCGCCGCCCGCATAGGCGTTCAGATCCGGCGAGTGATCCGGCGCGATGGCAGGTTCGCGTAAATCGCCAAACGCGCGTGCTGCGCCCGCCTGCGCCGAGAGCGTCGGATATCGGGCCGATTGCGCGACGTCCGCCATCGCACGTGCTTCCTGAACGCGGGCCTGCGCGATGCGCAGATCGGTGTTAGTGCGCAACGCCTGCTCGATATAGCGTGTGAGCACGGGATCCTGCCACGCATGCCACCAATGGACGAGATCGCTCTGCGGCGCGGCCGCGGGGACTTCGGTGAAGACCACCGGTACCTCGCGCTGGGGTGGAATCGACACCTCGACGAGCGACGTACAGCCGGCGAGCGCAATCGCCATGATCGAAACGAGGCGCGCGGCGCGTATCGGATGGGAAGAGCGTTTCATCGAAGGATCAATCCTGTTGCGCGAGCATGGAGCGAAAGCGCGTCAACGCCAGCGCGAGAAAGAGTATTCCTGCGACGCTGACGCCCGCAAGCTGCGGCCAGACGATATCCACACCGGCGCCGCGAAACAGGATCGCTTGGGTTAGGGAAACGAATTGCGTGGTCGGCAAGAACTTCACGAACGGTTGCATGGCCTCGGGCATGCTCTGTACCGGCGTGGCCGCGCCCGAGAGCAGATAGGCCACCGCGTAGGTCGGCACCGCAAGCAGTCCGAACTGGGGCATGGAGGGCGCGAGCGTCGCGAGCCACACGCCGAGCGCAGTGACGGAAAAGAGGTAGAGCGCCGTGCTGAGTGCGAAGAGCGCGAGCGAGCCCTGCAGCGGCACGCCAAGCCAACCATGCACGACGAGGACGAGTGAAATCATCGAGACACCAAAGATCACGAATCCGTTGGCCAGGATCTTTGCCGCGGCGATCTCGCTTGCGCGAACGGGCATGACGAGCAGATGCTCGATCGTGCCGTGTTCGCGCTCGCGAATCACGGCCGCGCCCACCAGAATGATCGAGAGCACCGTGATGTTGACGACGATCTGCATGGTCGAACTAAACCTGTACGACTCCATGTTGGGGTTGAACAACACGCGCACGACGGCGTTGGCTGGCAGCTGCGTTTCGATGCCGCGCGCGTGCAGGAATGTAAACGTTTCGCGAGTGAAGATTTCTTCCAGGTATGCGGTGCCGAGCCCTGCCTGGGTCATGGCGGTCGCGTCCACGAGCACCTGGACGCCGGGCGCGCGCCCGGCGAGGACATCGGCTTCGAAACGTGGCGGAATCTCGACTGCGAAGATGTAGGCGCCGCGATCGAGGGCAGCGTCGACGCCGCGCCGGTCCACATCGACCGGGGTCTTGAAGTACGGCGGCAAGATCGCGGCGCGCAACTGGCGCGAAAGATCGGAATGGTCGGCATCGACGATGGCGACCGAGGCGTTGGACACCTCCGCCTTGATGCCCTTCGCTACGGAGTACACGGCGAGCGTGAAGGCGAACACGATCAGCGCCATGAGCGTGGCGTCACGCAGCAGGCTGAACATCTCCTTGCGTGCGAGTCGCGCGACATTTTTGAGCCATTGAGTCACTGTTCAGGTCTCCTGTTTGGGCAGCATCCAGTACGCCGCGAGCAGGTAGACGAGCCCGAAGCCGAGCAGCGCTCCATACATCGCCGCGAAGCTGCCCGCGCCCAGGCCCTTCGTGAAGCAACCAAGGCTTACGAGCTGGAACCACGACGACGGAAACGCGAGCCCCGCCCAGTAGCTGCTGCCCGTGAGCGTGGAGACGGGATAGAGCAGCCCGGAGAAGTTCACCGACGGGATCAGGCAAAGGATGGCGGTGCCGAAGATCGCCGCCACCTGTGAGCGCACGAAGGTCGAGACGAGCAGCCCGAGTGCGGTCGTGGCAAATACGAAGAGTAGTGCGCCCAGCGACAGCGCGATGAATGAGCCCTTGAGCGGCACGCGCAGGACGCCAACGGTGAGCAGCACGAGCACAGCATAGCTCAGCATCGCGAGCGCAACATAGGGCAACTGCTTGCCGAGCAGGTATTCGCCCGCGCTGGCTGGCGAGGCGTGGAGGTTCGTGATCGAGCCCATTTCCTTTTCGCGCACGATGCCAAGAGCGGTGAGCATCGCCGGGATCAGGATCAGCGCGAGCATGAGGATGCCCGGCGTGATTGCATAGATGCTGCGAAACGACTCGTTGTAGACGAAGCGCGTCTCTACGCGCATCGGTTGCACGGGTTGCGCGAGCGTCGCGTGTGCCTGAAACGTCTGCACGTAGCCGAGCAGCACGGCATCCACATAGGTCGCGATGGTTGCGCCGGGGAACGGGCTCGATCCGTCCACGTGGAAGGAGATTTCGGGGCGTCGCTGCGCAAGCAGGTCACGGCCGAAATCCGGCGGAATTTCTATCACTAGCTGCGCCTTCGCGCTGCGCAGCAGGCGGCTGGCGTCGCGTTCGCTGTGCACGGCGCCCACTGGCTCGAGGTAGCGCGAGCCAGCGAACTGCTCGACCAACTCGCGGCTCGCGAGGCTCTGGTCGCGGTCTAGCACCGCGAAGCGCACATTCTCGACATCGAAGGAGACGCTCCACGCAGCTGCGAGCAGCAGCACGACCGGGCCAAGCAGCGCGAAGGAGAGACGCAGGCGGTCGCGGGCGAGCTCGATGGATTCGCGCCGCGCGAATGCCCAGATGCGTGCCAGCGCGAAGGATCGCGACCCTGCGTGCGTGGTGCGTGCTGCGCGAGTTACCGCACGCGTGTCGTGCGGCTCGGGCTGCGAGGCCGCAGGATGCACGGAAGGTGGCTCGGGCGGCGGCGCATCCTGCGCCTGCGCTTCTTCGAGCCAGGCGATGAACGCCTCCTCGAGCGTGGCGGCGTGGCGCACCTCGCGCAGCTCATCGGGATTCCCGACCGCGAGAACGCGCCCGCGATGCATCAGCGAGATGCGGTCGCAGCGCTCGGCCTCGTTCATGAAGTGTGTGGAGACGAACAACGTGACCGCCTGCTCTCGCGAGAGCCGCGCAAGATGCCGCCAGAACATGTCGCGCGCGGCGGGATCGACGCCTGATGTCGGTTCGTCGAGGATCAGTACTTCCGGTCCGTGCAGGCAGGCCGCCGCAAGCTGCAAGCGCTGGCGGATGCCGAGCGGCAGGCTCGCGGGGCGGTCGTCGGCGCAGGCTTCCAGCTCGAAGCCCGCGAGCGCTTCGCTCACGGCGCACCGCGCCTTTTCCCCTTCCATGCGATAGAGCCGTGCGTGCAGGTCGAGGTTCTGGCGTACGCTCAACTCTTCGTAGAGCGAAAACGACTGTGACATGTAGCCGATCCTCATGCGCATGCGCATTTCGGCTGCGTCGACGCGCTGACCCAGCAGCGTGGCCGTGCCTTCGGTCGCGTCAAGCAGGCCGGTCAGCATCTTCGTGGTGGTCGTCTTGCCGCAGCCGTTCGAGCCGAGGAAGCCGAAAATTTCGCCGCGCTCGATGCGAAAGCTTACGTGATCGACTGCGACGAACGTGCCGAACCGGCGCGTGAGGTTGTGGGCTTCGATCGCGGGCGCGCCGTCGGTCCGGATGCGTGGTCCCATCGAGAATTGGCCGGCACTTCCGCGCCGTTGCGGTGGCAGGAGCGAGACGTAAGCCGCTTCGAGACTGTTCGTGCCGGTGCGTTGCAGCACGGCGTCGGTGCGCTCATTTACGAGCACGCGTCCATTGTCCATTGCCACCAGATGTGCGAAGCGCTGCGCCTCTTCCATGTATGCGGTGGCGACCAGCACGGTCATCGCACCGTGCGCGGCGCGTAACTCATCCACGAGCGTCCAGAACTGGCGGCGCGAGAGCGGATCGACGCCGGTGGTGGGTTCGTCGAGGATCAGCAGGTCGGGGTCGTGCACCAGGGCGCAGCACAGACCGAGCTTTTGTTTCATGCCGCCCGAGAGCTTGCCGGCAGGGCGTTCACCGAAGGGCGCAAGCCCTGTCGCGTCCAGGAGCCGTGCCACGCGCGCGGCGCGCTCGCGCGCCGGCAGGCCGAACAGGCGGCCGAAGAAGTCGACGTTTTCGTAGACTGAGAGCGAGGGATACAGATTGCGCCCGAGTCCCTGTGGCATATAGGCGATGCGCGGTAGCATGCGTTCGCGCGCGCTGCGCACGCGCAGATCGGCACCTAGCACAAAAACTTTGCCATCCTGAATGCGCTTCACGCCCGAGATCAGCGAGAGGAGCGTGGACTTGCCGATTCCATCCGGGCCGATCAGGCCGATCGTCGCCCGGGAAGGCAGTGTGAGCGAGACATTGTCGAGCGCGAGGACCGAGCCATATCGGTGCGAGAGACCTTCGATGCGGATCTCGTCCGCCCGCGCCGCGCGTGCCGTGTCGGATTCCTGCATGGGCATCGCTCAGCCTCCGTGCGCGGCGAGCGCGGGCGGCCACGGTTGCGACGCGTCGAGCCGCACGTAGCCTTCACCCGTCATGCCCCCCTTCAGGCGCGGCGCGAGACGACTCGCGACCTCGAGCGGCAGTTGCAGCTTCACGCGGTACATCAGTTTCGCGCGCTCGCCCTGCGTCTCGACGTACTTCGGCGTGAACTGCGCTTCGCCGGCGACATAGCCCACAGTGGCGGGAATCGGTTCGCCGGGAAAGGCGTCGAGGACGATGCGCGCCTCTTCGCCAATCGAGAGGCGGCCCGCCTGCTGGCCGGGCAGAAAAGTCGTGAAGTAGATGTCTTCGGGATTCAGCATCGAGACGACGCGCCCGCCCGCGGGCAGGACGGTCCCGACTTCCACGACGCGGTACTCCACGCGGCCCGCGAGCGGCGCGCGGATGATTGTTTCGTCTATTACGGCTTGCAGGCGCGCAATCTGTGCGTCGGCTTCCGCGATGGCGGCGCTTGCCTCGCCTTGCGCCGCTCGCGCGGCGTCCTGCGCCGCTTGCGCGCCGTCGAGCGCGTACTGGCGGCGCTCGCGCTCGACGCCAGAGACCTGTCCGGAGGCGAAGAGGTTCGACGCCTGGGTCCATTCGAGCCGTGCAAGACGTACCTGTGCGGTGCTCGCGTCGGCCTCATCGCTGGCACGCTGGCGGGTGGCGGTCGCTCGCTCGCGGGTGGCCCTGGCGGCGTCGAGCTGGGCGCGCAACTCGGCGTCATCCTCGCGCGCCACGATGGCACCCGCCGCGAGCAGGTCGCCCTCGTGCACCGGCAACGCGACGATACGCCCGCCGTACTTCACGGCGACATCGACGCGCGTCATCTCCAGCCGCCCGTTCGCGTGGGCGATATTTGCCGGCAATGCGCTTTCGCGGCTATGCCGCCAGGCGATGCCAGCAGAGAGCAGCACGGCGACGGCGAGCAGCGCGCTGACCCACACGAGTTTTCTTTTCATTTTCAACCTGTCGTTCACTTCATGGCCTCCGGTGTGTTCCTGCATCGCTTCGCCGGACGGGCGCTGGAAGCCGCATCACACACGTACGCGCGTGCCGGCCTTCCCGTTCGCCATGCCTTCGATCTGGTCCAGCGAGCCGATGACCGCTGTCCGCCCGGTCTGCGAAGCGAAAGCCGCTGCCGCGTGCACCTTCGGCCCCATCGAGCCCGCCGCGAACTGCAACGATTCGGCTTGCCTCACCGTCAGCTCGGAGAGAGCGCACGCGTGGGGGGTGTTCCAGTCGAGATAGACGGCGTCGACGTCGGTTGCGATCAGAAAGAGCGAGGCCTCGAGTTGCACGGCGAGCAGGGCGCTGCAGGCGTCCTTGTCGATGACCGCTTCGACGCCGTGCCACGTGTGCTGCGTTTGCTCGTAGACGACGGGAATGCCGCCCCCGCCCGCTGCGATCACGACGGATTCGTGCTCGAGGAGCCAGAGGATGGGCTCGATGCCCACGATGCGGCGCGGCTCCGGCGAAGCGACGACGCGCCGCCACCCGGCGCCATCAGGGGCGACCGACCAGCCGTTCGTGTGTGCGAGGCGCTGCGCATCGGCAGCGTCGTAGATAGGCCCGATCGGCTTGGTGGGCGTGCGCCACGCGGGATCGCTCGCGCTGACCTGCACCCGCGTGAGCAGCGTCGCCACGGGTCGGGTATCGGCCAGCGCGTTTGCCAGTTCCTGTTCGAGCAGATAGCCGATCATCCCTTCGGATTCGGCGTTCAGCACGTCGAGCGGCGTGATGCCTGCCACGCCGGCAAGCGCCGCCGCCTGGAGCGCGAGCAGCCCCACCTGCGGGCCGTTGCCATGCGCGACGATCAGTTCGTTGCCCGGCGCGAGCCGCGCCAGTTGCCGCGCGGCGCGGCGGATGTTCGCCAACTGGTTCTCCGTCGTGAGAGGCTCGCCGCGCCGTAACAGCGCGTTGCCGCCCAAAGCCGCTACGATGCGCATGCTTCGCTCCGGGTTGTGGGCTTCAGCCCAGCGTTGCGACGAGCACGGCCTTGATCGTGTGCATGCGGTTCTCGGCCTGCGTGAAGACGATGGAGGCATCCGATTCGAACACCTCGTCCGTTACCTCCAGCTCGGTCAGGCCGAACTTCTCGTGGATCGCGCGGCCGATGTCGGTTTCGAGATTGTGATACGACGGCAGGCAGTGCATGAAGCGCGTGCGCGGCTTGCCACTCGCGCGCATGAGCGCCGCGTTGACCTGGTACGGCTCCAGCAGCTTGATGCGCTCGCCCCATACGTCCATGGGCTCGCCCATCGACACCCACACGTCCGTGTAGACGAAATCCGCGCCTTTGACACCCGCTTGCGGATCTTCGGTCAGCCCGATCGAGGCGCCAGTGCGCTGCGCCAAGCGGCGCATGCGCGTAACGAGGTCGTCGTTCGGCCACAGCTCGCGCGGCGCGGCGATGCGCACGTCCATGCCCATCTGCGTGCCCGCGATCAACAGCGAATTGCCCATGTTGAAGCGCGCGTCGCCCACGTAGCAAAACGAAAGTGCGGAAAGCGGCTTCTCGCCGAATTCCTCCATCGTCAGCAGGTCAGCGAGCACCTGGGTGGGGTGAAACTCGTCGGTGAGCCCATTCCAGACCGGCACGTGCGATTCGCGCGCGAGCGCCTCGACAGCGGACTGGTGAAACCCGCGGTACTCGATGCCGTCGTACAGGCGCCCGAGCACGCGCGCGGTGTCGCGCAGCGACTCCTTGCGCCCGAGCTGCGAGCCCGACTGGTCGATATACGTGACGTGGCCACCCTGGTCGTGCACGGCTACTTCGAACGCGCAGCGCGTGCGCGTGGAGGTCTTCTCGAAGATCAGCGCGATGTTCTTGCCCGCGAGGCGCGGCATTTCGGTGCCCGCGTATTTCGCGCGCTTGAGCTCGACGGCGAGGTCGAGCAGAAAGCGGATATCGCGCGGGCTGAAATCTTCGGTGTCGAGCAGGCTGCGATTGCGCAGATTGAATCCCATGATGGCGTGCCTCGTATTCGATGTGGGCGATGTGGTTCAGAGCGGATCGCGCTCGAGCGGGCAGGTCATGCAATGCCCGCCGCCACGTCCGCGTCCCAGTTCGCCGCTGGGGATCGTGATGACTTCGATGCCCGCCTTGCGCAGCAGCGTGTTGGTGTAGACGTTGCGGTTGTAGGCCACGACCACGCCGGGCTCCAGCGCGATCACGTTGTTGCCGTCGTCCCATTGCTCGCGCTCGGCTTCCCATTGGTCGCCGCCCGTCGCGACGGTGCGCAGTTCGGCGAGACCGAGCGCTTCGGCTACCACGTGCACGAATGGCGCGGTTTCGGCGCGCACGTCGAGCGTGTCCTCGCGCTCGCCCGGACGCACGCTGAAGGTGCGGATCGAATCCACGACCTCGGGAAAGATCGTGACGAGATCGCGGTCGCAAAACGTAACCACCGTGTCGAGGTGCATCGCGCCGCGCGAGTGCGGCAGCTGGGCGGCGATCACGCGCTCGACCACGCCGCGCGCGAACAGCGCGCGGGCGAGCTGGGCGACGCCCTGCGGTGAAGTGCGCTCGCCCATGCCGACGAGTACGACGTTGCGCGAGACGGGCATGACATCGCCGCCCTCAAGCGTCGCGGCGCCGTGATCCTTGTCCGGATCGCCCCACCAGATCGGCGGACCGCCTTCAAATAGCGGGTGAAAGCGGTAGATGGCGGCAGTAAGCAGCGTCTCGTCGCGGCGCGCGGGCCAGTACATCGAGCCCAGTACGGCGCCTTCGTTGATCCAGCAACTGCTGTCGCGCGTGAACAGGGCGTTGGGCAGCGGCGAGAGCAGGAAATCGGCGGGCTGTGCACATTGCGCGGTCAGGCCTGACGGCCGGAACGGCAGCTCGGCGCGCACGATGCCGCCCACGAGCCGGTCCGCGAGTTCGCCGGGTTTCATCTCGTCGAGCCACGGCCACAACTGCGCGGCCAGCTCCGCATCCACCCGGTTTGGCGCGAGACGGCGCTCCAGCAGCCACGCGCGGGCACTTGGCGCGCGCAGCACGTCGGTGAGCATGTCGTGTACGTCGTAGACCTCGACGCCGCGCTCCTGCATGGCGTTCACGAGCGTGTAGTGGTCCGCCTTGGCCTGCGCGACCCAGAGCACGTCATCGAACAACATTGCCTCGCAGTTGGCGGGCGTGAGGCGCGACTGGGCGAGCCCGGGCCGCGAGACGAGGACCTGGCGAAGCTTGCCCGCCTCAGAGTAGACGCCGAAACCCATGATGGCACCCGCGCTCAGAGGCCGAGACGGCCGGTTGCGAGCAGGCACGCCGCGAGCACGGCAAGGGCGACGATGGCAATCAATACGACGGCCTCATACGGCTTGAACCAGCGCGCGTGCTGTTCGCGCCGCGCCCAGCCGTACAGCAGGACGCCCGGCGCATAGAGCAGGGCGCTCAGCAGTAGGTACTTCGGGCCGGCCGCGTACAGGAGCCAGACGCAGTAGAGGGTGGCGAGCGCGCCGATCAGGGCGTCGCGCCGGCGTTGCGTGTCGTCGGGCGCGTAACCGTCGCCCGAGACCGCGATGCCGGTGGCATACACCGCGGAGAAGAGATACGGAATCAGGATCATCGAAGTCGCGAGCGAGATCAGCGCCTGATATGTGGCGTTCGAGACGAGCGTGACGATCAGAAAGAGTTGCACGAGACCGTTGGTGACCCACAGCGCGTTGGCGGGCACGCCATGCGCATTCTCACGCGCGAGCCACGCGGGCATCACCGAGTCCTGCGCGGGCGTGAAGAGTGTTTCGCCGGCGAGCAGGGTCCACGCGAGCAATGCGCCGCCCACTGAGACCAACAGACCGATGCTGATGAGGACGGTGCCCCACTTGCCGACCACATGTTCGAGCACGCCGGCCATCGAGGGGTTCTTCATGCCAGCAAGCTCGGGCTGCGAGACGATGCCGAATGAGAGCAGCGACACCATCATCAGCAGGAACAGCACGACGAAGAAGCCTGTCACCGTGGCGCGGCCGATATCCTCACGATGTTGGGCGCGCGCCGAGTACACGCTTGCGCCCTCGATGCCAATGAACACCCAGACCGTTATGAGCATTGTGCTCTTCACCTGGTCGAGCAGGCCGGGCAGCTTCGCGTTGCCCCAGAAATCGGCGCTGAAGCGGCCGGAGTGAAACGCGGCCGCGGCGATGACGATGAAGATCAAGAGCGGCACGACCTTGGCGAACGTCGTGACGGCGTTGAGCACAGCCGCCCCGCGCACGCCGCGCAGGATGAGCGCTTGCATGAGCCACAGCGCGATCGAGGCACCGCCGATCGCGGCGCGAGTATTGCCGTCGCCGAATGCCGGGAAGAAGTAGCCGAGCGTACCGAAGACAATCACCAGGTACCCAACATTGCCGATCCAGGCGCTGACCCAGTAGCCCCATGCGGAGTTGAAGCCCACGAATTCGCCGGCGCTGGCCCGTGCGTACGCATAGATGCCGTTGTCGAGCTCGGGCTTGCGCAGTGCGAGCGTTTGATAGACGAGCGCCAGCGCCAGCATGCCGATGCCGGTCACCAGCCAACCGAGCACGATGGCGCCAGCGCCGGCGCCCGACGCCATGTTCTGCGGCAGCGAAAAGATACCGCTGCCGATCATCGAGCCGATGACGAGGGCGCTCAACAGCCCAAGCCGCAGCTTGTGCGGCTCGGCTGAAATCTTCGGTTCGGCCTTCACCTGCTGCGGGGTGTCGTGGAAATGTCCTGCGGGTTGACTCATGACGAGCTCCTCGTAACGGAACGCCCGCTTATTACGCCACGGTATGGGGCCGCGCGTTTGATCTGGATCATCTCTGCCGGGGGGAGACGGACGTCACTGAGCGCGAGGCTGCGTGCTCTACGCGCAGATCCGCGTGTGATTGACGTGCGTCAATCGGATGACGCGCTTGCGCGCACAACGACTCCATTCGTGCGGAACCGTGGTGCGATGCGATTCTGAAGCCGAGCCCCGCCATGCAGAAACACCTGATCGTGGCCGCGCCGTTCAGTCGACGGCAGCTTCACCGTGAAGCCTGGCGGTAATCCGCGCTGTCCATGACGCACCCATTCACGACCTGTACCGATCGGGTTCAATCGCGTGTTCGCCACGCCCGATTCTTTTTTGCGGCTAACGATGCGTGCTCATTCGTGCCTGCGTTTTCCCTCGATGACGCACCCGGATTCTTCGGCAGTTGTCGGGCGATCCACACGATTGCGGCGAAAAAAGTGCCGCAGAGAAGGCTGTCGTGTGCGTAGCAGATTTCTGTTGGAGTTGGCCGACGGCGCGTGATCGGCGCTCAGGAGGACAAGAACATCGACGTCGCACTGGATCTGCTCAATATAGCCGGGCACGATCGTATATCCGCTATTCATTCTCAGTCTGCCAAGCCACAAGGGGAGCTTCTGCATGGAAACGCGGAGCAACATGTTTGATAGGAACGCCGCGAGCTATCTCGCCGGATCATAAAACGCCAACCGTATGGGTTGGCGTTTTGTCCAGGCTAGGGCTTCGAGGAAACTGGGGAAAAATTGGCAGGATCAGAAAAGGCGTCGCGCCGGCGGACGCACCGGCAAACGGACAGTGCTGACCGGGCAAACATGCCGTAAGCCAGCGCGGCCTGACGTAATCGACTGCTACGCGTGACAGGGTGATGTTCCTGCCCGTCGCTGGGTGCGGCAGCGGACTAGAGTGTGCCGACGCGCGCCTGTTTGCCCAACACTTCGTCGCATATGGCAAGCCATGCATGCGCGGCGTGTGACATGTAGCGATCCGGCGACCAGATATGCATGAGCGTCCAGTCGAGCGAGGGCTCCGTGACCCTCGCGAGGGCGAGATTGCTGGCATCGAGGCGCGCGAGAAACGGTTCGGGCAGGAAAGTCGTCCCGAGTCCCGCTCCCGCCATCGCCGCGAGAAAATCCCAGTGTCCACTTCTGGCCACAACGGTCGGCTCGATGCCGGCGTCGCGGAACGCAGCGTGAAGGCGACGAGTCAGCGCAAAACCGTCGTCGAGCAGGATCAGCGGCTGGTCCTTCAGCGCCGCGAGCCTGACGGTACGACGCCCCGCCCAGGGCGCCTCGCGTGGCCCTACGGCCCAGATCGTGTAGCGTGCAATCACCCGGCTCGCAAGCTTCTCCTGGGTGCTTCCGGGTAGCAGTACCGTCGCGCCGACTTCCAGTTCACCCGCGATGACCTTCTGCTCGAGCAACTGCCCACCGTGTTCCGCGAGCCGCAGTTCGAGTTTCGGGTAGCGTTGCTGAAAGGCTCTGACTGCGGCCGGGAAAAACAGATTGCCCATCGGTGGCATGCCAACGGTGAGCTGGCCGCGACCGAGCTGTGCGACGTCGGCGACCTCCAGTTGCAGTTCGCGGATCACGGACAGCGCCTGCAAGCCGCGTTCGTAAACGATGCGCCCCACGTCGGTGACCTGCACCTGTCTGCCGTCTCGGATCAGAAGCGGTTGGCCGACTTCGTCCTCGAGCTGCCGCACCATCTTGCTGATTGTCGACTGGGTGACAAAGACCGCGGCAGCAGCCTGGGTGAAGCTGCCCAGCTGAACGGTTTCCACAAAGTAGCGCAATGCGCGGATATCGATGGGCATGTCCGTGGACGCTGCATGAAAAAAACGACTGGACTACATGATATTAAATCACGTTATGCATCGATGATTCTTCACTAAACTTGATCACGTATCGAGTCGGATAGACGCCATTCATCGTACGGATCGCGCCGTATTGGCAGCCAGTCCTATATCAAGGGAGACAGAGGTGCTTGAGGAGCGGATTCGCCTGCCGCAGCTTCGCGACAGGATTGTGACGGCAGAGGAGGCCGTATCGCTGATTCTTGACGGCATGACCGTTGGCATGAGCGGCTTTGGTGCCGCGGGTGACTGCAAGGCGGTCCCTCTCGCGCTGGCTGCGCGTGCGCGCGAGCAGTCGTTACGGATTACGCTGATGACAGGCGCGTCGGTGGGGTACGAGGTCGATGGGGTCCTCGCCGAAGCGGGTGCCATCCGCCGGCGCATGCCTTTTCAGTCGGACAGGACCCTGCGTAACCAGATCAACGCCGGCGAGGCGACGTTCATCGATCTTCACCTGTCGGAAATGGCGGAGCAGCTGCGAGACGGATACCTTGGACCCGTCGACGTGGCCGTGATCGAAGCGGTGGCCGTGAGCGAAGCCGGGATAGTGCCGACGATGTCGGTCGGCAATTCGGCAGTATTCGCCGCGCTAGCAAGGAAGGTCATCGTCGAAATCAACCTGGAGATGCCGCTCGCGCTCGAAGGGCTGCACGACGTCTATTCGCCGCTGTCCCGACCCACCCGCGAGCCTATCCCTCTCACGAACGCTGCACAGCGGATCGGGCTTCCGTATATTCCTCTGGATCCTCAAAAGATTGCAGCGATCGTCGTCACGAGCAAGGGAGACAGCCCCAACAAGGTTCTTCCGCCAGATACCGATACCACGCAGATAGCCAGGCACCTGGGCAGCTTTCTCGCCCATGAGGTTCGCGCGGGCCGGCTTGGCCCCTCGTTGCAGCCCCTTCAGGCTGGCGTCGGCTCCATCGCAAATGCGGTGCTGCATGGCCTCGTCGATTCCGGATTTCGCGGCTTGCGCATGTATTCGGAGGTACTTCAGGACGGCGCAATCGAGCTGCTCGACACTGGGTGTGTCGATTTCGCATGTGCCTCCGCGATCATGCTATCGAGCGAATATCAGACTCGCTTTTTCAAGGGGCTGGACCGCTATCGGTCGCGCGTCCTGCTACGGCCACAGGAGATCAGCAATCATCCGGAAGTCATTCGCCGCCTGGGCGTCATTGCAGTGAACACGGCGCTCGAATGCGACATCTACGGCAACGTGAACTCCACGCATGTCGGCGGCACGCACATGATGAACGGCATCGGGGGCTCGGGCGACTTTGCGCGCAATGCTTACCTGTCGGTGTTCGTGACGAAGTCGCTGGCGAAGGATGGCGACATTTCGAGCATCGTACCGATGGTGTCGCACGTCGACCATATCGGGCAGGATGTCGACGTCATCGTCACCGAGCACGGGTTGGCCGACTTGCGCGGTCTCGCGCCTCGGGAACGCGCACTGCAGATCATTACGCACTGCGCGGACCCGTTGTATCGGGACGCGCTGCTCGACTATGTGTCAAAGGCGGTGGCGCGCGGCGGACAGACGCCCCATCTGATCGAAGAAGCGCTTGCATGGCACGGACACTATCGTGAGCACCACAGCATGCGGCCTGATCGAGCGCTGGCGTAACGACGCGGCCGACTTGATGTGTGGAACAAGGAGAACGACTGAAGGTCTGACGAATACGCATACAAAATATGCGCCTGTTTGTCCATGTCCCAGGCCGGTAGTTTCACCGCCGCAGCGCAGTCGTTCAACTCGACTACGGGCGCCATGTCTCGCGCGCTCTCGGAACTGGAGGCGCATCTGCGGGTACGGCTATTCAGCCGCTCGACTCGTCGATTCGCGCTTATGACTGCCGGAGAATGCTATCTGAAGCGGTGCAAGCAGATTCTTGCGGACGCGGGTGCCGCCGAAGAGGAGGCGAGTTGTGCTCATGAGCGTCCTGCGGGTACAGCTTCGCGAGCATCGGGCAGCATTACGTGCTAACGGCGAGCTCACAGTATCGCGCCTTGCATCCCGACGTGACGGTCGAATTCCCGCTCTCACAGTGCTTGCCCAGATCTGTTCGAGGTCGCCAGCGATGCATCGTTGGTGACCTCGACTTCACTGCCAGACTCTGACACACGTGGCTCACCAGGCACGCACGCCGATCTCGCACAGCATGACAGTCTGATCCTCAAGACGCCGACGTCGCCCGCGCACGAATGGACGCTCGAAGGACTGGAAGGCAACGCGGAAATGGACGTGAGTGGACCGGTGCAGGTGATTTGCGGAATCGCTCGCGGTGGCGAGTAAAGACGGCATGGGGATCGGCATGCTGCCCGTTTATGCGTCAATGGAAGGTCTGCGCAGTGGCGCGCTCATGCGCGTCCTGCCGCGGCACATCCTGCAGGAGGTCATCGTGTTTGCGCTATATTCGTCACGTAAGTTTGTCGATGCGAAGACGAAGACACGGGCGGGCTTTATGCGCGCGCATCTGCCACGAGTGACCACGCGCGACATGTCTCTGAAAAAATTTACGCTGGACCAACTTGCAGATACGGCGATCACAAGCGTGACGCGCTGCATGCGACGACATGAGATCCGCGCTGACGACAGTATGGCTGCAAATAATTCCTCCACCGCCCTTCGGTTTGCTCATCGTCCGCTCTCGGCGAATCCCCGAGCGCTTGGCGGGCGGCTCAGGAGGCGACGGCAGGATCGGTCAAGTTTCCGGATTTGAGTCTCAGCTGACATAGCGAAGCAACAAGCTTCGTCTGACCGGCCGTTTGCTGCGTTGCACTCATACCACACTGAATAATGCGACGAGCAGTTGCCGGACGATGGCTCGTGACTGATTACTGGGCTATCGGTTGATGCCGTCGTGACCTTCACAATCCTTGTTGATTCTGGAAATGGTTAATCCAGATTGGTCCATATAAGTTCAAAAAATGACGAACTATGCTCCCGCCTCGATTCAATCGTTCAACTGGCAGTTCGTCTTCTCTGCCGAAAAAGCTATCGATCCGGGAGGCCAATCCAATGAAAAAAGTCGTTATTCCCCACGCCATTGGCACACTTTTAGCCGTTGTAGCGTCATCGGCTTTCGCACAGAGTTCCGTCACACTTTATGGGCTTGTTGATACGGCAATCCGCTATCAGACGAACGCGGCAGCCGATGGGAAAGATCTGATCGGCATGACGGTCGGTCCGGAAACGCACAGCCGCTGGGGGTTGCGCGGCAGCGAAGACCTGGGCGGCGGCCTCTCGGCGATCTTCCGTCTTGAGAACGGCTTCGAACTTGGTGACGGGAAACTGCACGTACCGAATACGCTGTTTAGCCGGCAGGCGTACGTCGGTTTATCAAGTGCCCATTTCGGCGCTGTGACGTTCGGTAACCAGTACGCGCCTCTCTATGACACCATGGGCGATATCTTCGACCCGATGACAGTTGGCGACTATTGGCAAGACAGTTGGATGTACAACGGAATCGGAGACTACCTTACCGTTCCGAACTCTGTCAAATACAAGTTCTCGTCCAACGGACTGGCGATCGACGCAATCTATGGCTTTGGTAACCATGCCGGCGCGATGGGCCTCGACAGCACGTACGGCGTGGAACTGACGTATTCGCGCGGGCCGGCGTCGATCAACGCAGGGTTCCAGCAGACCTCCGTCTCGTCACTGAACGGCAGTTCGGTAAATGGCGCAAAGGTCAACTTCCTGCATGTGAGCAGCGCCTATCAGATCACCAAAAGCGTACGTCTGCTGGCCGGCTGGCTGCACGGTCAGGACAAGACCGGCACAACGGATCTCAACATGCAGCAAGCCGGTGCGCCGACGCTTCGGGGCAGCAGCCCGAACCGTATCGACGACACGCTTTACGTCGGTGGCAACTGGCAGGTGACCGATCCCTTGCTGATCACAGTGGCCGGCTACTACGGTCACACGCGTAATGCGGAACGACTCGACGGTACGCTCGGGTCGGGCATCAACTACTCGGCCACCGTGCTCGCCGAGTACTCGCTGTCGAAGCACACCGAGGTGTACGGCACCGCGGATTTCGCGCGAGGCAACGGTGCTTTTGCCGCCGACTATCCGGGCGTGACCAACCCTGCCACAGGCAATGTCGACAAGATCGGTCGAACCAACAACGTCGGTGTAGCGATTGGCATGCGCCAGATGTTCTAGTTGCGGCAGGGGACGCCTCGCGCCCGGCTCGCAACAGCGCTGCAAAACGTCGCTTGAGTCGCAGCCGGGTCGCAGCGTCGCAGTTCATGGAGGGATGAACGTCGGCGAGACACGCGCCCGATGCGCCACGGCAGGTTCGCCGACAAGGCGCGCCTCCACGCCCCTCAATTCCTGTGGATGGTGCTGGACGACCTGCAGGGCGAAACTGGTTGTCATCGACGCCGCGACTTGCCGCTAAGCCAGTCCGGCAAGCCGCGATGATCTCGATTGAGCCAGATCAACGTAACACGGAAATTGGTCGCTACCCTGAAGGTAAGCCCATGACGAGTCTAGGCGCAACCATGCATCGAGTGTATTTCCTTCTCCCGGGCGCCGAGGCGGCGCGCTCCCTTGTTGACGCTATCGAGCAGCACGGGATCAAGCGACGCAATATTCGCGTCGTTGCGAATCAGCGCATCGAAATGGATGCGTTGCCCGAAGCATCACTGGTCGAGGGGAGTGAGTTGAAGGCAATCACTTCACGCGGCATGGCTGCAGGCGTAATTGTCGGAACAATTGCGGGACTCGCCACAATGTTGCTCTCACCCGAAGGCATAACAATTGCGGGCAGCGCAGTGTTTGCCTTGACGCTGGTGGGAATGGTTTTTGGAGAGTGGCTCTCGACCACGTTGGGTATCGACGAGAGCTGCGAGCGTTACAGGCAGTTTGTCGAAGCGGTCCGACGCGGAAACGTCCTTGTGATCGTAGAGACACATTCACCAGAGCACATTGAATTAATTGAACGTGTCGTGGGAGACAAACATCCCTATGCACTGTTCGAGTCAGGCAGCGACACGGTTGCCCTAGTTCATTGAACGCGCTGGTTCTGCCTGTGCGCTCCGCGTCCTTCTTATATCACCATGCAGAGATCACTACAAGATAACGCGTGAATAATGTCTCTTCTGGATTCCCTCCTAATGCAATGGCGATTCTGGACGTTAGTGATACCTGTGATCTTCGCATCCCGCACCGCGTTGAACGGGCGCGAGCGCACGCATCAGAGTTCAAACACTTGCTCCAACTACTGTCACTATGACCAAAAATGCCAGCATTCGCACCCGCCTCGCGTTGGCGATGGGCTTCCTTGCAGCACTGTTAGTTATCGGCGGACTCATGGGAGTCATGGGTGTTCTGATGAGCAACGGCGATGTAAAGCAGCTGTATGCCAGCCGTCTGGCCTCTTCAGAGGCTTTGGGTCAGTCGAATGTAGCGCTGTCCAGGGCGCGTCTTTGGCTGTATCGCATCGCGCTCGATCCAGCCAGTCCGGAAGTTGAACAGGAGACCCAGACGGCCCATGATTTGCTTGGTACCTCGAAGAAGGCATGGGACGCCTACCGTGAGCTGCCTTTTTCGGGTCCGGAAGAGGCACAGCGCGCGACGGACGTCAACAGCAAATACGACGCACTCGTCGCAAACGGGCTTGACCTCATGTTCAGCGCGATTGCAACCCACGACGCCACGAAGATTCCCGAAGTATGGAAGAACCTTCCGCCTTCACTGTTTATTGACGTGTCCGACGGCATGGACGCGCTCGGCGCGATCCAGATCACGACCGCACGTGCGATGTTTGACACCGCACAATCACGATTTCACTGGTTTGTTGGAGTAGCGATCATCGGTATCGCGATTGCCCTGGCTGCGGCTGTTTTCGCATGGTGGTCGCTGCAACGGGCAATCGGCTTGCCCCTTGCAAGGGCACTGGACCACTTCAAGGCGATTGCAGAGGGAGACCTGACGACGGAAGTGGAAGTTCATTCGGGCGATGAGATGGGGCAGTTGATGTCGGGCCTGGATGTGATGCAAAGCAAGCTCGTTCGGACAATCGGTGCGGTGCGAGAAGGATCACGGTCGATCACAACCGCCATTCAGGAGATTTCGGCCGGCAATCTGGATCTGTCGCAACGTACGGAGGAGCAGGCAGCGTCGCTTGAGCAAACGGCCGCGTCGATGAACGAACTGACTTCGACCGTGCGCCAGAATGCTGATAATGCGAAGCAGGCGAACGAGGTGGTGAGGAATACAGCGGAACTCACGGAACGGGGTAATCAGGCGACGCAGGAAGTCGTGCAAACGATGCGAGGCCTCTCCGACTCATCGGGAAAGATCGCTGAAATCATTGGCGCCATTGAAGGCATCGCTTTTCAGACCAATATCCTGTCACTGAACGCAGCCGTCGAGGCAGCCCGGGCAGGCGAGCAGGGGCGAGGCTTTGCTGTGGTCGCCAGCGAAGTGCGCTCGCTTGCGCAGCGCAGTGCAACAGCGTCCAGGGAAATCAAGGATCTCATCACCGACTCGCTACAACGCGTTGAAGCGGGCGCGAGGCAAGCCGATAGCGCGATCGGCACAATGGAGGCAATACTGGATTCAGTCAGGAGAGCCAGCGCCTTGATGAACGAGATCACCACCGCGTCGGAAGCACAATCGAAGGATATCGAACAAGTCAATCAAGCCGTGTCGGAGATGGATCATGTGACTCAGCAAAATGCTGCGCTGGTGGAGCAGGCATCAGCTGCCGCCCTGTCGCTGAAGGAGCAGGCGGGGAAGTTGGAGAACGTGGTGTCGATATTTCTCGTTGTCAAGGATTGAGGAAGGTCAGGCGAGTCGCTACCCTCTACGATCGCAAGACACCCCTGCCGGCGGCTGACCTGCTTAACGGTCGCGTCGTTCCGTTCTCCGACAGTTTCGGCACCCCGTTGCTGCGCGTGCTAATCGATTGCGGCGCGGAATACTGCGAATAGTCATCAGCATTCCATGGCCTTTACCTTGACCATCGAACCCGCAGCCGCATGCCGGGACGCGTTGCGTGCCTCTATCGATATCGTACACGGGGTGTCGATGGGTCCCGACATTGCGCCAGCTCCGGCTGCAATCGCAACCACTCATCCGACCGGGGCGATCGCTACGAGTCGGCCGGGAAAACCGCCGCCTTCTATGCTTTTCCGGTTCGGTAGTCGGGTCCTTCCGTGTGCGCGGATTGCAGATGGCATATCGGGATGCGTCCCGCCGAATCTTTCAGCGTGAAAGTTGTGACCCGGCGGCGGGTGAGATAGCAATCAGAACGTGCTCCCGATTCCCAGCGCAGCGCACGCAGCATCTGTGGCTGGCCGCACGCCTTCGTTGACGCTTCATCCGGTCGCTGTCTGCCCAAAAAAATCGCGAAGCCGAAACTGACCCGAGAGAACGGATGCCTACGCTTTTGACTATCCGGTTAAGGAATACAGAACGTTCACCCGATGTCAGGACGCCTCCAATCCAGATAGCGAAACGATCATCTTGCCATCGACACTTCAGAATTCTTGTGTCTGGCCGATACTTAGCTGATAGCATGCCGTGTTGCGCGTTGAGGAAGTTGCCGATTCCGGGGACGACTGCGTAGACGATGGCGTTATGCGGGCACTCAGTCTCTTTGACAGCATGAAAAACCTTGGGATGGACGCCGGAAACGGTTACTGCGTGCCGGTTAGTGACCTGCCTATGCCGGTCATCCGCTACGACGCACATGGTCAACGGCGCTACATGAATAGCGCGGCCCTGGCGATGCTGGGAAATGTATCTGGCGGTTCCTGCGCGTCGGGTACCGAAACCGGATTGTTGTCGCCGAATGCGCTGCAGCAGTACGTGGACGCCATTCGGGAGGTCGCTAACACGGGCGTCGCGCGCGAACTCGAACTGTCGTTCGATGGCCTGCCCGAGCCGCAGCGCGCGCACTACCTGGTGCAGTTCATAAGCGATCCGGTTCAGGAGGGCCCTTGCGGGGTGCTTGCAGTCTATTTCGACATCACTGCGCGCAAACGCGCGGAGGCAAAACTCCGTGAGCGCGAGTCGTTCCTCGAATCGTTGCTCGATACCATCCCGATTCCCGTCTTCTCAAAGGATCGAGAGGGGCGGTACCTGCACCTGAATCGGGCCTTTGAAGGATTTCTGGGTGTCCCGAAGGAGCGCTTCGTCGGCAAGACCGTCTTCGAGACGAGCCCGCACGCGTTGGCGCAAACCTATTTCGCCAAGGACGAGGAACTCTTCGCGCAAGGCGGGATTCAGCGCTACGAATTCAAGGTCCAGAACGCGGGGCAAGAGGCGCGCGACGTGGAATTCAGCAAGGCCGTTTTCCACGACGATCAGGGCCGCCAGGCTGGCTTGATCGGGGCGATTCAGGACATTACCGAACGTAAGCAGGCGGAGTGCGAGCAGCGGGCGCAATACGAGAAGATTCTTCTGCTCAACAGAAGCCTTGAAGACAAGGCACTCGAACTGTCAGAGGCCCGCGCGCAGCTGATCACCGTGCTGCACACCATACCCGACATGGTGTGGCTAAAGAGTACGACCGGAATTTTCCTGCTGTGCAATCAGAGCTTCGAGCGTTTTGTTGGTAAATCGAAAGCTGAAATTCTTGGGAGAACCGATTACGCCATTTTCGATGCCGAGCTTTCCGACTTCTTCCTGGAGCGCGACAAGGCGGCCATCGACGCAATGCATGTTTGCGTCGACGAAGAGTGGGTAGTCGCACCCGCGACCGGAGAACGTACGCTGCTTGAGACTCGACGGCTACCGGTATTCGATGCGGCAGGCGCGGTAGCGGGCGTGCTCGGCGTGGCAAGAGACATGACTGAGCGGCGCCGTTTCGACGAAAGACTGGCCCGTCGCGAGCGCGAATTCAGAACCCTCGTTGAAAACTCGCCCGATACCGTCGCCCGCTACGGAGGGGACTTCAGACGCCTGTACGTCAATCCGACTTTCGCTTCGCTCACCAGGGGAGGGGCAAACGCGCTGCTCGGCAAGTCGCCTAGTGAGTTCCCAGGGGGGAGAGGTACCGTTCTCTACGAGCGGCAACTTGGGGAAGTATTCGCAACGGCAAGCGACAGGGAGTTCGAGCTGACCTGGGAGGCTTCCGACGGAAGACAACTCACTCACCTGCTCAGGTTGACGCCGGAGTTGGGAGCGAACGGTACAGTGGAAACGGTTCTTGCCGTGGGGCGGGACATCTCGGAACTTCACGCGTCCAGAGGAAAAATCCATCGCATGGCGTATTTCGATTCGCTGACCGCGTTGCCGAACCGCGTCCTGTTCAACGAACGGTTGCGCGAGGCGCTGACCACCAGTGCAGACGATCGCTTTACAGCCGTCATGATGATCGACATGGACCGTTTCAAGGGTGTCAACGATACGTTGGGCCACGCGGTCGGTGATGAATTGCTGCGCGAGGCGGCGTGTCGTCTGCTCGACTGCGTGCGTGCCGGCGATACGGTCGCCCGCGTTGGGGGCGACGAGTTCGCCATTCTGCTGCCCGAGGTTTGCGATCACGGCATTCTCGAACAGATTTCGGAGATGATCATCAAGCGGCTCGATGAGCCGTTCCTGCTCGATGGGAGAGAGGTGTTCATCTCATGCAGCATTGGAATTGCGCTTTATCCAAACGACAGCACGGATGCAAAGGATTTGCTGAGATATGCAGATTCGGCAATGTACCAGGCGAAGCGCTCAGGGCGCAGAGGTTTTCGTTTTTATACGAAAGACATGACCATCGAGGCCACCGCCCGTCTGTTGCTGGAGTCGGAGTTGCGCCGCGCGATCGATCAAGGTGGGTTCGAGTTGCACTACCAGCCGCAGGTGTTGCTCCAGGGTGCGGAGGTCATCGGCTCGGAAGCATTGCTGAGATGGAAACGTCCCGGCGAGGGATTCGTTCGGCCTGGTCAGTTCGTACCGCTTGCGGAGGAAACCGGTCTAATCGTCGATCTCGGGCGATGGGTGCTTCGCGAGGCCTGTCGTGCAGCCGCCGAATGGAATACGGATGGAGGCGTGCGGCACAAGGTGTCGATCAATCTGTCTGCACGGCAGTTTCAGTCGCGCGACTTGGTGCTGGTGATAAAAGAGATCCTCGAGGAAACAGGCTGCCAACCCCAGTGGCTGGAGTTTGAGATTACCGAAAGCCTGCTGCTTGCGGAGAATGATTTGGTCATGAGCGCGCTTCTGGCATTCGAGGATATGGGGTTATCGATCGCGATCGATGATTTCGGCACTGGCTACTCCGCACTCAGTTATTTGACCCGTTTTCCTATTGATACGCTCAAGATCGATCGTACGTTCATTCAGCGCGTCACTTCCGACCGGCGTCATGCCGAGCTCGTGAAGGCAATCCTTTCCATCGCACGCTGCCTTGGGCAGCGGGTCGTTGCGGAAGGCGTTGAGACGATAGAGCAGGCGACATTTCTCGATGCTCATGGTTGTGAGGTCGCGCAAGGGTTCCTCTACAGCAAGCCGCTGGCGAAGGCTGAAATTTCTTCACTTCCCCGTTATCTTAAACTTGCGTCCGACGGCAAACCTTAGGGGCGCATGATGGCAATCGCGGTTGGCGTATTGCCGTACAGGGCGCCTCCAGCGATGTGCCATATAGTGGCAGCGGCAGAGGGTCCCGATTCGACGGCAAAGTCGCATGGGACCGAATCGATACCTGCACCGACTACCGGGCCGACGACCGAGGCGGGCAGAATGGACAGCGAGTGCTTCTGGTGATCTACCGGTTTGGCTCTATTGTCTTTTTTCTCAGACTCGACCTGTCGCAATGTGAGCGCCGGAATTCTCGAATCAATAATGTACGTTTCATTGAGTTTCTGATCTATTCTTGAACAGATGGCAGGGTTGTATACTTAGTGATCTATTCGTATTTCGCAATATTCATGAGGTGCCCAGATGATGAATCTGGATGATTCGCCACTAGCCATCGCATGCCCAATGCTTGCTAATTGATGAATCAGAGCATCGTTAGCAAACAGGCTGTATCAATGGTAAGGTCGAAACGAAAAATGCGGGCGGACGCGATGAGCAGCGCCTGGTGCAGGCGCGTGCGTTGCACGGCAATGTTTGGAACAAGATACACCGACATCTAGGCCTGAGAACACAATCAAGGTGGTCCGATTAAGTTGGCGGCGGACATCATGACAATATTCATGGAGTGAGTGATGGCAACCAAACCGCAATGGCGAGCTCTGTTGTCTCTGAGTCTCCTGCCTCTGTCAATGCTGGGCGATGTCGCTCATGCACAGACTGTTCCCATTGTCACGGGGCAGCAGTGGACGGCGTCCTCGGAAGCTGAAAAGAAAGCGTACCTCGTCGGCATCGCCAATCTGCTCGAGGTCGAGCGTGCCTACGCCGGCAATAGTGGGAGCAACAGCGATATTTCGCTGCGCTTTGGCAAGGGCATGCAGGGCCAGACGCTCGACAGCGTGCGCCAGGGGCTGGACAACTACTACGCCTCGAATCCTGCAATGATCCAGCACCCGGTGATTGAAACCCTCTGGTTTCAAATGGTCTTGCCCGGCCTGAACAAGAGTCAGTGAGGATGCTGATCATGAAACGCTTTGGATGGTTAGTAGGTATGGGAACCCTGGTTGCGATCGTCGGCTGCACGGATATGACTCCTCGTCAGCAGGGCACGATGAGCGGAGCGGCGATCGGAGCGGCCGGCGGCGCCGGCATTGCGGCGATCGCAGGTGGCGACGCGTTGACCGGCGCGATTATCGGCGGTGTCGCGGGTGGCGTAGCTGGCAATATACGTGGTGGCCATCAGTAAAGTTGCCGGCCGGGTTCGAAGGCCGTTCCCCTGTCACGTTGGCGCTCGCGACACCGGCAGGAGAGTGAGCGTCAATACGCAGCGGTAAGGGCAGAAACCCATGTTAGAGAACCTCGCGCGCATTCTGGACCCTGTCACGCGAACGGCTTGCCATCGCGATGTTCGCCACGGTCGGCGTTTCAGCATTCAGGATTGCGTGTCAGGCATCGTCTGAACGATCAACGCATAAAGGCCGTCAAGCTTGTCTTCGGTCTCGAGGCTCTCAAATGGATCGCGATTTGTGCCGAATGCCTCGTCGATCTCCACCCAGTCGGCTAGTGTCAGATAGCGCTGCGCGCCAGGCAGGATCACGGTCTCCTCAAGATGCTGATGATTGGCGTAGAACTCGGCATAGGCGGTCACTTCGCCACGCAGCGCGGGCAAGGCGCTGGCGCCCTCCAGTTCGTACCGCGTGAGAGAGCGTTCGAGTGCCTGGATACGCCGCTCGCCTTCCTCGTGCTGGCGCCCAAGCTCCTCGATCGTGGGGTCAAGGTCGTTCGTACGCTCGCGAAGCCGTGCGAACAGATATCGTTCTTCCTTCGTATGGTGAATCTGCTCGGGGAATTCGTGTATGTAGTAGAGCATCGCGCGCATGAGCATTGGGCCCGATGAATCGGCATTAGACGCCATGCGATCGGTCACCCGAAGCATGCCGTGAACGACGCTCCTAAGGCGCCTGTGTTCGCTCAATATGACTTGTATCGCGCTGCGTCGCGTGGCGGGTTCCATGGCAGGCTCCGTGACAGGCTCCGCCAACCGGGTGGGAATGCGAAGTTGAGGGCGCCGGGAAGGCGCCTTGTGGTCGGCCTCAAGTTGTTCACTATGTAACGGGGGCTGCAGGAAGCATTGATCTTTATCAATCTGTATGCGGCCCGCACGCCACCGCGTTCTCATTCGCCGCACACCGCGGGCGGCGATCGGCTGCTTGAGTCAGTTTGTCTAACGGAGATGGGAATAGATCTGGTTCGCAATCGACGCGGCGGCGATTACGCCACCCATCATGGCCCCCGTAACCCCGGGGCTCGTGACATCCTGTCCGGCAAGAAACAGTCGCGGAATGGGTGTGCGGACATTCAAACTCTCCGAAAGGAATCGCCGAGGGCTGACTTCGAGCCCGTAGCTTGCGCCTCGATACGCTCCCGAATAGGCCGCCAGGCTCAACGGGGTGGAGACTTCATGGAACGCCACCATCGGCGCCAGTTCAGGGAAATGGCGCGCGAACTGCGCAAGCAGACTCTGCTCGATCACCGCCTTCAATGCCGCGTATTCGCCGGGTCTGTCTTGCAGCGTGGAATGGGACCAGCGCGCGAATGGCTCCCAGTCGGTGAGCGCAACGACCTCCGCCGTGTGCCGTTGATGGCCGCGAGAAGGGCTCTCCGGATCTTTCAGCGAGGGGAAAGAGACGAATAGCACGGGAGCAGACGTGGCCTGATCTGAAATTCGCCAAACGCCATCGCTCGTCCCCCAGCTTTCGTGGAACCAGTAGTTCGATGCCGATGCCCCATGCGAGCCGATATCCCCTTCGAGCCCGAGGTACAGCGTGACGTGGCTGACCGAGGGCTGGAAAGAGCGTATTTCTTTCGCCCAGGCACTCTCCTGCAGTTCTGCCGGCAACAAGCCAACCGTATTGTGCGCACCGATATCAGAGAAGATCGCCTGGGCTTGCAATACGGTTCCATCATCGAGCACCACGCCTGTTGCCTCTCCGTCCTCGATGCGCAGCGCCTCCACTCGGGTATCGAGTTTGATCGCGCCGCCAGCCTGTTCGATGATGGGCACAAGCGTGTCGGCGAAGACTTTTGCGCCGCCCACCGGATACCATGCCCCGTTCAGGTAGTGGTTCATCACGACAGCATGTATGCCGAAGCTGGTTTTTGCAGGGTCCGTGCCGCCATGGTCTCCCTGTTGCGCGAGAAGGACGGCGCGCAGTCGCGGATCGCTCACGAGATCGGCGAGCACGCCGGCGGTGGTGCGGCCCCACCACTTGTGAATCGCGCGACTGTGCCAGAGTCCATAAATATCACCGAGCAATCCCGATAGCGCTCTGCGTGTGAAGAGGGCTCTTCCTGCATGGACGGCCTCATCGAGTGCGGCGAAAAGCGCGTCGATCTCTGTCGTGCAATCGGGGAATCGGGATTTCAGTTCACCCTCGAGCGCAGCCCTCGGGCGTGTGAACGGCACGGTGAAATTGTCGGGGAAATGGACGATATCGTAGGCGTTGCCTAGTGGCGCGAACGTCATGGCCCCGCCGGTGAGCCAGTCGAGCACGTTGCGCGCTTCGCCTTCGGGACCCATCTCGCCGAGATAATGAAGACCTACGTCCCACTGAAAGCCGTCGCGGCTGAATGACTGGGTCAGGCCGCCGGCGACGTGCTGCCGTTCCAGCACCAGGGCGGCTTTACCACATCGCGCCAGGGCGGCGGCGCAAGCCAGGCCGCCGATTCCCGAACCAATGACGATCACGTCAAAGCGATTCCAGCTTGATGACATGTTCCTCTCCGTCACGGGCCGAGGCGAGGCACGTTGCCACCCTTCAAGCCAGTATCGGAACGCTATGTCAGTTGAAGGCCGAAACAATTGATTCATATCAATTCGCGGTGGGCCCAGGGTTCGGAATCCCGCAGGAGCGCGCGCCGCGCAGGTTAATGGCTCGGCGTGTCGTGCCGAGCCGACGCTTTGTGGCGGCCCGCGCGTAACTCGATGCGGGCGAGCCAGAAGCCGGGAAGCATGGGCAGCCAGAATGTGAAACCGCGCAGTAACAGCGTGGCCGCGAGTGCCGCTTCGATCGGCACACCCAGCAGCTTCAACATGCCGACCGATGTCGCCTCGAAGGTGCCGAGCCCGACGGGAACAGGCCCGATGGTCGCCGCCATCGAGGCGACCGCGAAGCTCGCGAACGCCACCCAGAACTGCGTTGGGGCGCCGACGGCGCCAAGGGACACCCACAAGGTGCCTGCATCGAGCAGAAAGATCGCAAGTTGCAGGGCGACCATGCGCGTGAGAAGGCGTCGGTTCAGCAGGAGATCGAGCGGGACCTCGCGAAACGATTCAATCAGGCGCGAAAGATGAAGCCATTTGCCGAGCACCGCGACGCGCGGATCGCCGTTCCACCGACGCAACGCGACCAGAAAGGCAGGGACGAGCAGGAGCACCAGCAGGAATACCGCGATGCCAACGAAAAGCGTGGTGCCCGCGGCGTGATGCAGCCACAGGATCGCGGCGCTCACGAACACGACGATCAAAAAAGCGATGTCGCGCGAGAGCAGGCTCGACAACAGTGCGGTCAACGCAATTGAGCGCGGGATGCCGTGGCGCAGCAGCCCGCGAATCGCCATCAGGCTTCCGCCAAGCCCTGCACTCGGCAGCGCCTGATCGGTAAAGACCTTCACGATGCCAAGACGTACGAGCACGCGCATCGGCAACGCATTGCCGGAATCCTGAAGCGGTTGGCGCCACACGAGCGCGGCGCTCACGTAGGTTGCGACCTGGGCCGCGAAAGCGATCAACAGCCAGCCCGGGCGCGCTGCGCGCGCGAGCGCAAGACTGCGTTCGAGTGACCCGGCATGGACGACTACGAGCACCAGCACGAACAAACAAAGGAGACCGACTGCCCAGGCAGCCCGCGCGCGCGCATTTTGCCCGGGCGCAACGCCGACGAGCCTCGCCACACGTGGCGCGAGGCGCCCGTCTGTTTGCAGCGTAGCCGGTTCGCCATCTGCATGGCGCTCTGAGGGCGAGGGGCCAGCGTTCATCGAAGCCTGTGTCGGGGATGAGGCACTGACGCGATGCGTCGTGATCGCACTTTGGCACACAGATTGTCCATACGCGCGTTCCATCGGGCTTGATTCACATCAACCTGGCGGCCGCGGCCGGCTTGGGCGGCCCCGCGCAGACCCGAAAGGACCGAGGCACGCGTAAATCACAGTGGCGCGAGTGTTTCCCACCCGAATCAGCCGTTCAGCGCGGAGACGCGGACTTCGAACGTTCTGGCGAACGACGTAAGGATCCAGTCGCGGAGCAGTTTGCTGACCAACAGCGTGAAAATGACTTGAACGGCACGAGCCGGGTTGCGGATACAGGCATCAATCTGGTCACTCTTCGCTTGCCCGACCACACACCAGAGACAGAGATGTTCACAATTGTTGGTGAGCAATCGGTAGTTTTGTTCGCCGAGGCGGGATACCGCGCGGCGAGCTACCTCGAACCCCGTGTATCGCGCGTGTGGGTGCGAAACGACCTGGACCCCGGATTTCGCCGAAAACTGCTCGATTGAAACCACCTCGACCGGGCCGCGACCAATATGGCTCGAAAGGCCGGCGTAGTGAATGACTCGGCCGCTCCCGATGTAGATGCCGTGATGCATATAGCCCGGACGCTTCGTGACGAGGTGGGCGCCGATTGCCAGATCGCGCGCGGATGCGCCGTCTGCGAAGCTGGATTGTTCGTGCTGGCTCATGACTCGCTCCCGGGCACTGCGGCGGTGTCTGACCAGTGGGCGCAGCGCCTCCGATGCTGGATTGGCTTGCCGCGTGACCACCGAACACTTCTGCACTCGCCACGCCTGAAGTATTGGTTTTGGCCCGGATGACAACAATCAGCCCCGGCTGAGATTGATGTGTGATCTGTGCGCGGTGTGTCAGAAAAGACTGACACGAGGAGGGCGAAATGCTGAGTCGATCGGGGCGCCGGTTCGCGGGGGGCGATCTTCCAGTTGATGCAGATCAGTCGCAGAAATGCGCTTCATGTCAGGCTCGCCTCAACGGCCCGCGTTGGGCCATTGGATGGAGGCGACAATGAAGACCGATTTGCAACTCAAGCATGACGTGGAAGCAGAGCTGGAATGGGAACCTGCAGTGACCGCCGCGAATATCGGGGTCGAGGTGAAGGACGGGGTTGTGACGCTCGCTGGGCATCTCGCAAGCCTTGGCGAGAAGATCGCGGCCGAACAGGCGGTGCGCCGTGTAGGCGGCGTGCGCGCCCTGGTGGTCGAATTGGATGTGCGCCTGCCGGGCGACGACGTCCGCACCGACGAGGATATCGCGCACATCGCGCGTTCCGTCTTGCGTTGGACGGCCGGACTGAGCGCGGACGCGGTCCAGGTGGAGGTCGAGCACGGTCACGTGGCGCTCAGGGGCACGGTTGACTGGCCGTGGCAGAGCCAGACCGCCGTGCGCGCGATTGCCCAGTTGCGCGGCGTCGCGGGCGTGACGGATCACATCGAAGTTCGCAATAAGGTGGCGCCGGAAAAGATCAGCCATGACATTCTGGACGCGATGCGGCGGCATGCCGACCGTGAGGCGCGGCATATTCAGGTCACTGTGCATGAGGGGACGGTCAGGTTGTCCGGCAAGGTTCACTCGTTCGCCGAACGCTGCGTGGCGCGAGGGGCGGCATGGGCTGCGCCGGGCGTGCGCGCTGTGGTGGACGATCTGACTGTGGAGTGAGGCGGCGGTTGCTGTCTTGTGTGTCTTGTGCGCGTGCCGATGAGCACGAATTTGCCGACGGCGCGCGCTAGCTAGTGCGAGACAGCGGGCGAGACGGCGCGATTTTGCGAGCGGTTGAGCGGCGAATGCCAACGGTCACAAACGGTCACAAACGGTCAACGTGGTGCGCCACTGCGCAAGCGACGTATTTCGTGCGCAGCACGGGCAAGCCCGCGGCTTGCGCGAGAAGGGCGCGGCCACGCGGATGCGCGCCAACGGCGGCGATGACGAAGAACGAACCGGGCAGTGCGAGGATGACCAGGAAGATCAGTCGCTTGTACATGATGGATCTCGCTAACGGGGCAACGAATATGAAATCAGCTTAGGCATGGAGCGAGTCTTCGGCTTGACCTGTATCAGGGGAAAACCAGCTCGCTGCGCCGCCATCGTCGCGCGCAGTCTCATTCCCGCACAGGGCCAACGTGGCAACACGGTGCAGCGGCACGGCGCACGAGCGTCGGGAAATCGAACTGGACATTCGTGCCTTGACGCGCATTCACGAGCACGACGCGAGTCTGCCTCGTTCCCGCCGCGTACGTGGTGACCTGGTACCTGCCGGCTGGCAGCGAGACATAGAGGAACGGACCGAGCGTACGCGTATTGAGTACCGAAGCCCCGGAAGGCCCGATGATCTCCACGTCCACGTCCGAGAGAAATTGGCCGCCTTGTGTCAGGAAGGTCATCCTCAGGCTGTATTGGCCTGCCACGCTGCGCATCGCGGCCGCTTCATCGCTGCCCACTCCCCCGGTGACATAGGCGACGCCGTTCTGCACGGTACGCGTCGCAGCCGCCTCTGTTTCAGCGGGAGTGCTCTGCGCCGCGCAATAGTTAGGTCCAAGGCTTGTTGCCGCGACGAGGGCGACGGTCAAGGTAATTTCACAGGCAAGTTTCACGGAACTCTCCTCGCACGGGAAGCGGCCGGGTTGGCACGGCAACCGCATCATCCCGCTCCTGGCATTGCCGGATCTGATGTAAATCAAGCTATGCCGATGCCACGCGATCGGATGTCTCTTGATGCAAATCAATCGTGTGATGTGGCTCGCTCCGAAGATGTGCGTCAGGCAACGCGATGTGGTGCGGGATATTCCGCGGGTCAGGAGGCGGAGCATGTACGAGAAGATTCTGGTTGCATTCGATGGTAGTGAGACTTCGAAGCTGGCCCTCGCCGAGGCGCTGCGCATGGCGCAACTGACCGGCGCCCGGCTTTGCGTCGCGCACGTGATCGACGTCGTTGCGCCGTTCGGCATGGGGCTAACCTACGTTCCGGTCGAGCTGCTCGCGTCGTATCGCGAAGAGGCCAAAGGGCGGCTCGCAGCGGCACGCTCCGAAGCGAAGGCGGCGGGTGTGGACTGCGAGACGCAACTCGAGGAAGTGGGCGGCGTCACGCAAAGCGTTGCGGACTGTCTGCAAGCCTGTGCGTCGCGTTTTGGCGCGCAGCTCGTGGTGCTAGGCACGCATGGCCGGCGCGGCGTCAGGCGCGCCTTCCTCGGCAGCGTGGCCGAGGAGTTCGTGCGCAATGCGCCGTGCCCCGTGCTGCTCGTGCGCGGCGAGCCCGCGTGAGCCGCGGCGGCCCGCATTCGTTGTGTCGATGTCTTCCCATCTCTACGCGGAGCAACTCATGGAATGCGCTTCCTCGTCCGTTGTCTCGCTCGCACAGGTCACGCGCGCCGATCTTGCACGCGTGGGCGGCAAGAATGCCTCGCTCGGCGAGTTGATCGCGAAACTCACGCCGCACGGGGTCAAGGTGCCCCCCGGCTTCGCCACCACGGCGCAGGCCTATCGCGACTTTATCGAAGCAAACGGTCTCGCCGACGTCATTGCCAATGCGCTCGACGATCTCGCCGCTCACCGCCGCACGCTAGAGGAAACGGGTGCGCTGATCCGCGCGGCATTCCTGCGAGGCGTCTGGCCTGCTGCGATCGCTCAGGGCGTCCGTGTCGCATACGCGGACCTTTGCCGCCAGACCGGCAACGAGAGACTCAGCGTTGCCGTGCGCTCGAGCGCGACGGCCGAAGACCTGCCAGAGGCCAGCTTCGCGGGCCAGTTTGAAACGTTTTTGAACGTGTGCGGTGCCGACGCGGTGCTCGACGCCTGCCAGCGCTGCTACGCGTCGCTCTATACCGACCGGGCGATCAGCTATCGCCAGGCCAAGGGCTTCGACGCGCTTGAGGTCTCAGTCTCGGTTGGCGTGCAGCAGATGGTGCGCGCCGATCTGGGCGGCGCGGGCGTGATGTTTTCGATCGATACCGAAACCGGGTTCGACCGCGTCGTGCTGATCAACGCGGCCTGGGGGCTGGGTGAGAACGTGGTGCAAGGCATCGTCGACCCCGACGAGTATGAGGTCTTCAAGCCGTTGCTGGACGATCCTGCGTTGATGCCCATTGTCGGCAAGACGTGCGGCGCGAAGACGCTCAAGATGACCTGCACGCGTAGCCGGATGCAGCCGACGAAGAATGTGCGGACCTCGCGCGCGGAGCGCACGGCGTACGTGCTGAGTGACGACGAAATCCTCCATCTGTCGCGCTGGGCATGCCTGATCGAAGCGCATTATGGCTGCCCAATGGACATGGAGTGGGCAAAAGACGGCATCACCGGGGAAATATTCATCGTGCAGGCGCGTCCGGAAACCGTGCAGTCGCGCCGCGATGCCGGGGCGCTCAAAACGTGGCGCATTGGCAAGACCGGGCCGAAGCTGCTCTCGGGCGTGAGTGTTGGGGAAGCCATCGGCGCGGGCCAGGTCTGCGTGATCGAGCAGCCCCGCGACATGGCGCGCTTCGTCGACGGCGCGGTATTGGTCGCGCAAACGACCGACCCCGACTGGGTACCGATCATGCGGCGCGCTTCGGCGATCGTCACGGATCACGGCGGCCGTACCTCGCACGCGGCGATCGTGAGCCGGGAGCTCGGCCTGCCGGCGATCGTTGGAACCGGCAACGCGACACGCGTGCTGCGCAACCGTCAGGCGGTCACGGTGAGTTGCGCGCAGGGCGAGGAAGGCATGGTGTATGAGGGCATCGCGGAGTTTCACGCTGACGAGATTGACTTCTCGAACCTGCCGCCTACGCGCACCGGCATCATGCTCAATCTCGCGAATCCGGCGGCGGCGTTTCGCTGGTGGCGTATCCCGGCCGATGGGGTAGGGCTCGCCAGAATGGAGTTCGTGATCAGCAACCAGATCCGCGTGCATCCCATGGCGCTCGTCCACTTCGACAAGCTGAAGGACGAACCGGCGAAGCGCACTATCCGCGATCTGACCGCGGGTTATGAGGACCGCACGGAGTACTTCGTCGAGAATCTCTCGCGCGCACTGGGGCGCATTGCGGCCGCGCAATATCCGCGACCCGTCATCGTGCGCATGAGCGACTTCAAGACCAACGAATACGCAAATCTCGTGGGCGGCGCCCAGTTCGAGCCGAAGGAAGCGAATCCGATGCTCGGCTTTCGTGGGGCCTCGCGCTACTACTCGCCTTTGTATCGCGAAGGTTTCGCCCTCGAATGCCGCGCGATCCGCCGCCTGCGCGAGGCGATGGGATTCACCAATGTCGTCGTGATGATTCCGTTCTGCCGTACGCCCGAGGAAGCCGACCGCGTGCTGGCGGTGATGAGGGAGAACGGCCTCGAGCGCGGGGACCAAGGTCTGGAGATCTATGTGATGTGTGAGATTCCGTCGAATGTCGTGCTTGCGCGCCAGTTTGCGCAGCGCTTCGACGGCTTTTCGATCGGCAGCAACGATCTTACGCAACTCACACTGGGTGTGGATCGCGACTCGGCGCAGCTCTCCGGGCTCTTCGACGAGCAAAGCGAAGCGGTCAAATGGATGGTGCGCAGGGTGATCGCCGAGGCGCATCACGCCGGCGCGAAAGTCGGCTTATGCGGCGAGGCTCCCGCGCATCATCCCGAGTTCGCCGCTTTCCTCGTTGAGTGCGGCATCGACTCGATTTCGGTGAGCCCCGACAGTTTCGTTGCTGTCAAGCGGCGCGTCGCGGACAGCGAGCCGGCGCTCGATGCAGATGCTGGCATGCCTGTGACCCTGGCGGAGCGCTTGCCGTTGTGACCTGCGCATGCTGAATCGTGTCGGGTGTCGGCGTTTCCCACGTTCTCGTGGTGCGCAGCGGCTGTCACATCGATCGCGGCGTAAGACGGATAGCCGTCTTGCGCCGCGCGAAGCTCCAGTTCAACGTGTCGTCATGGCGTCACTGCCTGTCAGGCTGTGAGCGGCCAACGGTGGTTCCACGGGCGCGGCCTGAGCCCCTGCATCAGGCTCGCCGCATTTCGCGAGGAGCGCCGAGCGGGTACGCTCACGCAAGCTGACCATCGCGCGGAAATCGCTTCCCTGTGCGTAGATCGGGTCCAGCATTTCGATCTCGATTTCGCCGCGCTCCGGTATCCAGCTTCCATCGCGCAGCGCAGCGCGTGTGCCGCGCAGGGCGACGGGCAGAACCGGACGGCCTGCCAGGACAGCCGCGCGAAACGCGCCCAATCTGAACGTCCGCAACCCGGCGGCGGCGACGAATGTCCCTTCCGGGAAGAACAGCAGCGTTTCGCCGGCGCGGGCGCATTCGACCAGCTTCGCTTCGTCGGCCAGGCTCTGGCCGTAGTCCTCGCGCGCGACGAAACGGGTGCCCAGCGCGCGCAGCAGGCCGCCGACAAACGGGCGCCGTGCGAGGTCCCGCTTCGCGACGAAATGCACTGGCTCAGGCAGCATGGCCAGCAGCACGACCACGTCGAGATAGCTCGTGTGATTGGTGGCCAGTACGGGATGCGTTGCCGCGTCGAGATGTTCGGCGCCACGCAGCGTCGTGCGCAGGCCGACCGCGCGCAGTACCATCCGGCACGCGCGAGCGGCCGTGCGCCAGCGGCGCGCGGGCTTGCGATCGAGCGTGACCAGTAGCCAGACCGCCGAAAACGCGAGTCCGACGATCGACCAGCACCAGGTTCCGCGGACAGCGCGCCGTAGCCACGCGCCGACCGCATGCACGAACGGAACTGCGTTGGCGGCGGCGAGAGCGAATGTCCGACGCCACGGCGAGAGCGCACGCGTCGGCTGCTCAGGGGCACCGCCTTGGCGCAGGCGCTCGATTGTCGCGGCGCGACGGATCTTGCCACCCGGCGTTCTCAGAATGCTTTGTGGTGCAACGAGCAAGACCCGCTCGGCGGGCGCGCCGCACAGGCGCCTCGCGACAGCGTTGACTCGGGCCTGAAGGTCAGCGCGCCCGGCGGCCTCGTTCATCGACGTTTCGACGATCAGGACGAGGCGCTCGGTGCCTGCCAGGGGATCCGGCTCGCCGCAGGCCGCCACGCCGCCTGGTTCGACTCCGCTCAGCTGCCCGAGCGCATGTTCCAGCTCATCGGGGAAGATGTGGCGGCCGGCGCGAATGATGAGATCCTTCGTCCGCCCCGTCACAAACAGCTCGCCATCGGCGAGATAGCCTAGATCCCCACTGTCGAGCCAGCTATTGTGCGCGAGACGTGCCGTTTGCCCGGGATTACGGTAGTAGCCCGTCGTCGCGCTTGCGCCGCGAAACTCGATATGCCCGATACGGCGCTCGGCGAGCGGCTGCCGGTTGTCGTCCACGATGCGCAGCCCGGTATCCGCGAGCGGATAGCCGCACGCGACAAGCGCAAGCTGCCCGTCTTGTGCGCCCGCCGTTATGGCTTCACCGCACATGCTGAGCGCCTCGCGCTGCACGAGGTCGACGCGCAGGCCACGCGACGGCGCAGGGAACGTGACGGCGAGCGTGTTTTCGGCGAGCCCGTAGACCGGCGTGATGGCGCGCGCGTCGAACCCGAACGGGGCGAAGCGCTCGGCGAACGCCCGAAGCGTGTCGGGATTCACCGGCTCGGAGCCGCAGAACGCAAATCTCAATGACCCAAGATCGAGCCCGGCGAGCTGGCGCTCGGGCACGCGCCGCGCACACCACTCGTACGCGAAGTTAGGCGCAGCGGTGATCGTCGCACGGTATTGCGAGATCGCTTCCAGCCAGGTCGCGGGACGCGCGAGGAACGCAAGCGGCGACATGGCGACGAGCGGAAAGCCGAAGTAGAGCGGGGCGAGCCACGCGCCGATGAGTCCCATGTCGTGATAAAGGGGCAGCCAGCTCACCAGTTTGTCGCCGGGCTGCACATGCATGCGCTCGCCCATCGCGCGGATGTTTGAAAGCAGGTTCGCATGGCTCAGCATCACGCCCTTTGGCTCACCTGTGCTGCCGGAGGTGTACTGGAGCAATGCGAGGTCGTGCGGTGCGGTTCTGACGAATGGCGCGGGCTCGTCACTTTCAGCCGGGGACGGGACAAGCGCCGCGCTGGTGACGAGTTGACGCAGCGTCGGCACGTTCAACCTGAGGATTTGTGCCACTGTGCCCAGCGATGCCGAAGCGATCAGCGCCGAGACTTGCGCATTGGCAAGGATCAAAGCGTAGCGTTCGACGTGTTCCTCGACCTGCGCGAGGCTCGTGGGCGGATAGATGGGCACCGGCACGGCCCCGCAGAGGATCAGCGCAGCGAAGACAACGAAATAGTCGGCGCCGGTTGGCAGCATGAGCGCGACTCGCGCGCCGGGATCGACGCCGAGCGCGCGCAGGGCATTGGCCGCGTGCGAGGCACGCCGAAAGATCGCGCCATAGGAGAGCACCGTAGAAGCGCCGTTCTCGATCAGCGTGAGATGCAGCCGGTCAGGGTGGCGGAGCGCGTGCCAGCGAAGCACGTCGGCCATCGTCTGGGCCTGCTCGGGCACCGCCAGCGTGGGTTCGTCTCGCACTTCGGCCTGCGCCTGGAAATGCGGCGCAGCCGCATGCGGCACGCACTGGGCGCCTTGTTCGATCGCCTTGAGCAGGTCGGCGGGCGTGTCGGCCGCAAACGCGTCGGGCGGCAGGCGCACGGCGAAGGTTTGTTCGATCCTCTCTGCGAGTTCGGCGCGCGCGAGGCTGTCGAAGCCAAGATCCCGTTCCAGCTGCGTCGTCATCGAAACGCGCGCCGGGTGCCGCGCTTCACCATGCAGCTCCGCGGCGAGCGTATCGACAAGACGCAGAAGGCGCACCGCGAGGGTGTCGTCGGGGAGTGTGTTCATGGGGCCGTTGGGGAGGGATTGTCTACCGGGATACCCAGTACATCCCGTCGCGGACGTACAGGCGCTTCACGGCCGCCCACGCAATCCGGCGGGCGGCTTCCTCCCGGCGCGGGTCCAGGGCGTGGTCGGCATAGGCGCGATTGAATGCGGCCCGGAAGATGTCCTGGGCATGCAGCGGCAAATGATTGCGTACGCCCAGAGGCAAGTCGCTATTGGTCGGATAAGGCATGGTGGTGAGGCGCGGGTCGCGCGCATGTCAATCGGAGCAATTCAAAGGCTCGCGCGCCCGGGCACGTCTGCTTCTGATTCAAATCAAGAGAAGCCGGATCCTGTCTGCGCACCTGCGCCGCTAACCCGCCCCCAAAAACTTCTGATGCAGGTCAATTGCGCGCGAAGCGCCCCCATTAGATTGGAGGAGGAACCCGGGGCGCCGTGCCATGCCACGAGCGGTAGATCAGGCAACGGTGCTCAATCGACCAGGAGATCGACATGAAAGACACCCCTCAGAGCACGCAGTTTGCGCCAATGTGCATGATGAGCGCGGGCACGCGCATGGTGGAGCTGGGTCTGGAGGAGCTACAGGCCGCGCTGGGGCTGCAGGCGAAGTGCGTGGAGCGCGACCGTGTGGCCGCGCAACGCGCCTGCGAGGCCCTTCTGGATGCCCGCACGTACGAATCGGGGGCGTTCGTGCAGACGTGGCAAACCTTGATGCGCGAGTACTTCGCGGCCAGCACGGCGCTATGCGAGCAAGGTCAGGATCTGACTGCGCGAAGCCAGGCGGCATACGGGGCCTTGATGCGAGAACTAACGGTCGACTTCGAAAAAGCGTGCGTGCGTGCGCAGGCCTCGCATCCGGCAGCCGCCCTGCCGCCGGCGGCCGACTGGATGACGTATCTCGGCCAGTTCGTGGGCTTGCGCCCGAACGGCGAGGCAATACCGGCGAAACCCGCAGGCGGCTCCGCCTCAGCGAGTGCCTGATCATCAGGAGACCGATTCGATAGACGACGCCCGCGCGAGCGCACCATGAAATCCGATACGCAACTGAAGCAGGACGTGCTGGATGAACTGACGTTCGACTCCGCGCTCGACGCATCGCGCATCCGTGCCGAAGTGGCGAACGGCGTCGTGACGCTTATGGGATCGGCTCCGTCGCTTGCCCAGACACATGCCGCCGAACGCGCCGCATGGCGCGTGAGCGGCGTGCGTTCCGTTGTCGCGCGTACACGGGTCGACGTGCCGGTTACCGACCCGCCCGGCGACGAAGAGATCGCGGATATGGCGCGCGCCGTCCTGCACTGGACGGCAGGGGTGCCGCAACGGGCCGTGGAAGTCGAGGCGGTGAATGGTCATCTTTTCTTGCGGGGCGCTGTCGAATGGGAGTGGCAGCGCGAGCTTGCGATCCGCTCGCTCGTGCGCTTGCGTGGCGTGACGGGGATCACGAGCCGTGTGGCGGCGCACCGGCGTATGGACGCCCGCAAGATCAGCGAGCGTATCGGTCGGGCGCTGCTGTACTACGCCGAGGACGAAGCCACTCGCATCCATGTCGAGCTGAGCGACGGCGTGGTGACGCTCAAGGGTACTGTTGCCTCGGAAGCCGAACGTGCCGTGGCGCGCGGTGCGGCGTGGGCACAGCCTGGCGTGAGCGCGGTCATCGACGAACTCGTGCTCGCATGATGCCGCGGAGAAGCCCTGTGCCCAACAACCATCCCTCGAACGAGACTGCGGCATCTGCCCTGCACGCCGTCGGGCGCGTGAGCGCGTTGCGCGGCGCGGTGCTGGACGTCATGTTCGAAGCTGGGCCGCTGCCACCTGTCGAAGACGCGCTGTCGATCATTCGCGACGACGGCACTCGCGTCACCGCGGAAGTGGAGGCGCATCTCGGCGCCACCGTGCTGCGCGCGCTCGCCTTGCAGTCCACGGCGGGGTTGCGCCGCGGCGCGCGCGTCGAAGCGCACGGCGGCCCGCTCGAGGTTCCCGTGGGCGACGCGGTGCTCGGCCGGCTGCTCGACGTGGGCGGCACGGTGCACGACGGCGGCGCGCCGCTCGATGCAGGCGTTTTGCGCCGCCCCATTCACCGCGCGCCGCCGCCGATGGCGGCGCTGCGCGGTTCCACTGAGATCTTCACGACCGGCATCAAGGTGATCGATCTGCTCGCGCCGCTCGCGCAGGGCGGCAAGGCCGCGATGTTCGGCGGCGCGGGCGTCGGCAAGACCGTGCTGTTGATGGAGTTGATACATGCGATGGTCGAGCGCTACCAGGGCATCTCGGTGTTCGCGGGGGTCGGCGAGCGTTCGCGCGAGGGCCACGAGATGCTCTCGGATATGCGCGGATCGGACGTCCTCGAACGTACGGTGCTGGTGTATGGCCAGATGAACGAGCCACCGGGGGCGCGCTGGCGCGTGCCGCTCACGGCGCTCACGATCGCGGAGTACTTTCGCGACGAGAAGCGCCAGAACGTGCTGCTGATGATCGACAACGTGTTTCGCTTCGTGCAGGCGGGGGCGGAGGTGTCGGCGTCGCTCGGGCGCATGCCGTCGCGGGTCGGTTATCAGCCGACGCTCGCGAGCGAAGTGGCCGCGCTGCAGGAGCGCATCGTCTCGGTGGGCGATGCGGCGGTGACGGCCGTTGAGGCTGTCTACGTGCCTGCCGACGATTTCACCGATCCCGCCGTGACGACGATCGCGGCGCACGTGGACAGCATGGTCGTACTCTCGCGCGCCATGGCGGCGGAGGGCATGTATCCGGCCATTGACCCGATCGCGTCGTCGTCGGTACTGCTCGATCCACTCGTGGTGGGCGCGGAGCACGCGGCGGTTGCGATCGAAGTGCGACGGCTCATCGAGCACCATCGCGAACTGCAGGACGTGATCGCGCTGCTCGGTGTCGAGGAACTGGGCGCCGAAGACCGTCTGCTCGTGCAGCGCGCGCGTCGTTTGCAGCGCTTTCTCACGCAGCCGTTCGCGGTCACGGAAGCATTCTCGGGACAGCCGGGCCGCTCGGTCTCGATCGCCGACACGCTGGCGGGCTGCAAGGCAATACTCGCCGGCGAGTGCGACGACTGGCAGGAGCGATCGTTCTTCATGGTCGGCACGCTCGACGAAGCGCGCGAGAAAGAGCGCGTTTCGGCAACAGCGGCAACTGCGCCCGCACTCACATAGGGGCAAGCATATGGCCGCGTTACTCGACCTGACGATCGCCACGCCGCTGGACATGGTGGTCAATCATGCGGCCGCCGGCTCGTTGCGCGCCGAGGACGAGAGCGGCTCGTTCGGCATACGTCCGGCACACGCGGACTTCATCACGATGCTCGTGCCTTCGGTGGTGCGCTGGATTGGGCCGGACGGCACGCGGCGCTACTGCGCAGTTGACGGCGGCCTCTTGACGGTATCCGGCGGACGCACGGTGGCCGTTGCGTGCCGCGAGGCGATCGTCGGCGATTCGCTCGAGCGCCTCGAGCGCGAGGTAGCCCGTGTGCGCGCGGCGCAGGTCGACGCCGAGCGGCGCATGCGCGTGGAGACTGTGCGCCTGCATGCCCAGGCGGTGCGGCAGATGCTGCGTTATCTGCGCGGCCCAGCGATGCCGGACGGACAGGAGATTACAGCGCCGCAGGAGCGAGGGCGATGAGCGATCCGTCAGGGGAGCACAACCACATGGCGCGGGCCGCACGCGACGCCGCGCAGCGCGAGGCGCGTGGCCGCGCGCAACCCGAGCCGTCGCTCGGCAGTCGGCTCGGGCAGATCGGCATTCTCGGCTGGACGATCGTGTTGCCGACGCTGGCGGGGCTCGCGATCGGCCACATGCTCGACCGGTTTTTCGGTACGCGCGTGTTCTTCTCGGCGCCGCTGCTCATGCTTGGCGCGGCGGCGGGTCTTTGGTTCGCATGGAAATGGATGCATCGACAGGAGCGGGGTCACCAGAATGACTGAGCACTCGACGATCTGGGCATGCGCGGCGGCTCTTACCGCGGGAAGTGCGGCCGGGGCGGCGCACTTCGCCGCGCTGCGCTGGAATGCGCGCTATTTTGCGGTGGGCCGCCTGGGTGTTGCGCTCGGCGCACAGGCCGTGCGCTGCGTGCTGACCGCGTTGCTCCTGTTCGCACTCGCGCGCGCGGGCATTCCGGCGCTGCTCACAGGTATGGCCGGCCTGCTGCTCGCTCGCCATGTCGTGCTGCGCCAGGCGGTGCGGACATGATGAAAGCCTCGCCGCTCGCCACCACACCGCTCTGGCACATTGGCGCGCTCTCGATCACGGCGCCGGTCGTGGTCACGTGGGCCATCATGGCCTGCATGGCCGCCGTCGCGGTCCTGCTCACGCGGCGGCTCGCGCTTGCGCCTTCGAAGACGCAGACCGTGCTGGAACTGCTCGTCACGACACTCGACGCCCAGATTCGCGACACGATCGAAGGCGACCCCGCTCCCTACCGCGCGCTGATCGGCACGCTATTCGTGTTCGTGCTGGCGGCGAACTGGTCGTCGCTGTTGCCGGGTATCGAGCCACCGACCGCGCATCTCGAAACCGACGTCGCACTCGCGCTGATCGTGCTTGCAGCGACCGTCTTTCACGGCTTGCGCACGCGCGGGCTGCGCGGCTATCTGGCGACCTTCGCCGAGCCGACGTGGGTCATGATCCCGCTGAACGTCGTCGAGCAACTCACGCGCACCTTTTCGCTCGTCGTGCGCCTCTTCGGCAACGTGATGAGCGGTGTGTTCGTGGTCGGCATCGTGCTCTCGCTCGCGGGGTTGCTCGTGCCCATTCCGCTGATGGCGCTCGACCTCCTCACCGGCGCCGTGCAGGCCTACATATTCGCGGTGCTGGCGATGGTGTTCGTCGGCGCCGCGGCGGCCGGCGAGCGCTCGGGTTCCGGACATCGCGCACAGGAAAAGCCATGAATCTCATCGAAATCGTCAGCATTGCGGCCGCCGCGCTCGCGGTGTCGTTCGGCGCCATTGGCCCCGCGCTTGCCGAAGGCCGCGCCGTTGCCGCCGCCATGGACGCCATCGCTCGGCAGCCCGATTCCGCGGGCACCGTCTCGCGCACGCTGTTCGTCGGCCTCGCGATGATCGAAACCATGGCGATCTACTGCCTCGTGCTGGCGCTTCTGCTGCTGTTCGCCAATCCGTTCGTCAAGTAGCGGGGCAGCACCATGCACATCGACTGGTCGACGCTCGCGCTGCAGACGATCAATGCCCTCGTGCTGGTCTGGCTGCTCGCGCGATTCTTGTTCCGCCCGGTGGCGGATATCGTTGCAGCGCGTCAGAAAGCGGCGCAGGCGCTGCTTGCGGATGCGGAGGCAAACCGCCGGGCAGCGCAGGCCGAGCACGCCGCCGCACGTGACGAAACCACGCGGCTCGCGGCCTCGCGTGACGCGGCGCTTCGGGCCGCGCAAGCGGACGCCGAAACGCACAAGGCGGCCCTGCTCGTGCAGGCGCGGGCCGAAGCCGCGCAACTGCGCGCGCAAGCTGAGAGCGAAATCGAACGCGGGCGCGCTGCGCAGGCGCGCGACATCGAGGACGACGCCGTACGGCTTGCCGTCGAGATTGCGGGCCGTCTTCTCGATCGCATGCCACCGGAGGCGCGCGTGCAGGGCTTCATTGGCGCGACCGCCGAGGCCCTGGCGACACTGTCGCCCGAAACGCGCGCCGAATTTGGCGCCCAGGGCGAGCCGCTTGCGCTGGCTGCGCCGCGCGCGCTGAGCGCCGCCGAACAGCAAGCCTGCGAGGCAGCTTTCGGCGCGGTGCTCGGGCGCGACGTCACGCTGCGCGTGCGCGCTGATCCCACGCTGATTGCCGGGCTCGAACTCACGGGCGCGCACGCGGCGGTGCGCAACCATCTGCGACACGATCTCGACGCCATTCGCGAGACATTGCTGGAGCAGGGTGGTGTGCGCGGCTGAGTCCGGCGCGCGGAACTGGCTAGCGCGAGCGCAAGACGCGCTCGCTCGCGTGCACATCGCGGCCGAGGCGCAGACCAACGGCAGCGTGGCGAGCGTGGCCGACGGCGTTGCACGCGTCGCGGGGCTCGCCGATGTCGCACTCGACGAAACGGTGCGCTTCGCGAGCGGCGCGACAGGCTATGTGCGCACACTCGATGCGGATCTGGCGCATGTGGTGCTGCTCGACGGCGCGACAGGTGTGGAGGCCGGCGAGCGAGTGGAGCGTACCGGCGCCGTGCTTCAGGTGCCGGTGGGCGAGGCGCTGCTCGGGCGCGTGATCGATCCGCTTGGGCGGCCGCTCGACGGCGGCGAGCCGCTCGCCGCCGAGGCGTGGCTGCCGGTGGAACGCCCCGCGCCCGCCATCGTCGAGCGGGCCGCTGTGAGCGAGCCGCTGGAAACCGGCGTGCTGATCGTCGATGCGTTGTTCGCGATCGGGCGCGGTCAGCGCGAGCTTATTATCGGCGACCGAGCCACTGGCAAGACGTCGCTTGCCGTCGACGCGATCGTCAACCAGCGCGCGAGCGACGTGATCTGCGTGTACGTCGCCGTGGGTCAGCGCGCCACGGCCGTGCAGCGCGTGATCGACGCCGTGCGTGCGCGCGGCACGCCGCAGCGGTGCGTGTTCGTGGTGGCACCTTCTTCGGCTTCGCCTGGCATGCAATGGATCGCGCCGTTCGCAGGGTTTTCGGTCGCCGAGTATTTTCGCGACCGTGGCGAGCACGCGTTGGTCGTCATCGACGATCTTTCGAAGCACGCGGCGACACACCGCGAACTGGCGCTGCTCACCGGCGAGCCGCCTGGGCGTGAGGCCTACCCCGGCGACATCTTCTATCTGCATGCAAGGCTGCTGGAGCGTGCGGCGAGATTGAACTCCGAACTGGGCGGCGGCTCGCTCACCGCGCTGCCGATTGCCGAGACCGACGCGGGCAATCTCTCGGCGTACATTCCGACGAACCTGATTTCGATTACCGATGGCCAGCTCGTGATGGATGCGGCGCTGTTCGCGTCGAACCAGCGCCCTGCGGTCAACGTGGGATTGAGCGTGAGCCGCGTGGGCGGCAAGGCGCAAGTGAGCGCACTGCGGCAGGTGGCGGGGCAGCTGAGGATCGACTACGCGCAGTTTCTCGAGCTGGAGGTGTTCGCGCGCTTTGGCGGTCTCACGGACGCGCGTGTGAGTGCGCAGATTGCGCGCGGCGAGCGCATTCGCGCGTTGTTCGCGCAGCCGCGCTTCAACCCGCTTGGCACTGCCGGGCAGGTCGCGCTGCTCGGAGCGCTCGCCGATGGCGAGTTCGATGCGCTGCCCGTGAGCGCCGTTGCAAAGATCCGCGAGCGTCTTGTAGTTGACGATTCGGATGGCGAATCATCCCAAAACGTTGCCGCGTTGCGTGAACGGGTGCGTGAATGCATCGCGGGCATTGCAGGCGACGAAGCAAGCGCGGGCCGAATCGCGCCTGGCGAAGAGGCGATATGAGCGGCAAGCTCGGCGAGGTCGAAGCCCGGATCGGCGCGACCCATCAGCTCGAAGCCGTGGTCGGCGCCATGCGCGGGATTGCCGCGGCGCGCTCGCGCGACGCGCACGCACGGCTCGCCGGTATCCGCGCTTGCGCTGCAGCGGCGGGTGCAGCGATTGGGGACGTCCTTGCGTTTGACCCATCGAGCGCGTTGCCAGGCGCCGCGAACACGGGCGACGGCACCGAGGTGCGCATCGTCATCGGTGCGGAGCAGGGCTTCGTCGGCGGCCTCAACGACCGGATAGCGGATGAAGCCCTGCTCCGCCATCGCGAACGCGTCAGTCACTGGCTGCTGGTCGGCACCCGGCTCGTGAGCGCCTGCGCGGAGCGTGGTCTCGCGCAGGCCTGGTCGGCGCCGATGGCCGCGCATCCGGCAGCCGTTCCCCATCTCGCGGCCCGCGTGTCCGATGCGCTTTACGCCCGGCTTGCCGATGGCGAGCGCGCGACATGCGTCACGCTCACGCACGCACTGCCTGGCGAGTCGCGCGTGCACGTCGTGCAGCGCACACTCATTCCGTTCGATTTCGCGCGCTTTCACGTCACGCCGCGTGCGTTGCCGCCGCTCGTCAACGTGGCGCCCGCGCGGATTCTTGCGAGGCTCGTCGGACTTTATGTGTCGTTCGAACTGTGCGAGGCGCTGATGCTCGCGTTCGCGGCCGAGAACGAGGCACGCGTACGCGCCATGCTTGCTGCGCGCACGAACGTGCAAGCGCGGCTCACCAGCCTTTCGCAACAGTATCGTGCGATGCGTCAGGACGAGATCACCGCGGAAATCGTCGAACTGACCACCGGACGCAAGGCGGCGCGGCGCGCAATGGATTGATCGATATCAGCCGCGCGGCGTCGCGCCGAGCGATGCTTGAGGCGGAGCAACCGGTCGGAAAGCTCGAGAGGAGGTCGCAATGAAATCCGATGAAGCACTGAGAGACGAGGTGGCACGCGAACTCGCGTGGGACCCCGAGGTGGATATCTCGCGCGTCGATGTCAGCGTACAGGACCGTATCGTGACGTTGTCGGGCACGGTGCCCGGTTACGCGCAAAAAATGGCCGTCCGGCGAGCTGTCGAGCGGGTGGCGGGTTGCCGCGCGATCGTCTTCGAGCTTACGGTTGCGCCGCCGCCGAAGCTTCAGCATTCGGATATCGATCTCGCCGAAGCCATCGTGGTCGCACTGCGCTGGCAGGCGGGTCTTGCCGAAAGCCAGGTTCACATAGAGGTGGATCGCGGATGCGTGACGCTCGTGGGCGAAGTGGACTGGGGCTATCAGCGCAATCTGGCCGAGAAGGTCGTTAGCCGAATGCGCGGCGTGATGGGCGTGGTCAACCGGATCTCAGTGCGCAACAGCGACGCCGTGGCCGATGTTGCGGGGCACATCTCGGCGGCGCTCGCGCGCCGCGCACAGCGGGAGTTCGCCGGCATTCATGTCACGGTCGAAGACGGCGTGGCGACGCTCAGCGGCAAGGTGTCTTCGCTGCGCGACCGTCGCGCCGCATGTGGCGCTGCCTGGGCGACGCGTGGCGTGCGGCGCGTAGTGGACGAACTGGTCGTCGAGTGAACTGGAGCGCGCGCGCGGCGATCCTCGCATGGTTGACGTGTGTCAATCGGATGGCGGCGGGCGCGCGCAGGATGAACCTGTTCGTGCTGCGGTTTTTTTAGAAGGAGCTACCGCCATGCAGAAACACCTGATCGTGGTCGCGCACCCGGTGGAAGACAGCTTCACGATGAACGTGACGCGTGACTATGTTGGCGAACTGGTCCGCATTGGCCATGACGTGCGCGTTCATGACCTGTACCGGATGGGGTTCGATCCCGTGCTCTCCGCCGAGGAGCTGACCGAGGGAAGCGATGTGCGGGTTCGCATGGCCGACGTCGTGATCGCGCAGAAAGACGTGCTCGCGGCAGACGTCGTGACGGTCGTCTATCCGCTCTGGTGGATGGCGATGCCCGCGATGATGAAGGGCTATATCGACCGCGTGTTCAGCCGCGGCTTCGCGTACGAGACCCAGCCGGACGGCGTGCACGGCTTGCTGTCGGGACGCCGTGCCGTCGTGGTGACGGTCTCGGCCGCGCCGCTGGCCTCGTTCGTGGCGGACGGCCGGTGGCAGGCGATGCAGCTGTTGCAGGATACGCATGTTTTTCGTGCGTACGGTTTCGACGTGATCGGACACCTGCACTTCGACGAAGTCGGGCCGGCAATGCCTCCCGCTACGGCCTCCGCCAACCTCGCGCGGGTGCGTGAATTTGTGCGCGGGCATTTCGCTTCGGTACCGGCGTAGTGAAACCGCAGCGGCAAGCAATCAGGAGTCGAATGCAATGAAATCAGATATGGAATTGAAGCGTGAAGTCGAGATTGAGATCGCGTGCGATCGGTCTATCCAACCGGCGACGATCGGCGTGGAGGTCTCGAATGGCCTGGTGACGCTGTCGGGCCATCCGGCGAGCTACGCGGCGAAGCTCGCCGCGCAACGGGCGGCCGCCCGGGTTGCGGGTGTGCGCGGCATCGTCGTGGAGATGGAAGTGCGCCTGCCTCGGCACGACGAACGCAGCGATGAAGAGATCGCCGGCACGGCGCGCTCGATCCTCGAATGGACCGTTGGCCTGAACAATCAGGATGTTCAATTGGAGGTCGAAAAGGGTTGTGTCACGTTGCTCGGCGAGTGTGACTGGGGGTACCAGAGCCATGCCGCGCAGCAAGCGATCGCACATTTGCGCGGTGTGAGGGCCGTGAACGACAAAATACGCATCCGCGGCGAAACGTCGGCAGAAGACATCGCACGGGGGATTCGCGCCGCGATCAGTCGGCACGGGGAGCGGGAGGCGAAACATGTCGAGATCAAGATCGATGGCAGTACGGTCACCTTGAGCGGCAAAGTCGCCTCGCACGCGGAGCGCAAGCTCGTCTACGGAGCGGCCAAAGCCACGCCGGGCGTGCATACGATCGTTGACCTCCTGAACGTCGAATGAACGAGGAAACACTCGCATGGAACGCTTCTTCCGCCGATTCGAGCGCCTCGCGTTCGGCGTGGTAACGGCCGCGGCCGTCGTCTGTACCGCCGTTCTTCTGGTCCACCGGTTCGGCGACGCGCTGGTGCGGGACTTCGAGCCCTTGCACGCGACGAGCGCGGACGGCCCGTTCGCGCTCGTGTGTAAAGAGGGGCGTCACGCTGGCTCGTGCGAACAGTTGCTTGCCGTATGGACGGAGGTGCAATGAACGCCGCCACGCTGTGTACACGTGAAGTCGCCACCTGCGACCCGCACACCTCCATCGTCGAAGCCGCGGCGAGAATGCGCGCGCTGCACGCGGGCGATCTGGTCGTCGTGCGAGATGACGGGGGCGTGCGCGTGCCGCTTGGTGTGCTGACCGATCGGGACATCGTGCTGGCGGTGGTGAGCCCTGACGCGGCCGCGGACAAGCTGTACGCCGGCGACGTGATGTCGACGCCTGCGCTGGTCGCCGATGACGGCGACGATATCTGGCTGCTCGCCAGGCGAATGCGCCTTCATGGGGTGCGCCGGTTGCCCGTGGTCGGCGCAGGCGGCGAACTGATCGGCATCGTTTCGCTCGACGATCTGATGCACGCGGCCGCCAGCCTGTTTGACGAGCTGCGCCTCATTTCGGCGCGCCAGCCTCATCTCGAAGTGAAGCGCCGCACGTTGTGCTCGTGGTTTGCATCGGTGAAACATGATGGAGGTCGCCTTGAACGCACCATCTCGCATACTCGTGGTCTTCTATTCGCGCAGCGAGACGACGGCGGAGATTGCCGGGCGGCTCGCTGCCGAACTCGAAGGGGATTACGAACGGCTGTACGAAGTCGAAGTCCGGCGCCGTGCCGGTCCCCTGGGTTTCCTGCTTTCGATCCTCGACGTGGTTCGCAAGCGCCCCGCGCACCTGCAACCGATGAGCCATACGCTCGCCAACTACGACGTCATCCTGGTCGGTACGCCGGTATGGGCGGCGCGCGCTTCAACGCCGGTGGCGACGTGGCTCTCGCTGCACTGGCACCAGATGCGCACGGTGGCGTTCTTTTGCACGATGGGCGGCCGCGGCAGTGAAGAGGCATTCGCGCAGATGGCGCAGCTCGCGCGGCGTGCGCCGATTGCAACCTGTGCGATCTCCACGCGAGACTTGCAGACCGACGCGGCAGTCGAGAAGGTTTCCGGCTTCGTGCTGGCGATCAAGGACGCACTCGCCGCGCACGAGCATGAGGCGGTGCCCAGATGAGCCGTGCTTAGGAGCAAGGTATGCGCGAGCAGCGTTTCGATTATGTGCTGGCAGGCGGCGGCATTGCGAGCGTGACCGCTGCTCGCTCGTTGCGGCATGAGGAGCCGGGTGCGAGCATCGCGATCCTGTGTGGCGAACCCGTGCTCCCGTACCGGCGGCCGCCGCTCACAAAGGGCTTCCTCACGGGCAAGGCCGGTGCCGCGCGGGTCACCATACACCCGGCGGACTTCTACGAGAAACAGAACATTGCCGTGCTGCTGCACGCGCGGGCCGTGGCGCTCGATCGTGACGCGCACCTCGTGCAGCTCGAAGATGGCACCACGGTGGGCTACGGGAAGCTGCTCATCGCGACGGGTGCCTCCCCGCACGTGCTCGATGTTCCCGGTGCCGCGCTTGCGGGCGTGCACGGCCTGCACGATATCGGGGACGCAGCGGCGTTGCGAACGGACGCGGCGGGAAAACGCCGGGCGCTTGTGGTCGGCGCGGGATTCGTGGGCGTCGAGGCCGCGGCGGCGTTGTGCGAGCTGGGCCTCGAGGTCACGCTCATCGAACGCGGCGGGCAGATGCTGCCGCAATTGCATTCCCCCTTGCTCTCGGCGCATTTCAGTCAACTCTGCGCGGATCACGGCATCGAGGTGCTGACCGGGCTCACCGTGGAGCGCTTTACGGGCAACGACACACTCGCGGGCGCGGTGCTCAGCGACGGCCGCGCGCTCGCGTGTGAACTGGCCGTAGTTGCGACGGGCGTGGAGCCGAACTGCGGATTTCTTGCGGGCAGCGGCCTCGAGCTGAACGACGGTGTGATCGTCGACGAGTGCCTGCAATCGTCCGACCCGGACATCTATGCCGCGGGCGATGTGGCGAACTTCCCCGATGCGGTGCGAGGTGCGCGCCGGCGTGTCGAGCACTGGGACAATGCGGTGCGTCAGGGACGCGTCGCCGCTCGCAACATGCGCGGCGCACGTATGCCGTACCGCGATGTTTCGATCTTCTATGGGGACGTTTTCGACGTGCCCTATAACTTTATCGGCGACCCGTCCGATGCGCAGGCAGTTGTCGAGCGTGGCGAGTTTGCGCGGCCGCCATATTTGCTGTTATTCATGAAGCACAATGTGCTGCGGGCGATGTTCTCGATCGGCGCGCCGGCCGACGACGCGGTCGCCGCCGAAGAGATGATCCGCCACCGGCGCAATCTCGCGAACTGCGGCGCGGTGCTGGCGCATGCGGACTCGCGTCTCGGTGCGCTACCTTCGCAGACCGTGCTTATCCTGCAGGGCGGCGGTGCGCTCGGCGCGTTCGAAAGCGGGGCGATCGGTGCACTGGAGTCGCAGGGGGTTCGCCCCGACATCGTATCGGCTGTGTCGATTGGCGCGTTCAACGGCGCAATCGTCGCAAGCCATCCTGGCGAGGCGGTGGCGGCGCTCAATGCCTTCTGGCGCGACCTGTCGATCGAGGGGCTCGCCGCGCCGCGCACGTGCGCGCATCTGCGACAGACCGAACTGGCCTGGCATCTCGCGCTTTTTGGCGTACCGAATTTCATGCGCCCGCGCTGGTGGATGGGGGCGCCTCGCATCGGCAGCATCTCGCCGTGGTGGACGAGCTACTACGACACGCAGCCGATGCTCGCGCTCTTGCGACGCTACGTCGACTTCGATGCGCTGGCTGCGAGCCCGACGCGCCTGCTGCTTGGCGCCGTGGATGTCGCAAGCGGCGAGCGGCGCATTTTCGACAGCTACGTCGACCGGTTGACGCCCGAGCATCTGCTCGCAAGCGGCAGCCTGCCGCCTGCCATGCCGTGGACGACGGTGGAGGGCCGCGCATACTGGGACGGTGGCGTCGTCAGCAACTCGCCGCTCGACCTCGTGATCGAGCGCTGCGGCCAGGTCGCGGGACGCGTATTCGTCGTCGATCTGTTTTCCGGGGCGCGGCCGCTGCCGTCGAATCTCTTCGAGGTGATGCTGCGCCGCGACGAGATTGTCTATGCAGACCGCGTGCGCAACGATTTGCGCTTCGAAGAGAACGCCAATGACTTCCGCGATCTCGTCGAGCGTGTCACCGCCCAGCTCGACGCTGCGGCTGCCGCGCGCGTGCGGCAGTCGCCCGAGTACATCCGTCTGATGGGCAACCACGCGCCGGGCCAAATCCACCGTATATCGCTCGATGGCGCGGCCTTGGACAGATCGACGTTTGCGCGCGACTTCGATTTTTCGGCGGAGTCGATCGCGTCGCTGCAGGCGCTTGGCCGCGCGGCGGCGCTGGCGGTGCTCGACCTGGACGAACCTGAGTTGCGCATGGGGCAGGCGGCCTCGGACTACGAAGACGAGGTGTGCCAATAGCGCGCGCCAACGCGCACGAGCATGCGAGGCACCCGATGCAATATTTCGACGTGTGCAACGGCGACGCGGACGGTTTGTTCGCGCTGCATCAACTGCGCCTCGCAACACCGCGCAATGCGGTGCTGATCACGGGGCCAAAGCGCGACAACGCGCTGCTAGCGCGGGTCACCGCGAGCCCCGGCGACCATGTGACTGCCCTCGACCTCTCTTTCGATGCCAATCGCGCCGCCGTACTCGCGCTGCTGGCGCGCGGCGTGACGATCGACTATATCGACTATCACGTCGCCCGCGAATTGCCGCGGCACCCGTTGCTGCATACGGATATCGATACGGCGTCCGACGTCTGCACGAGCGTCCTCGTCGACCGGCGGTTGCGCGGGCGCTATCGCGCGTGGGCGGTTGCCGCGACGTTCGGCGACAATCTGCCGGGCGCGGCCCACCGGCTCGCACAGCTCGCGGGCATCGATCCGGACGACGAAGCAACCCTGCGCGAACTGGGTGAGAACGTGAATTACGCGGGCTACGGAGACTCGATCGGCGATCTGCTGATTGAACCTGCGGCGCTCTACACGCTGCTCGAGCCGTACGCGCAGCCGCTCGACTTCGCCGGGGCCTGCCCGCTGCTCGCAACGCTTGGGCAAGCGCGGCGCGAGGACCTGACACTCGCGTGCGCGCAGCGCCCGGCGGCAACATCGGCGGGTATCGAGGTCTTTACGCTGCCGGGCGAGCGCTGGGCGCGCCGGGTGCGTGGCGCCTTCGCGAATCAGCTTGCGCTGGCGGCCCCCCAGCGCGCGCATGCGGTACTCACACCCACAGCCGAGGGCTATTGGACCGTGAGCGTGCGCGCGCCACTTGCGACGGCATTTGGCGCGGACAGTTTTTGCCGCCGTTTTGGCGGAGCGGGGCGCGCGGGGGCTGCAGGCATAGGCCGCTTGCCTTACGTGGCGTTCGATGCGTTCGTTGCCGCGTTTCATCAGGCATACGAAATGTCAGCGTGAGTCGGCGTGGGTCGACGTGACCGGCACGCTTGATCCTCTGGCCGCACGCGCAATGCGTGGCTGCGCGCGTGCGGGCGTCAGCGCGCCAGATCGGGGTAGAGCCGCGCGCACACCGCGACGAGCACGACAAGGGTGGCCGCGAGCACACCGGCGTCCAGGACGAGTCCTGGACCTGCGACGCTCGCAAAGCCCGGCAGCAATAGCCGCCGCAATGCGTCGACCTGATAGCTCAGCGGGTTTGCCTCGGAGACGATCTGCAGCGCGCGCGGCATCAACGAGGTCGGATAGATCGCATTGCTCGCGAAAAAGAGCGGCATCGTGAGGACCTGTCCGACGCCCATGAAGCGCTCGCGCGTCTTCACGATGCAGGCAATGATGAGCGAGAAGCTGGAAAAGACCGCCGCCCCGAGCACGACGAAGAACCCGACGCCTGCTATCGAAACCGGGCCGACACGCAAATGCACGCCGATCGCGAGCGCAAGCAGCATGACGACCGCGGCCTGCACGAGCGCGCGCACGCCACCGCCTAGCGACTTGCCGAGCACGAGCGCCGCGCGCGGCGTGGGGCTGGCGAGCAGTTTGTGAACGATACCGAGATCGCGCTCCCAGATCACCGAAATGCCGTTGAAGATCGCGATGAACAACACGCTTTGCGCGAGGATGCCCGGCGTGAGGAAGTCGAGATAGGGCGCGCCGCCCGTGTCGATCACGCGGCCCCGGCTCATGACCTGCCCGAACACAAGCAGCCACAGAACGGGCTGCACCGCGCGTGTCGCCAGTTCGGTCGGATCATGGCGCAGCTTGCGCACCTCCATCGCGCCGATCGCGAGGGTCTTGGCCACGAACGAAACCAGCGGCGCGCGTGGCGCGTCGCCCACACTGGCTTGCATCGGGTCACCCGAGGCGTTGACTGGTTCGGCGGGTCTGGGAGACTTCATCGTAAGCTCCGATGAGGGGTGCCTCGTCGCGCGTGTAGTGCTCGAACACGTCCTCGAAGCTCGCGTTCGGACCGATCGCTGCGCGTAGCGCGGCAGGCGTGCCGATGGCGGCCACGCGCCCACGGCTCATGATGGCGACGCGCCGGCACAAGTGCTCGGCTTCCTCCAGGTAGTGCGTGGTGAGCAAGATCGCGGCGTTAAAGCGCGACTGCAGGCGCTCGACCTGCTCCCAGACCGACTGCCGGGCGACGGGATCGAGCCCGACCGTCGGCTCGTCGAGGAACAGCACGCGCGGGCGGTGCAGCGTGGACTGCGCAATTTCGAGCCGGCGGATCATGCCGCCCGAGTAGGTCTTCACGAGCCGGTGCGCGGCTTCCTTCAACCCCATGAAGGCAAGGGCGCGACCAATACGCTCGGCCCGCTCGGCGCGCGGAATATCGTAGAGCTGGGCAAACACGAGCAGGTTTTCGTAGCCGGTGAGATCGCCGTCTGCGGAAAGGGCCTGCGGAACGTAACCAATCATCTGCCGCACGCGGGCGGACTGGCGCACGATGTCGAAGCCGCATACCGTTGCCGAGCCGGCGCTTGGCGGCAGCAAGGTGGTGAGCATCTTGATGACCGTCGATTTGCCGGCGCCGTTGCGGCCCAGGAGCCCGAAGGTCTCGCCGGCGTCGACTGAAAGCGTCAGCGCATCGACCGCAGTCACCTCGCCGAAGCGGCGGCAAAGCGCGTGGGTTTCGATGACGGGAGGGGACATGGCTCGCTGGCGCGCCGGGCGGTGTAGGGCTACGGTGCTTGCATGGTGGCAGTCGCCGGTGCGCGCCAGTTGATCTGGCTCAACCGCGAGCCACCTCTGCGGCGCGTGTGCGGCCTCACCCCGATACGACGCCGGAATTGCGCGGCATGGCGCGCTGCCGCAGCCGGGCCGCCTCCGCATGCATGAACAGCGCCAGCAGCGCCGGATGCACATCGTCGCGCCAGCGATCGCCCGTAAAGAGTCCGTAATGATCGCAACCCTCTACATCAAGCCGCTGGCGCGCTGCTGCCGCGATGCCACTGCACATCCGCAGAGCCGCATGCGTTTGTCCGGCGCCCGTGACGGCATCGCGCGTGCCTTCGGCGGTCAGCAACTCGAGGTCCCGCAGCGCGGCGGGGTCGACGATCGTACCGCCTACACGCCATGCGCGCTGTGCGAGCATGGCGCGATGGAACACGATGTCCACGGTATCGAGAAAATATTCGGCGGGCATGTCGAGCAGCGCGGTGTACTCGATCAATGCGCGGCGTGCCTCGGCGAGCGCGCCGGCGTCGCCGTGCGCGGTGGCCTTTGCATAGCGGTCGACCAGCGCCACATAGCGATGCGGGTAGACGATCGCGATCTCGGCCCGCTGCAGGTAGGTTGGAAACACGCGCCGGCCATGCCCGGCGAACGCGGCCGGTACGATATCGATCAGGTGGCGCTGGCACCAGTCGAGCGAATGCGATGCGGCCGCGATGCCGAGCGTGCTCGGATTGACGCGCGCGTCGAGCGGGCCGCCTATCAGCGCGACGCTCGCGGGCGGCGCACAAGCGCGTTGCGCGCGCAGCGCCAGCGCGCCGAGCGCAGGAAACGTGGACTGGCACACGGCCACGATATGCAGGGGCCGGGAGTCCCGCGCAAGCGTGTCGATGAAGGCGTCGAGCATCGCCACGTATTCTTCGAGGCCGAAACGGCCGGCGGACAGCGGTACGTCGCGTGCATTGATCCAGTCGGTGAGGTAGACGTCGCCGTCGGCAAGCAGCGTCTCAACGGTCTCCCGCATCATGACGGCCGCGTGGCCGGCCAGCGGCGTGCACAGCAGGACGGTGCGCGCGGACCGCGCGCGCGCAAACCGCCGCAGGTCGCAGAACGGCGTATGCGCGACGATACGTTCGTCAACTTCGCAATGGCGCCCATCGATCGCGATCGAGCGGATCGCAAACGGCGGCGGCTCCTCCACGAGGCCGAGCAGGGGTTCGAACAGATCCGCATAGCAGGACGAGGCGGCATGCGCGAGCGGCGGCGCAGGCCACGCCTCGCACGCATGGCGCGCGTACTGCGCCGCGGCGCGCCATGCACGCAGCCATTCACGCTGTTGTTCGAGAAGGGCGTACCACATTGTTGGCCTCGGACCATCCGATCCCGATTACCGACTTTCCGGGATTTCGTGAACACACGAGCGCATCGTACGTGCAAGCAGCGGCCGCAGCCTCGCAAGCGAGCGCGTGTTCAGCACGTCAGGTTTTCCCAGCCATCCACGGCGTGCCTGGTTGACGCCGTAGCGCAAATTGTCGAGTTCGGCCACGCGATGCGCGTCGGAGTCGATCGAAACCAGAACACCATGATCAGGCCGTCGAGCAGGCTGTCGGACGATGCCTGCAACACGACCGTGCGTGTTGGGCCGCGCAGGGTGAGCAGGCGTTTGTCGCGATCGACCTCAACCGCGGTCGTCACCGCTTCGACGCGGTACATGGACAGTGACGACCGCAAGGACGGGCCCGTTGCGTACCCTTTGTCGATGCGCTCGCGAATGCCACTCGAACTGGACTTGTCGGCGCGTAGCAGCAGCGCACGGCTGAACGTTGCGGACACCATGTCGCCGAGTTGCAGGTTCCCGACATTGCCGATATTGCGGTCGACCATCACTTCGTACGACTCGCCATTGCCTTCGAGCAGGGTGATGCTGTTGCGTCCGGTGTCGATTGGCATGACGACCGCTTTCGCATGCTTGACGCTGGTGCCGGAAAACGCGTTCGCGGACTCGGCGTTCGGCGCGGTTTTGTCGCCTGGCTCAGCCTGCACTTGTGGCGTGCCTGCCGTGGCTATTGCGAGCGCCGCCGCGCCAAGAAGGAAACTGCATCGCCATCCACGGCTCATGGTGCGTTCTCCGTGTTTGCTGTAGCCATTTCGAGCGCGGCCGTGTCGGCGTTCGATGTCATTCGACCGCCGGGAAGCAGGCGAGCGCTTGACCTGCATCAATTCAATCGCCGCGGCTTCGCTTGACGTCCAGACCCTGCATGTAGGCCAACCTTATCCCGGGAAGGGGCGTGTCGATTGACGTGCATCAACGCTCCGGGTCTCCGCAGGGAAAGAATGGAGCAGCAGGTGGCGGAGCGGCTACGCCTCGCGTCGCTTTCCCATCCGTGAAATATCGAGAAAGACACGCTCGTGGACCGATGAAGGTAGACATGATCAAGAACGTTGATACAGCTGAAAAAATCCGCACGGAGATACTGCGCCGAGTTCAGGAAAACGCGGATCTCGGCGATAGGTGCCGTGATTGTGAGATCCCGATTCCGCGCAGAGTCGATCCGGTGGAGAACGGTGGCTGCAATTGGGTCATCGACGAGTTTCGCGGGATTGCGCAGGAGTGCATGGCGCCTTTGAAGGCGGTGATCGCCCAAATGATGCGTGAATACGATCTGCGCTGAGATCACACACGTCGTACGCCATTCGCGGCACGAAATGGCCGAGGAGAACCGATGCACGTCGAAAGCAGGACACGGTCCGACATCTTGATGCAATGGCTCGGCCGCCTGAAGGAACACCCGCTCGCGCGGGTCGGGCCGGGGTTGATCACCGGTGTGGCGGACGACGACCCCAGTGGCATTGCCGCGTATTCCCAGGCTGGCGCGCAGTTTGGTCTTGGCATGCTGTGGACGATGCCGCTCGCCTTCCCGTTGATGGCGGCGGTTCAGTCAATGTGCGCCAATCTCGGCAGTGTTACGGGCGAGGGGCTGGCCGCCAACATCAAGGCCGTGTTTCCACCGATCGTGCTTTACAGCGTGGTGGCGCTGCTGCTCGCCGCCAATACGCTCAACATCGCAGCCGACGTGGCCGCCTTGGGCGAAGCCGCTGAACTGGTGACCGGCGTCGACCGCCGCCTGATGACGACATCCTTCGTTCTGGCGACGCTGCTGCTTCAGGTGTTCGTGCCTTATCACCGCTACGTGTTCTTCCTGAAGTGGCTGACGCTTTCGCTGCTCGCCTACGCCGCAGTGCTATTTACGGTTCACGTGCCCTGGCGACAAGTGGCACTACGCACCGTGTGGCCGCACTTCACGCCCGATGCGTCTTCGGCGGCCGTTGTGCTCGGCGTGTTCGGCACCACCATTAGCCCGTACCTGTTTTTCTGGCAGGCATCCGAAGAAGTCGAGGACATGCAGGCAAAACGCGATAGTGCGCCGCTCGTGACCGATCCCGGTGCCGCTTCCACCGAATTGCGGCGCATTCGTTGGGATACGTGGAGCGGCATGTTCTATTCGGACATCACGGCATGGTTCATCATTCTCGCCACGGGTGTGACGCTGCATATCGCCGGCGTAACCGACATCAACACGGCGGGACAGGCAGCGAGCGCGCTGCGCCCGCTTGCCGGCGACTTCGCGTATCTCCTCTTCGCGGTGGGCATTTTCGCAGTCGGGCTGATCAGCGTGCCTGTGCTTGCCGGATCGGGGGCCTACGCGCTCTCCGAGGCGGTGGGGTGGAAGGAGGGACTCGAGCGCCGTGTGGCCGACGCGCGCGGCTTCTACGGCATCATCGCGGTGAGCGTGCTCGTTGCGCTCGCCCTGCAGTACTCGCCAATCAGCCCCATGCGCGCGCTGTTCTGGAGTGCGGTCATCAATGGAATGGTCGCCGTGCCGCTCATGGTCGTGGTCATCGTCCTCGTGTCGAAACGCACGGTCATGGGTCCGTTCACCGCAAGCCGGCCGGTGCTCGCGCTCGGTTGGGCCGCGACCGCCGTGATGGGCGTCGCGGCCCTCTCAATGTTCATTCCGCGTTAGCGGATGCCGTGGTCGGCGCGCTCGCTCGCGAGGCGAGTCAGGCCGACACGGTCGCCGCGCGATTCGCTGGCGTTTCATGCTGCAGCTGCGCCGCCCGCAACGGCACGAGGAGCACGGGGCGACGGGCGAGGCGCAGCACGCGCTCCGCTACGCTGCCGAGCATCAGCCGACGCACGCCACGCCGACCGTGGGTGCCCATGACGATCAGGTCTGCATGCCAGTTTGCGGCGACCCGCTCGATGCACTCCGCGACGTCTTCGGCACCCAGTTCGACTTCGGCCGTACGGGGCGTGCCGGTTACCCCCTCGCTTGTCATGCGCGCCTGAGCATCGGTGCAGACGATGCGGCCTTGTTCGATGAACGCATCCCGCGCGACGGACGGATCAAAGCCCGGTACCTCGTACACGATAACGGGGATGTCGATCACGTAAAGCGGCTGGAGTTCTGCGCCGGTAGCGTGAGCGAGATCCATGGCGGCATCGAGCGCGGCGCAGGCCGTCTCGCTACCGTCGAGCGGGACAAGGATTCGAGAATACATGGTGTCCTCCTGACTCAATGCGGGTGGGTAGTGCGGTTGCTCGCTGCGCCAGGCAAGCGTGAGCGAGGATCGAGCGTGACCCGTCAGACGTGCCGACATGCAGTTCCGTCGCACACGGCCGGGGCGCAATGCATGCCAGGAATCTTGTCGCCGCGCGCAAGTTGGTGCTTGACGTATATCAACCGGCAGGCGTTCGCGCGCCCGAAAATGGGTTTGCCTGTGCCAGACGTGCAGTCGTACCTGGCTGCGTAGATCGGTACGTTCTAACCGGAGAGCGAGATGCCCGGCACTTTTCTCCCACAGTTCCCGTGTGAAAGAGGGTAAATCATGATCCGCTCGGAATTCAGGATCGCGCTCGCCGCGATTGCCGTCTTCGCTGCGCTAGTTGGGCTCTATCTGGTTCTCGACGGTCTCGTGTTCGACGCCTGGGCGAAGTTTCGCTATGGGGCCGCAATGCTGATTTCCGGTGTGGCTGGCTTCGTCGTGCTGCTCAATCCCGGCCCGACCGACCATGCATAGCCAGCCGCGCCCGGCCGGCGGTCTGCACTTCGGATCGCGTCCATGTTTAAGCGTTCTGTGCAGAACGTCGGAACGTCTGAATGCAAGGTGATCATGGTCGAAGGGAAATAGCCGCGCGGCAGCGCCCCGTTCGCGCTTGACTCGCGCTATTGGCTGGGCGCCATGAATCCCGGCAAACCAACCTGTTCGGGGTGTTGCGGAACGCGCCGCAGGCCTTCAGTGTGGATACCCATTGCGGCAAGCCGGCGTACCAGGCTGGCGTACACGTCGTCATCCATGTCCGGCGTACGGGACAGAATCCAGATCGGGCTGCCATCCTCTGCGCAGCGCACGGTGTAGCGGTAGTCGGGGTCCACGTAGACCGTGAGGACGACCACATCGAACGGCCACAAGATCGTGACTCGCCATTTCCCGCCGCCGCTGCCTGGCACGGTGTGCGCGACCAGTGTGCCGCCGGTCAACGGCTGGTCGAAGCCGTAGCGCCTGCCGTAGTAGTTGTCGTCGATCCTGCCATCCGGGCGCAGTTCCCAGTCCGCGTAGCTGCCAACGTACTCACGTTCGTTCAAGTACGGCACGGTGGCAATGGTGTACCAGCGCCCCATGTAACGCGTCAGGTCGACCGGCACGGCTTGCAGCACCGGCGGCGGCGTTTTTTCGAAGATCGCTTGCGGAGCGTTGCCCGTGCTTTGGGTTGCGCAAGCCGCAAGGAGAAAAGCGAGTCCTGTTATTGCCGCAACGCGCAGGAGATAGCCGGTACCGGCATTGGACCCGGCTGCGGTGCCGGCAATGCTTCGCTCGCCTGAAGATTCGCTGTGCGTTGGCATCGTATTGCGATCGTGGCCGTTGCGCGAGGAAGGTCGGCCGCGCGAGGTGCAATGCACACTCAGCGGCCACCGCGCACGATACGCACACGGCGGGTTCCGAAAAGAAGGGGGCGCCACGTTTCACGATCGGACTACCGTCTGGTGGGTCTCCGCGACGCGGTTGCAGGCCCGATCGGTACGCGTGTCTCATGGCCGGGCCGCACGTCTTAAGCGGAAGGACCGCCTCACAACCGCGCTTCGAGCACAGTGTGACGGGTGCATCCTTCGGTGCTCAGGCATGTCAGGCCCCACGCGGCCAGCGAACGCGCGTTCCCGTAACTTGCCGCTGCCGGGACCGCTTGAATGCGCAGAAACGTGGCGCTTGGTATCAGGATGGATCAGATCGCGGCGCATGAACTGATCCAGGTCAATCGTGTAGCGCATTGTCATGTGAGCGCGTGCTGTGCGGCCAGACTGGGGTAGTCGTTATAGCCCGCTGCACCGCCGCGGAAAGTATGTGGCGGACGTGTTTTACGAGGCACTCCTTGATCACCGCGGCCTTGCGCATGAGAGAGGCCTAGCGTCGCCGATAACCCAACAGGCGTAGCAGCATCAGAAATAGGTTGAGAAAGTCGAGATAGAGCGCGAGCGCGCCAATGATAGCCGTCTTGCCAGCGATGACATCGTCTTCGTCCGCGACATACAGGTTCCTGATTCGCTGCGTGTCGTATGCGGTGAGAGCTGTGAAAACAAGCACGCCGATCACGGAAACGGTGAACTGCAGTGCAGTGGAAGCGAGGAAAAGGTTCACGAGACCTGCGGTCACGATGCCGAGCAGCCCCATGAACAGAAACGAGCCGAAGCGTGAAAGGTCCGCTCGCGTGGTGTAACCGTAGACACTCGTTGCGGCGTAGGTAGCGGCAGCGATCACGAACACGCGCGCGATGCTCTCCCCGGTGTAGACAAGAAATATGCCGGAAAGTGACAGGCCGACCAGGGCGGCATAGGCCCAGAACCCTGTCTGCGCCGCGGCCTCGGTCATGCGCTCGATCCGCCAGCTCAACAATGCGACCACGGCCAGCGGCGCGAGCAGAACGATCCAGAAGAGGGGGGTTGCGGCGATGGAGACATAGACTCCGCTCACTGCCCCGACATAGGCCATGACGCCGGTCAGCACGAGGCCACCGGCCATGTAGTTGTAGACGCGCAGCAAGTGGCGCCTGAGGCCGCAATCGCCTTGCTCCCACCCGCGTGGCAAGTTTCCTGGCCCCGTGCGGCCAGCGAAGTCATTTCCCATCGTCCATCTCCTTTCGTGGGCGGCGACCCATTAGAGCACGGCCGGTCAATGAGACATCAATACCGGTAGCGCCATCGAAGCAAGGATCGCGCGCGTGACGCCGCCCAGGACGAACTCCCGAAACCGGGCGTGACCGTAGGCGCCGGTGACGAGCAGGTCATATTCGCCATCGATTGCGAATTTGAGCAGCGCGTCACCCGTCGATACCGTCAACGGTCGTTCGAAGCGGGCAACGTCCACTGGGCACGTAGTGTGTCGCCTGAGCATCCTCACGAAGTCGGCGCATGATGCTTCGGTCGGCCCCGGCTTGAACACCGTGGAAATGGCGGCGACCGTCACATGCGCCGCCCGCGCGATAAATGGAATCGCGTCGTGAATGGCGCGTGCGGATTCGCGGCTGCCGTTCCAGCCGATCAGCACGTGGTCGCCGACCGCCTCGAAGTAGCCGGTTTCCGGTATCAAAAGAACAGGGCTGCCGGCACCCAGCAGAACCGTCTCCAGAAAATTATCGGCCACGCAGGATTCGGGGTCCTGCGGTCGGGATTGCCCGAGGACCACAAGGTCAGACGTTCTGCCGCGCTGCAGGACCGTGGTAACGGGATAACCGTCCGGTGCATTCCATCCGCCCGGCACCTGGGCACGGGTCAGTTCCGCACGAAACAGCCCTTCTACTTCACGGCGCTTTTGCGCCAGGAATGTGCGATGAGCGTTGTACAAGTCGGCTGCGCCCGTCATCGCGTAGAACCCCACCGGATGCGGATCGAACATGGCAAACACGCCGTCGAGATGGGCGTCGAATTTGTGGGCGAGCTTTAGCGCGAACGAGAGCCGGGTTTGGGTGCCTCTGCTGGTGTCAAGGTGGACCATCATGGTCTTGTAGGTCATGGCGCGGTCTCCGCGTGAGCACTGAGTTTTCCGATCAATGCGTTCGCGAGAATCTCATCGCCAATGACAACCGCGGTCGCGCCGGCATTCTCCAGCAGTGTCTTTCTCAAGTTGTTTTCGCCAGGGACGATGATCGGCAGCGACCGGTTCAGCGAATTCGCCAATAGCGTGATGGCCAGATTGGCGTCGCCGTCGGGGCTCGTCGCAACGAGTGCTTTCGCGCTGTCGAGCCGGGCGCGCCGGAGTCCGTCGTCAAATGCGTCGGGGGCACCCAGGATGACGAGGTTGCCGCGTTCCGCGGCCTTGTCAGCGAGTGACGCGTCGGCTACGAGCACCAGGACGGTTTCACCCGCCTCACGGAGTTTCGCGCTGATGCGTTGCCCGAGCGAGCGGTAGCCCACGACCACGATATGTCCGGCAAGCCGTTCGAATTGTCGTTCCATGGCTCGATTCTCCCTGTATGCGATCACATCGTCGCCGGACAGAATCCCGGTCAACTTCGATACCGCAAACGCAGCGACGAACATTGTCACGAACATGGCCGCGAGTATAAAAATCTTCTGGCGCTCGTCGAAATCCGAAAAGTCTCCGAGCGTCGTCGTCAGGTTGGCCGCGTCCCACAGCGCATTGAACAGGCGCGTATGAAGAGGGGCCGCGGACTGGTCCAGCAACATGAGGCCCGCGGTGGCGGCCGCGAGCAGCAGCACGAGCATGACAATGGCGTGCCGGGCACGACGACGCCATTCACGCACGCGAACCGCGCCGAGGCGCGGTTCGTTGACACGGTAGATCCACATATCGGCTTCTTCAGGCGTGCTCAACGCGGCTTCGCGTCAAGCAGTGCAGATTTGGAAAGGAAGCCCGGTCGCGCCGTCCCCCAGCTCAGAAATCGCGGAGCCTGTGTGAAGGCTAGGGCCGCCGGCGAAGCCCAGATTGATATAGGTCAAGCACCGGTTGGAGGTCAGCACCACAAGCCGTCCGGAGGATGAGCGGCCCAGTGGGGGTTCTTGCTCGTCTGACGAAATGAGCGACCTGGTTGTCGCATACCGCCATTGTTCGTGCCGCTTATGAAGCGCACATAGAAATCGCGTTCTCGGGGATGTGATCCAGGTCAATCATTAACAATATTTCCTTCGCTAATGTCTCTGCAATGAGAGGAGCGTGCGCCGCCAGTGGGAAAACTGGGCACACAAGCGCTCTGTACTTTCCTGATCCGATTGCCATTGCACGTTTGAGAGATCGCTGACATGGGCATATTGAGCTGGTTGACGCCTCGCAAGGAGGCGGGCACTGAGGACGACGCGATTGACAGCGAGCTAATACGCGAAGGAATTGAACGCGTCATCAGGCTGGACCCACCGTTGCGCCTTGCTGCCGGATTCGAGCGGCGGCTATCGCGCGCTGTGCGCGATTCGCTGCACCATCTGAACGATCTGATCGGCAAGTTGCCGCCGGCGCGCAAAGCCAGTCGCGAGACCTGGTCGTCGGATCCTTGTATCCACGCTTATTTTGCTGCGCCGGACGACGTGGCGCAGGCATTGAGCCGTCCGGAAGATCTGCGACGCTTCTTCGAGGAGAATCCCGGCGCGGACGAGGCGTTCGCGGTGCTGGGCATGGCAATGCTTGAACGAAGCACGCTGGGTGCAAAGCAGGAAGGCGAGATGGTGCGCATGGATGCGGTGCGCACCACCGTCAGCTTCACGGACCACCAGGTACGCATCTGCGGGGCCACGGACGCGAGGCTCAGGCGGGAAATCGTGCTGCGCATGCTCGAACAGCTTGCGTTGGAAGGGCTTTCGCGCATCGCAGCCTCCACCGCGCGACGCGACGCACTCGAACAGGAACGCGCGCTCCTGAAAACGCGGCTGCACCTGCTCGAACGACAGGGCGTAGGGATGGGGCTGGTGGTGGGAAGCGCGGCGAGCGCCGACCCTGCAGAACGAGCGCGGCTGAAGGCCCAGATCGAGGAGAACGCACAGCATCTTGCGAAGCTGGGTCTGCGCAGCGACGCGCTGCAAAAAGAGCTCGAACAGATCGGCGAGGTGCTGGACGATCCCGCTGCGCACATGGATGTGACGATCCGACAGGTGCGGCTCGACGCAATGAACGTGGTCGTCGACGCAACGTCGTCGGCGCCTGCGCATGTGCTGGATCTGCGTGTGGCGCGCATTCCGGCGTTGCCCGCGCAATACAAGGCCTTCGATCTCATCCGCTTTGCACGACGCGACCTGCTGCCCGCGCCGCGCCTGGCCGATCAGGCAAACCGCCCGCTCATCTGATTTTCGAGCGAGGAGACATTCACGCGACGCGCCATGCGGCAAGTGCGTGGTCGGCCCACTACGCCGATTCTGGCCGCGCTGGAGAGATCATGAACGATTCCCGAAAAGCAAAACGAGCCGCTGGTGCACAACGCGACGAGAGCGGCACCCTGCGCAACAAGGACTATGTGAAGGAGCTTGCGCGACTGCACGTGGAACTCGTGAAGCTTCAACAGTGGGCTGTGCACACGGGGGCGAAGATCTGCATCGTCTTTGAAGGGCGCGACGGCGCGGGCAAGGGCGGGGCCATCAAGGCGATCACCGAGCGCGTGAGTCCGCGCATCTTTCGGGTGATCGCCTTGCCGGCGCCGACAGAGCGCGAAAAGTCCCAGATGTATGTGCAGCGTTACCTTCCGCATCTGCCGGCTGCGGGGGAAGTGGTGATCTTTGACCGCAGCTGGTACAACCGCGCGGGTGTCGAGCGGGTCATGGGGTTTTGCACGGACAAGCAGGTCAAGGCGTTCCTGAAAGATGTGCCGCTCGTCGAAAAGGCAATCATCGATTCCGGGGTGATCCTGCTCAAGTATTGGCTCGAAGTGAGCCAGGAGGAACAGACGCGGCGTCTGGAGGCGCGCATTCACGACGAGCGCAAGATATGGAAGCTTTCGGCCATGGATCTGAAGTCCTATCGCTGCTGGTACGCGTACTCGAAAGCGCGCGATGACATGTTCGCCGCAACGGACACGGAGTGTTCGCCATGGTTGGTCGTGAACTCGAACAGCAAGAAGCGTGCGAGGCTCAATCTCATCAGCGACTTGCTGAGCAGAATTCCCTACAAGCCGGTGCCGCGCGCCAAGGTGACGCTGCCTGAACGGGATATGGCGGTGGGGTATAAGGATCCGGATTACCCGTTTCGCTTCATTGAGGAGCGGTTCTGACCGGCGTTCTGAGCGCTAAAGCGAGCGGGAGCACGCCAGGTCTTGCATGAAGAGGAACAGGGCAAATGAGTGTCGGCTGGCACAAGGCAGGACTCGGTGGAGTCGATTCACACGACGGAGCGGCAGCGCTTCACGCGTGGTCACACGCCCGCTGGATTTTGCTTGCGGGCTGCCTGATTGCCATACCGGCCTTCTATCTCGAACTCCTCGCGACTTCGAATTCCATGCTCCTGACCGCCCGGGCGCTGTACGGCGGCATGGCGGCGGCGTGTGCGGGCGCCATTGCGCGAACGGCCTGGTCAAGCCGACAACCCACACGGTTTCTGGATCGCAATGCATTCGATGTAGCGATCGCTTGTGGCGCGCTCGTCAGCATGATCGGCGGAGCGAATCCCTGGTCTTCGCTTGAATGGGCGCTCAGACTCGCGTTCATGGGGATGATCGCGCTACGTATCGTCTTTGCGCTGCGTGCGTATTTCGAGCCAAACCGGCTTGTGCTGCTGCCGCTCGTGGGCGCGATTGTCGTGTTGCTGGGCGGTGCGGGTTTTTACGCGTTGGAGCCGCATGTGCACAGCTACGCGGAAGGGTTGTGGCTCGCTTTCGAAAGCAGCGCCACCGTCGGCTACGGCGACTACGCGCCTACAACGCCCGCCTCGCGTGTTTTTGCCGTGTTCGTCGTGTTGCTCGGCTACGGGATGCTTTCGCTGGCATTTGCGGGTATCGCCGCCTGGATCATCGGCAAGGAGGAGCGGCGGCTCAGGCGCGAGATGCATCGGGATATCAAGGCGCTGCATGCGGAAATTCTATTGCTGCATCGCGAACTCGAAGGGCTGCGCGATCGGCCCGCGTCCGCGCACAGCGGTTCGCAGGGCGGTGGCCACAGGGCGGCATGACAGCGGGGCTGGCCTTGCTCGTCGTACTTGATTCAGATCAATCGCACGCGCGCGTCTCCAACGCACAGTGATGCGGTTGACGCCGCCGCGCCATACCGCGCACGGACGGCCTGACGAACGAAGAGCGCGCCCATCATGACCGATTCCGCCGTTAGCGTTGAACCCCTGCATGCGAGCCGCGCAATTCGCGGGGCGCCTGTGCGCGCCGTGGAGTGCGGACGGCGGCCGGACGACGCTCCCGCCGATCAATGGAACCGGGCGGCGCATGCCAGTCTGGCTGCGGCGACATTCGGGCTTTCGCCGCTGGCGCTCACGCTGGCGGCGCTCGACTGGGCCGGGCACCTCACAGTCTCGCCCGGAAAATGCTTCGAGCTTGCTGCACATGCATGGCTTGCGCCACGCCGCCGCCCCGATGTCGATGCAGATGGAGGCGGGACGACGGTGTACGCCGGTCATGCCGACCCTCGTTTCACAGCCACTGCATGGTCGAACTGGCCATTCCGGATGTACCGGGACGCATTTCTGGCGACCGAACGCTGGTGGCGCGAGGCGACCCATGGCGTTCCAGGCGTCGAGCGGCACCACGAAGACCTCGTTGGCTTCGCCGCGCGCCAGTGGCTCGACGCGTGTTCGCCGGGCAACTTTATCGCGACCAATCCCGAGGTGCTGCAGGCCACGTGGCGCACTGGCGGCGCCAACCTCGCTGCGGGCATGCGCAACTGGCTAGAGGACGCGAGCGCCATGGCCGACACGATGCGAGGCGCGCGAGCGCGCGTGGCGCAGGCCTGGCTGCCTGGTCGCGACGTCGCAGTGACACCGGGCCGGGTCGTCTGGCGCAACGCGCTGTGCGAACTGCTGCAGTACGCACCCATGACGCCCGGCGTCGCACGCGAGCCGATCCTGATCGTGCCGTCGTGGATCATGAAGTACTACATCCTCGACCTGCAACCGCACGACTCGCTGATCCGCTTTCTGGTCGAACAGGGTTACACGGTGTTCGCGATATCGTGGCGCAACCCGGGCCCCGAAGCGCGCGATCTAGGCCTCGACGACTACCTGCGCGACGGCTTCTTTGCGGCGCTCGAAGCGGCTCGTGCGCGGTGCGGCGAGGCAGTCCACGCGGTCGGATACTGCCTCGGCGGAACGCTGCTCTCGATCGGCGCGGCGGCGCTGGCGCGAGACGCGCCGCACGATACATTGCGTTCCGTCACGCTGCTGGCCGCGCTCACCGATTTCAGCGAACCCGGCGAGCTGGGCTTGTTCATCGACGCAAGCGAACTCGCCGCGCTCGATGCGCTGATGTGGCGCCAGGGCTACCTGGATGGCGCGCAGATGTCGGCGGCGTTCCAGTTGCTCAATGCGCGCGACCTGATCTGGTCCCGCATGATGAGCGAGTATCTGCTCGGCCGGCGCACGAAGCCGAACGACCTGATGTCGTGGAACGCAGACACGACGCGCATGCCCTACCGCATGCACACCGAATACCTCACGCATCTCTTTCTCGACAACGATCTCGCGGCGGGACGCTATTGCGTGGACGGACGGCCCATCGCGCTCTCGGACATCGAAGTTCCGATGTTCGTCGTCGGGACCGAGCGCGATCACGTTTCGCCGTGGCGTTCGGTCTACAAGCTGCATCTGCTCACGCACAACGCGCTCACGTTCGTTCTCACGGCGGGCGGACACAACGCCGGCATCGTGTCCGAGCCTGGTCATGCGCGGCGTTACTTCCGGTGCGCGACGCGCGAACCCGACGCGCCATACCGCAGCCGTCACGAGTACGTAAGCGACACGCCAGTAACCGGCGGATCGTGGTGGACCTGCTGGTGCGACTGGCTGCGCGAGCACTCGACGGGCGAAGTGCCGGCACGCACGCCGGAGGCCGGGCTCGGTCCCGCGCCGGGCGAATACGTGCTCGAACCGTGAGCGGGCGCAGCGGGCTCGCGGACCGGCGGATCGAGGTCAAACGCAGCCGGGTAAGCGGAGGAATGCCGTGGAACACCATGCCGAAGTGCTGAGAGGACTGCGCTGGTACCCACGAATGCCGGGCTGGCGCGACGTGGCAGCCGTGGTTCTGGTGTTCGGCACGATCGTGTTACTGGGGGAGGGCGCGCGCCAGATGTCCGGCCCGCTGACCGGTGGCCACGGCGCGGCCATCTCGCTCTCGCCTGCGGCGCTGCCGGCTTATACGCTGCGCACTGTGCTGCGCATGCTGATCGCGCTCGTCGCTTCGTTCATTTTCACGTTCACGTACGCGACGCTCGCGGCGCGGAGCCGCCGGGCGGAACGCATCCTCATCCCGCTGCTCGACGTGCTGCAGTCGGTGCCGATACTCGGCTACCTGTCGTTCACGGTGGTGTTCTTCATGTCGCTCTGTCCGGGCAACGTGCTAGGCGCCGAACTGGCCTCGATATTCGCGATCTTCACGAGTCAGGCGTGGAACATGGCGTTCAGCTTCTACCAGGCGCTGCGCACCGTGCCCTCCGATCTGGACGAGGCGAGCCGCAGCTTTCGCCTCTCCGGCTGGCAACGGTTCTGGCGGCTCGAAGTGCCGTTCGCCATGCCGGGGCTCATATGGAACGCGATGATGTCGATGTCGGGCGGCTGGTTCTTCGTAGTCGCGTCGGAGGCCATCTCGGTGGGCGACGTGCAGGTCGCGCTGCCTGGCGTAGGTTCGTGGGTCGCGCAGGCGATCATGAAACGCGATCTGACGGCAGTGGGCTGGGCAATACTCGCGATGAGCCTCGCGATCCTGCTTTACGACCAGTTGCTGTTTCGCCCGCTGGTGGCGTGGGCCGACCGGTTTCGTTATGGCGATATCGCGGCCCAGGCTTGTCCGCGCAGCTGGCTGCTCGACCTCTTTCATCGTTCTCCGTGGATGCAGAGCGCGTGCCGCCCGACTGGCGCGGCGCTCACGCGCGCCGCACACCTGCGGCTGTCGCCCGGCGCCCGTTGGGGCGGCTTCGCATGGGCACACCGCGCCTCCTCGCGGCGCGCGGGCGACGTACTCTGGCTCGCGCTGTGCGCTGCGGCCGTCGGTGCTGCGGGTATAGCCGTGCTGCGCTTCGCGGCGCCGGCGCTCGCGTGGGCCGACGTGGTAGAGGCGGTGCGCAGCGGCTTGCTCACGTTGCTGCGGGTTGCGGTGCTCATTGCGCTCGCCTCCGTGATCTGGGTTCCCGTAGGCGTGGCGATCGGGCTGCGTCCGCGGCTGGCCGCCTGGGTCCAACCGGCTGCGCAATTTCTCGCTGCCTTTCCGGCCAATCTGCTGTTCCCCGTCGTCGCGTTCTGCATCGTGCGCTTCAGGCTCGCCCCGGAGATCTGGCTCTGCCCGCTGATGATCCTCGGTACGCAGTGGTACATCCTTTTCAACGTGATAGCCGGCGCCACAGCCTTGCCGAGCGATCTGCGCGAGGCGGCGACGAGCCTGCGGCTGCGGCGGCGCGCGCGGTGGCTGCAGGTCCTGCTGCCCGGCATCTTCCCGTATTACGTGACGGGCGCGATCACGGCGAGCGGCGGCGCCTGGAACGCAAGCATCGTGGCTGAAACCGTCAGCTGGGGGACGACCACCCTGAGCGCAGGCGGCCTCGGCGCCTACATCGCGCAGATGACGGCAAGAGGCGACTACCCGCGCATCGCCCTCGGCATTGCTGTCATGTCGATCATGGTCGTCGCCGCCAACCGTTTGATCTGGCGGCCTCTCTACGCTTTCGCCGAACGCCGCACGCGGCTCGCCTGAACCTGTCGCCATGGAAATCACTGCAATGCCAGTTCTCGCACATCCCGCAATGGCGCTCGACGGCGCGAAGCCGCATGGCCCTGCTGCGCCAATACTAAAACTCGACCGCGTAGGCATGGCGTTCGCGCGTCCCTCCGGCGAACCCCTGCCGGTGCTCGTGGATATCGACATAACGCTGGGCAAGGGCGAAATCCTCGGGCTGCTCGGGCGCTCGGGCTCAGGCAAGTCAACACTCTTGCGGGTGGCCGCAGGCCTCGCGCGCCCCACGTCGGGCGGCGTGCTGTATCAGGGCGCGCCGCTTGAGGGCCCTGCAGAGGGTATCGCCGTGGTGTTTCAAACCTTCGCGCTCTACCCGTGGCTCACGGTGCTCGCCAACGTCGAGTTGGGGCTCGACGCGTCTGGACTCGCGCCCGGCGTGGTGCGCGAGCGCGCGATGGCCGCTATCGAAATGATCGGGCTCGACGGCTTCGAATCCGCGTTTCCGCGCGAACTCTCGGGAGGCATGCGCCAGCGTGTGGGTTTTGCGCGGGCGCTGGTGAGCGAACCAAAACTGTTGCTCATGGACGAACCGTTTTCGGCGCTCGACGTTCTCACCGCCGAAACGCTGCGCAGCGACTTTCTCGACCTTTGGACCCAGCGGCAAACACCGATCGAGGCGGTGCTCATGGTTACGCACAACATCGAGGAAGCGGTGCTGATGTGCGACCGTATCCATGTGCTTGGTGGCCATCCGGGCCATGTCGTGGCAACGCTGAATGTGCCGCTGTCGCGCCCGCGCAACCGGCTCGACCCGGCGTTTCGCGCCATCGTCGACACGCTTTACGGAATCCTGACCGCTCGTCTTGCCGAAGCGGCCAACGGCGCAGGCGCCGTGCGCGGCGCGTTTGGCCTGCGACTGCCGGCGGTGTCGAGCCACCGTCTTGTCGGCTTCCTCGACACGCTCGCGGCGGCCACGCACGATGGCCACGCTGAACTGGCTTCGATGGCCGCGGCGCTGATGCTCAAACCCGATGAGCTCTTTCCCGTGGCTGCGGCGTTGCACCTGCTGGCCTTCGCGGAGTTGCAGGAGCGCGCGATCAAGCTCACGGCGGCCGGACGCATGTTCGCCCACGCCGACGACAGCGAGCGCAAACAGCTTTTTCGCGAACATGTGGTGCAGTTCGTGCCGCTCTTGGCCCACATCCGCGAGGTCCTTGACGAACGGGAAGGGCACCGCGCGCCGCGTGCGCGCTTCGAGCTCGAACTGGAGGACCACCTCCATCGCACCGATGCCGAAACGACGTTGCGCACCGCGATCGACTGGGGCCGGTACGCGGGTCTGTTCAGCTACGACGACCACACGCGTACGTTTGGCGATTGAATCTGGCGGGCGGGCAAACGCTTGATCGATATCAAATGCGTAGCCTCGCCGCCCTTCATCATGAGACAGGCGTTTATACCGTCGCGGCCACAGTGGCCGTCGTTCCAAAAATTCCTGGAGGAACCATGAAAGCACTGGTCTACAACGGACCGGGCAAGTTCGCGGTCGAATCGCGGCCCATGCCCGCCTTGCAGGGACCCGGCGATGCCATCGTCAAGATGTCGAAAACGACGATCTGCGGCACCGACCTGCATATTCTCAAGGGCGACGTGCCGAGCTGCGAGCCGGGCCGCATTCTCGGCCACGAAGGCGTGGGCGTCGTCCATGAAATCGGCAGCGGCGTGTCGACGCTGAAAGTCGGCGATCACGTGCTCGTCTCGTGCATTTCGAGCTGCGGGCAGTGTGAATACTGCCGGCGCGGGATGTACTCGCACTGCAAGACGGGCGGCTGGATTCTCGGCAACCGCATCGACGGCACGCAGGCCGAATACGTGCGCACCCCGCATGCGCAAACGAGCCTTTACCGCATTCCCGACGGCCTCGACGAGGCGGCGCTCGTGATGCTCTCGGACATCCTGCCGACGGGTTTCGAGTGCGGCGTGCTCAATGGCCGGGTCGAACCGGGCAGCACGGTCGCCATCGTCGGTTCGGGACCGATCGGGCTGGCCGCGCTCCTGACCGCGCAGTTCTATTCGCCCGCGCAGATCATCATGATCGACATGGATGCCAACCGTCTGGAATGTGCGAAGCGATTCGGCGCGACGGCGTGCATCGATCCGCGCGCGGGCGACGCCGTGGAGGCGGTGATGAAGCTCACCGAAGGCGTGGGCGTGGATTGCGCCATCGAGGCCGTTGGCGTGCCTGCGACGTTCGAACTCTGCGAGCAACTCGTCGCACCGGGAGGCACGATTGCGAACGTCGGCGTGCATGGCGTGCCGGCGTCGATCTTCCTCGACAAGCTGTGGGACCGCAACGTGGCGATCACGACACGCCTCGTCGATACGGTTAGCACGCCCATGTTGCTCAAGACCGTGTGCGCCGGACGAATCGACCCGAGCCGCCTGATCACGCATCGCTTTGCGTTCGAGGACGTGCTCAAGGCCTATGAGACGTTCTCGCACGCGGCGAGCACGCAGGCGCTGAAAGTCATCATTGAGATGTGACGTTCCATGAGCACCCGTGGGGTTCCCACAGCAGTGCGCGCCGGCCGTGTCGAGGGTCGCGCGGCGCGCCCATCGCGGCGCAAGCGCCTGCCGGCACATAAGCAAGCACTAGGGTTGGCACCGCGCGTGCGCCAGCTGATCGAAAGCCAGAGCTACGTTCAGGCCGACGAGGACGCTGCGTTTCTGCGGCGCCCGGAAATGTGCGGTGTGCGCCTTCAACTCGACTACTGGAAAACCGAAGCGCGACTGCAGCAACTCGGCATCGCGCATACCGTGGTCGTCTACGGAAGCACACGCGTCGCGAGTCCGGCGGCCGCGCGCAAGCGCCTCGCCGCGGCGCGCCGTCTCGCCCTGGCCGACACCGGAGCCGAACCGCAACGCGAACTGCGTGTGGCGCAATCGCTCCTTCGACGCAGCGTCTACTACGACGTCGCGCGCAGGTTCGGTGCGCTAGTCGGTCATGCGCCGGGCACCGACAAGCTCCCCAGGCTCACCGTGGTGACGGGCGGCGGCCCCGGCATCATGGAAGCGGCCAACAGGGGCGCGTTCGATGCGGGCGTGCCCACAGTGGGGATGAATATCGCCTTGCCGCACGAACAGTTTCCCAACGCGTATCTGACGCCGGAACTGTGCTTCCGCTTCCATTACTTCGCCATCCGCAAGCTTCATTTTCTGGAGCGCGCGAAGGCGGCCGTGTTCTTTCCCGGCGGATACGGAACCTGTGACGAACTCTTCGAAGTCCTGACGCTTTCGCAAACGGGCAAGATCGCGCCTATTCCCGTTGTCCTCGTGGGAGAGACGTGGTGGCGCAGCGTCATCGATTTCGATGCAATGGCCGAGGCCGGAATGATCGACCCGGACGATCTCGCGCTCTTTCGCTTCTGCGAATCGGCCGAGGAAGTCTGGGGCGCAATTCGCAACTGGTATGGAGACGAGGACTGAGGCGCCATGCCTGACTGTCCGACGCAAGGAGAGAGAGAGATGAACTGGCTCACGGATTACTTCGCCCAACGCACACCTGAACTGTGCCTTTCGCTCGCGGCGTGGCCGCCCCTGCGCCTCGGGCCCGAAGGGCCGATACCGCAATCGCCGCGCTGCCTGCCGTATCCGGGCGCGACGCTGGTTTTTCGGCCTGCGGAACGGATTTCCCACGGCGGCCGGACCATCGAGTTGCCGGCGTGCTACGAGATGCGCAGTCCCACATCTTCGCAAGCGACAGAATGGGCGCGTAATGCGGATGGCGCTGCGTTCTTCGAGTCGGTGAAGATTATTGCGCCCTCATGCTACAACCCCGACTTCCTTGTCACGATCAACGACTCGCTTTCGTTCGTGCCGGTGTTTTCGGCCGACGGCGCGCCGGGCTTTTTCGGCTCCTGCATGGCATGCGCGCCCGCCACGACAGAGATATTGCACATGGAGCTGCCATGGTGCTTCCAGGGCTACATCACGATCTAGCTCGCCCGCGAGCGACCCATGCGATGGAGTGCACCAGCATGAACATCATCTTTTCCGATCGCTTGCCGCACTATGACGCCAACCGGCTCACGTTGACCTTTCCCGCCACGGCCGGCGAGCTGCAAGTCGAATGCGCGATCACGGCCGAGGCGCTCGAAGATCATTTCGGCGCCGCGTCGCTGCGCGAAGCGGATTTGCGCGAGGCATTCCTGGCCCATCGGGACGCGATCGAACGAGCGGCGGCTCGCATGATCGACGCGACGCAGTCGGAGGCGATCACGCTTCACAGCGGCTACTTCCGCATGTACGAGGAATCGGACGATGCCGTGAAAGCCCGTTCGAAGTCAGGCCGCGCGCTTGATTCAAGTCAAAGTGCACAGCCCGGCAAGCTTTAAATTGAGTCACATCGGGGCGTTGGCCCTTAACGGAGGACCTCATGCAAGCATCAGACATCATGACGACGGACGTCGTCACCGTTCGCCCCAATGCGTCGATTTTCGAGGCGGCGACGCTCCTCACCGAACACCACATCAGCGGCATTCCGGTCGTTGACGATGGCGGGGCGGTCGTCGGCATTCTCAGCGAAAGCGATCTGCTGCATCGCGTGGAAACGGGCACCGGCAAGCCGCAGCGAAGCTGGTTTGGGGAATTCCTCCATTCGACGCGCAAGCTGGCAGGCGAGTACCTGAAGGAAAACGCGGCGAAAGTGGAAGACGTCATGACGGACAATGTCGTTTCGGTTTCGCCTGCCACGCCGCTCAGCGAGATCGCCGATGTGCTCGAACGCCTTCATATCAAGCGAGTGCCCGTGCTGGATCAGGGCAAGCTCGTGGGTATCGTCAGTCGTGCGAACCTGATACGCGCGCTGGCGAGTGCCGCGCGGCCGGATCAGGCGGGGCTCGCTTCGGACGAGACCATCCATCGCAATGTGTTGCACGCGCTCGATGGGCATCGCTGGGCTATGGCGGCGGAAAACGTCGTCGTCAAGGAAGGGATCGTCCACTTCTGGGGCACCGTGAATTCGGAGGAAGAGCGCAAGGCGATACTCGTTTCCGCGGAGCGTGTGGCGGGCGTCAAGGGTGTCGAGGATCACCTCGGCTACCCGGTGGTGTTCACGCCGATGTGAGGAATGTGGCGGTTTAAGGCGTGGGGAAGGCTGGGCCAGCAACGTGACTGGCCCAGTTTCTTTTTGTCGGCCTCGCTCTCGTCGGCCAGCGTCGCGGCGAATTCGCTTTCTTGCGCAAGGGGAAGTCAGGGGGAAATCGGGGATGGCATGGACCGCACCGCCGGAGCCATGTCGGGAAAACGTGGCTCACGCAGACGTGGCTATCCGCGCGAGATGATTTACGCCGGAATGCGCGCGTCGTTTGCCTGCTTTTCCTGCCCGGATGGCGCCGTACGCGCAGGCACGAGCAAAACGGGACAGCGCGCGCAGCGCAGCACGCGCTCCGCAACGCTGCCCAGCATGAGGCGGCGCACGCCGCGGCGCCCATGCGTGCCCATGACGATCAGATCGGCTCGCCAGTCAGCCGCGGCCCGCTCGATGCATTGCGCCACGTCTTCCGCAGGCAGTTCGACCTCGATCGAGCGCGACGTGCCTTTCACGCCTTGCTGCGCCATACGCGCATCGGCATCGGCACGAATCACGCGACCTTCCTCGATATAGGCGTCGCGCACGATCGAAGGATCGTATCCCGGCACGTCGTACGCGATGACAGGGAGGTCGACCACATAGAGCGCTTGTAGTTGCGCCCCGGTTTCGAGTGCGAGCCTGATGGCGGTGTCGAGGGCGTGAGAGGCGGTCTTGCTGCCGTCAAGGGCAACCAGAATGCGCGAGTACATGGTAAGGGCTCCGTTTGTATCCGTCTGATAACGACGCGAGGCGTGTGGCGCTTCGTCAATGGGACATGAGTACCGGCACGGTCATCGTGGCAAGGATCGAGCGCGTGGCGCCGCCGAGGACGAGTTCCTGCAGGCGCGCGTGTCCGTATGCACCCATCACGAGCAGATCGTAGCCGCCGTCGGCCGCGTAACTGAGCAGCGCGTCACCGGTGGATTCAGTTGCGGCGCGATCGAGTCGCGTGATATCGACTGCTGTTGCGCCATGGCGCGCAAGCATGGCCGCGAGGTCGGCACACGAGGCCTGGGACTCGGCGGGCGTGAAGGTCGAGGAAGCGGCCACGATGGTCACGTGGGCCGCCCGGGCGATGAAAGGCAAGGCGTCGTGAACCGCGCGAGCGGCCTCGCGGCTGCCATTCCAGCCCACGAGCACGCGTTCGCCGATCGACTCGAAGCTGCCTGTGTATGGCATCAACAGCACAGGGCCGCCCGCACCCAGAAGCACGGCTTCCGGAAAGTGTTCGGCAATATAGGATTCCGGATCGTCCTGATCGGTTTGCCCGAGGATCACGAGGTCAGCGGTCCGGCTGCGCTGCATGACCGCCGCGACCGGGTCCCCCTCTGGGGCCACCCAGCTGCCATCGACCTGCGCGCGCGACAGTTCGGCGCGAAAGAGGCGTTCGATTGCGCCGCGTTGTTCGCGGCGCAGCTTGCGGTGCGTGTCGTAATAGTCGGCCGTGCCGGCCATCACGTAAAACTCGCGAGGGTGCGGCTCGAACGCTGCGAAGAGTCCATCGAGATGCGCTCCGAACGTGCGGGCCAGCTTCAACGCAAGCGAGAGTCGCGCGCTTGCGCGTGCGCTCGTATCCATGTGCACCATGATTGTCTTGTAGCTCATCGTGATCTCCAGCGAACGGGGTGGTCGCGCCGCCTTTGGGGGCGGAGAAAGTGATTCGAGTCTAGAAACGGAGGGCTTATTGCGCTTGATTTGAATCAATCATCTCTTCGTATAGAGACGCGGCACGCCACGGATTTCGGAAAAAGGAGACATTGAGGCAGATCAATCGGAAACGGCAGTCCGTGCCTAGATTGAATACAGCGCGACTCATCGCAGGGTTGTGCGCCACGCAAGCCTAAAGGAGCAAGGCAATGAGCAATCTGACACGTTATGACCCGTTTTCCATGGAGCCTGTTTCGGACCTCTTCCAGGGGCTGTTTCGGCCGATGCGCGGCGCGCTGGCCGCCGAGGAGAGCGAACTCTCGACGATCAAGCTCGACGTCACCGAAAACGACAAGGCCTACACCGTCAAGGCCGAGATGCCGGGCATCGACAAGAAGGACATCGACGTAAAAATTGACGGGAATGTGGTTGCGATTCACGCGAAGGTCGAGCGCAAGACCGAGCAGAAGGAAGGCGAGCGAGTCATTCGCCGCGAACGTTATAGCGGCTCCTTTGCTCGCAGGTTCTCGCTTGCCAGTGATATCGACGAGAGCGGCGCAACCGCGCAGTATCAGGACGGCGTACTCTCGCTCACGCTGCCGAAAAAGGTGGCCGCTGAACAGAAGCGGCTGGAGATCCAGTGAGCGTCTGACGTCGTCGAGACGGGGGAGAGGGCGCGTCGATCCGTGCATGACAGCACGGTGCGCGCCTTTACGGCGCAGGGGCATTCGCTTTGCGCCTTTTTTGTGTTTGTGCAGCCCGGCTTGCTCGCGGCGCAACGCGTAGCGGGAGCATGAACGAGGGGGCAAATAATGAAACGATCGACTGCCACGGCCGCCGGAATGCAGCACGTTGCGCCCTATTCACGCCTCTATGTCTTGTTTACCGGAATGGAGCGCGTAGCCTCGCTGCTCGAATGCGTAGCGGGCTGGGCCGCTCATGGCGCGCACGTGCGTCTTGCGGGTCTTGCCCCTTCGGCCTCGCTGCCGGATTCGGATCAGCGGCCCGCGCAGCAGTGCTCCAATCGGATCACGCTGGCCGCGACGCTCGAAACCGCTCGCGAACTGCTGGTGCTACGCGGAATCGAGGCGGACTGTGAATTCCTCGGTACCGGGCCTGACAGCGCGGCGCGCAATGAAGCACTGGCGCGCGCAGTGCGCCTCTGGAAAGCCGACTTGACGATCGGGGCACCGGCCAATCCGGTAGCGCTCGCGGGCGAAACGGCCTCCCCGGTGCTGATGCTGCCCACACCCACCGCGCGCCACTGCTCGGTCCCACCCGGCCGCGTTTTCGTGGCGAGCGATGCAAGCGCGGCATCGGCTTGCGCCGTGCGTGAAGCGGCAAGGCTGGCCGCGCCGGGTACGCCAGTGCGCGTGGGTTATCTCGCGTGTGACCCGGCGGCGGCACAGCATCCCGAGGACTTCGACGCAGTCATCCTCGAAGCTGGGCACGAAGGCGAGTCAACGGCGCACGCGATCATTCAGGCGGCATTGCAGTGGCACGCGGATCTGCTGGTGCTCGGCACGCGTGGCGGCCATGAAGGTGGCCGGTGGCGTTACGCAAGCGTCGCTGCCGAAGTCGCGCAGCGCACGGTGCTGCCGCTACTCCTCGTGCCGCAAGGCTCGACAACGTTGATGCTGACGTGACTGCAGACCCAGGACGCGGCCACGCATTGTGCCGCGATGGTTGTCGTCCGGCTGAACTGGATACGTTCATGGAACTCCGCTCGAAACCCTTCCAGCGCCTCATTGCCACTGCCGAGGGCGGGGGCGGTCTCGCTCCGCTTGCGGCGTTTGCCAGCCGCCTTGCAAGTCGCGATGCGCCGATCAGGCTCGTCGAACTCGTCGCCGATCCCGCCGCCCTGTTTCCCTCGCTCGAGCTGGGGCTGCCGGGCCGTGCCGGGACCCACGCGGCCATGGTCCGTCACGCAGAACTCGACTTGCGCGACGCGTCGAATGCATTGGCATTCGAGCGGCGCGAACCGGACGTCCAACTCCTTGATCTCTCGGTGCTGCATACCAAAGCGCCGGTCGCCCTTGCGCGCGCTGCCGACGCTTTCGACGCCGATCTGGTAGCACTCGCCGCGCATCACCGCGGGCAACACTGGGCCTGCAGGCTCGACCCCGAGGAAGTCGCGTACGCGACGAGGCGCACGTTGCTCTATGTGCCGTCGCAATTACTTGCGCTGGACGAACCTCCGCTTGCTCGCGCGTTGATTGCGGTCGACGGAAGCGCGAGCGCCTATGCCGCGCTTCAACTCGCAGTTGGATGCCTGCCGACCGAGGTGGAATTGCGCGTGATCTACGTCGTGGAACGCACACTCCGTGTGGCAGGGCGAGGACTCGACCATCTGTTCGAGGACGACCGCGCCAGTACGCTTGCCCGTGCCGAAGCGCTCGTTGCGTCCTGCGGCACCCGGGTATCGCTTGCGGCGCTGGCGACGTACGACGAATTCGACGACGTCGCCAGCACGATTCTGCGCGAGGTGCGTGGCTGGCGCGCGGATCTTCTCGTTATCGGCTTGCAAGGGCGGCGCGTGCGCGCGCAGGCGTTGCCCGGCAGCGTGGCGTCACATGCCCTGCGCGACGCTGGCTGCCCGGTTTTCGTTGCGGCGCCGGCGAGTCGCGCAACGAAACAGGCGCTGGCGACGCACGCCCTCGGTATCGCAGCGCGGTGAGCGGCGCGAGTCAGGTTGACGTGCATCAACTGCCGCAGGCTGCCCGGTCTTATTCTGAAATCAATCGCAGGTCCAGTCGCTTACCCTCACGTCTCAAGGAGAACGCAATCATGTCACTTACCGGCCATGTCGATTCGGACGCCTGGAGCGTCCAGGCCATCACGTCGCCGGATCCGCACGGCGGTTTTCACTGCGAAGTGAGCGTTATGCATGGTCCGCAAATGCAGCGCTTCTCCCACGCATTCACGCATCATCGTGTGTTCGAAACCGAACGAGAGGCGGTGCTCGAAGGGCTGCGCGAAGGCATGGTGTGGATCGACCTGAAAATCCGCCACGCGTTCGAACTGTAGTCAGACCTGGCTGGTGGCGTGAACGAGCCATCGGGCAGCGACAATGCTGTTTTTTGAAGGGGCGCGGTGATGGGACTCGGGATGCAAATCGTTTATCTGGGTTTCGCCGGTTCATCTGCCCTCGAGGCGGAGGCGGGCATTCAGTTGCTGCGCCTCGAGCGGTTCAGCGGCGTGCTGGCAGGTTGTCATCTCGCGATCGAGCGGATGCACCCCTTGCAGCGCGGAATCTGCCAGCCGGCCTATGACGTTCGTCTCGACCTCGTTTCAACTGCGAGGGAACTCGCGCCGCTCGACCATTGCGAGGGTGACGACCCAGTGGCCGCCATGCGCGCGGCATTCGACGCGGCCGAGCGCCAACTCAATTCAGCCGCGCCCGCACGTGTCGTTTACCCAGGCGGTGCATCGCGCCGCGATCACTGATCAACGCGACGCCTGCGAGGGAAGCACCATCAGGCTTCGTCGGCGAAAAGGCCATCTTCGGGATCGGGCACGCTCTCGTCAATACATTGCACGCGCCAGCGTGCTTCGAGCGGCCCGGCGCTCGTGCCCGCATGCAAGTGTGCGGCGCCACCTTCGCCTTCGAATGGACCGTCGCTCGCTCCAAGGTCCAGCGCTTCGAGCAGGCAAACCTCGCGCTGGTCTTCGCACGCCAGCAGGCTCGTGCCGCGCGGGGATGAGCAGCATTGCCCCCATTCGGGCAGCGTCACGCCCGCATGACCTTCGCGGGACCATTTCCTCTCCTCCGTGTCGATCCAGATGATCGCGTAAGCAGAAGGGTCGAACTGCTCGAAACTGTCGAGATGGACTGTGACGCGCATGGAGGCACTCCTTTAGAACCGTTGTGCAGTTACTGGCTCAGTACCCACTGAACGAGCGTATGCGCGTCCTCGCCCGATAGCGGGCCGCCGCGGTCTGCGGGCAGGGGCATGGCCATATCGCCCCAATGTGCTTTACCGCCATGCCTGAGCTTGTCTTCAAGCATGACGTTGGCATTCGGCTTGTCGCGGTAACGTTCGGCAATCTGGTGAAACGACGGCGCGAGAAATGGCGCATCTGACGTGTGGCAGAACATGCAGTGCTGCTGATCGACGAGTTCGGTGGGTTCGACGACCTGTGCGTGCGCAGCAACGGTATACAACGCGGCAGCGCACACCGCTGCGGCGTAAAACAGGGTCACGCTCGCGCGGCGGTAGAAAGACGGATTCACCGGGACGCAAGCAACAGGCATGGGAATGCGTGGCATTGAATCTCTCCTCGAGTGTGGCCGGAAGACCGCCGGCCAGATTCATGGTGTCATCGGCGCCCTTTATCCCGTTGATATGTGTCAATCGCCAGCGGATTCCGCTTACAGGTGTTTGCGTCAGGATGTCATGAAAAAAAGCGGCGCCGGGTACCAGGCGCCGCAAAAACATACGCATCAGCGATGAGGCTTACTGCGCCAACACCAGTGAGCGGTCCCAACGCCGCGATTCGTGCACCACACCTTGCGTCACACGCGCGCGAGTCCCTCGACGTCGACGATGCGAATCTGCTTGCCGTTCGGTTCGACGAGGCCTTCGCGCTGAAAGCGCGAGAACATCCGGCTCACCGTTTCGAGCTTCATGCCGAGGAAACAGCCGATTTCCTCCCTGCTCATCTTCAGGTTGAATTGCGCGCCGGAGTAGCCGCGCGCCTGGAAGCGCGCCGCGAGATCGAGCAGAAACGTGGCGAGGCGCTGTTCGGCGGTCATCGTGCCGAGCAGCATCATCAGGCTGGATTCGCGCACGATCTCGCCGCTCATGAGCTGGTAGAGATGGCGCTGCATGCGCCGGCTCTCGCGGCAGAACGCTTCGAGCTGACCGAACGGCATGATGCAAACCGTGCTGTCTTCGAGTGCGATGGCGTCGCAGCTGTGTGTGCCGGAGCAAACGCCGTCGAGCCCGAGCGGCTCGCCCGGAATCTGGAAGCCCGTGACCTGCTCGCGCCCGTCCCGATGCATGACGACCGTCTTGAACGATCCGGTGCGTACGGCATAGAGGCTCTGAAAGGCGTCGCGCGCACGAAACAGCGTTTCGCCGCGGCGCACATTGCGCGTGGTGAGAACCACAGCGTCGAGTTGCTGGAGTTCGGTCGACGTGAGGTCCGGCGGCATGCAGACCGCGCGCAGCGAACAGGTCGAGCAGCGCGTAGCCGGCTGGCGCGGCGCGGCCTCGCGAACGGCTGGCTGCAGCGGCACCGCGTGCCAGCTCGCGGACGGCGGCGTAGATAGTGAGGTTTCGCAGTCGGGCTCGGCGTACATGATCGTCTCCAGTTCAGCGCGCGGGTGTGACGCGCTGTTTCACTAACGCTTCAATGGCTTCGCAGGCGGCTTCGAACTCGGACGTCTTGTCGAAGAAAAAATGGGCTCCCGCTCGTTGGCAGGCTGCGCGAAACGGTGCGCCGGAGTGATTCGTCAACACGACCGTCACGACCGAGGGTTGCTCGAGAGCAAGCAGGGAGAGCAATTCGATGCCGCTGCCGCTCGCGAGCCTCACATCGACCACCGCGACGTCGGCACCGCTTTGCGCGATGCCGGTCAGGGCGCTAGCCGAATCCTCGGCTTCGCCAATCACGCTCACATCCGGAATAGCCGACAACGCCTCGGCGATTTTCCTGCGCACCGCAGTCGCATCCTCGACGAGGAAGACCTGCAGGCGCTGACGGACAGGACTGGCTTTCATGTAGCCAGTATTGGCAACGCCGCCTCAAAAAAATATCGGCGGCGATGGAAATTGACGTACGCGGAACGGAAGACGTGTAGGGCGATTCCTACAGTCATGCGGCAATCGGCCGCGACACCCCAGCGTCAGGCCGAGCGTCAGGCTTCGTCGGGATCGTCGACGAGCTTGTGCCGCATCGCGTAGCGCACGAGCGCGGCTTCGTGCGGCATCTGCATCTTTTCGAGGATGCGCACCTTGTAGGTGCTGACGGTCTTCGCGCTCACGCAAAGCTCTTGCGCTATTTGGGTAATCGTCTGGCCGGCCGCGATACGCCGGAATACCTCGAACTCGCGGTCGGAAAGCCGCTGGTGGGGAAGCGTGTCGGCGGGCTCGTTCAGGCTCTGCGCGAAGCGCTCGGCCAGCGTCATGCTGATGTAGACTCCACCGGAAGCAATCTTCGTCACGGCGGTGACCAGCTCCGTGCTGGCGCATTCCTTGGTGAGATAACCCGAAGCCCCCGCCTTGAAGGCGCGCACTGCGTATTGCTGCTCCGCATGCATGGTCAGCACGAGAATGCGCAATTCGGGTTTTTCGTCCTTGATCTGCTTGACGAGATCCACGCCGCTGCGTCCCGGCATCGAGAGGTCGAGCACCAGGACCTGGGCTGCGCGCTCACGCACGAGCGCGAGTGTGGTCGCGCTGTCGCAACTTTCCCCTATGACTTCGAACTGGGTGTCGCGCGCGCTTTCCAGTATGCGGCGCAGACCGTCGCGCATAAGCGCATGGTCGTCGGCGATGATCACCTTGATCATGAAGCGGCCTCTTCGGGCAGGAGAGCATGGAGTGCGAACGTGATCGTCATGGCAAAACCCTTGTCGGGCGCTGTGTCGATTAGAACGGTGCCGTCGAGCATGCGGGCGCGCTCGCGAATGCCAAGCAGGCCGAACGACTTGTCCCGCAAGGCGTTGCGCTGCGGGCCGGTGGGATCGGCTGGGTCGCCGGTCGCACCAAGCCCGTCGTCTGCGATGCGCAGGACGCAGATTGGGCCGTCCACCTTGAGTGTAATCTCGACCAGGCTCGCTTCGGCATGGCGGGCGACATTGGTCAGGGCTTCCTGAACGATACGAAAGAGTGCAGAGGAAGCGGCGTTTGAAAACATCGTGGCGTCGGCGTCCAGATCATGCTCGACGGCAATACCGTAACGGCTCGTGAAGTCGTTTGCCAGCCACTCGATGGCCGGCACGAGGCCGAGGTCGTCGAGCATGACCGGCCGCAGGTCGGCCGCGATACGCCGCAGGGCCGCCACCGTCGCATCGATCAGGTTGCGCATGCCGGCGATGCGCGCGGGGACGTCGGTGGCGTTGTCCTCCCCGAGCCTGCGCTCGAGCGTGGAGAGATCAATCTTGAGCGCGGTGAGCTGCTGGCCGAGATCATCGTGCAGCTCGCGCGCAATGCGTGTTTTTTCGGCCTCGCGCACGTTCTGGAGATTGGCCGATAGCTCGCGGAGCTCTTCGCGCGAACGCTTGAGCGCTTCCTCCGCGCGCACGCGTTCGGTGATGTCGCGCAACATGACCGTGAAAAGCTTGCCTGAGTCGTCACGGATCTGCGAAATCGATGCTTCGATGGGAAACTCCTCGCCGTTAGTGCGCAGCCCGTGGAGCACACGTTGCGGACGGCCCATCTGGCGCTCGGTGACGCCGGTCTCGCCAAACTGTTCGACATGCTGCGCGTGTGCAGCCCGAAACCGCTCGGGAATAAAGCGCGAAAGCGGTGAGCCGATCGCCTCCATGGCGGACAGGCCAAACACCTGTTCGGCGGCTGGATTGAAGATCACCACGCGCTGGGTTTCGTCGACAGTGACGATCGCCTCCATCGACGAGCGGATGATCCCCATCATGCGCGCTTCGTTGAGCCGCGCGTCGCCCGCGACCCGCTTGGGCACCAGGTTCGCGCGCATGAGGCGTTGCGTGAGAAACGCGAGCGCGGCGGCGCCGAGCGCACCGGCGAGCAGAATGGCCGTGGTGCACGCAGCTGCACCCGTGAGCAGAGGGCTGGCGTCGGCGCTGACGTCGAGTGCGAGCGTCGCGCCGCCAAACAGGAAGGAATCGCTGCGCTGGAACCGCATGCCGGGCATCACCTCGTCTTCTTCGCCGCGCTCACTCGTGTAGAGATCCAAAGGCGGCGATCCAATCCGGGCGCTAATCGCAAGTCCGGGATCGGCGGCGGCGAGCGGCGCAAACAGCCGCCGTGCGTCCAGCAAGGCGACCGCGAAGCCAATCACCTTCTGAGCATTGTTTTGTGCATTGGGCGCCGTCTCGTACACGGGCAGCCAGAGCGTGAGGAGCGCAGGCGCACCGGCCACCCCCGGCACCGCCGCGAGCGCGGCGGTGCCGGTTTCGGCGGCGTAGCTGCGCGCGGCACGCGTCGCTGAGGTCTCCACGAGCGCTTCTTCGGGCACGGTGGCGCTCAGCCCGGCCCATTGCGTCGTGACTCCTGCGCTGTCGGCCGCGCTTGCCGTCGGGTTTGCGTGCGGGGTGACGTAACCCAGTGCGGTAATCGCCGAACGGGAGTTGTCCAGATCGATCGCTGAAACGAAGCGTTTCCACGCCGCCGCATCGGGGTCAGGCGTTTGCGAGAGCGAAGCGCGGGCGCCGCGCACTATGGCCTCGTCGGCAATCAGCGCCTGCCTGAGCGTTGTCTGCAACGCCACTGCGCGCCGTGTGAACCGCTGTTCCGCCGCCGCTTGCCACTGCCGCGTAACGAACGTTGCGATCACGCCAGCCAGCGCAAAGGCCACGACGAACGCCAGTACCGCCGAGACGGCTGGATCGCGCAGGCGGGCGGCAATTGGCAGATGGGCGCCTTGTCCGGCGCGCATACGCGGGTCAGCGCCGGAGCCCATGACGTCTGTCCGGGGCGCGACGCTTGCGCGAAATCGATGCGTAGGCCATTCGCATAGGTAGTACCGACTCCAGTGGGAGGGACACCGGTATCCCGTGCCACGAGGGATGTATGCCCATTTTATGAGCCACCTGGAACAGTGTCCCAAAAAGTTTGGCACTTGTCCTGCCAGCACCCGCAGGGCGTGCAGTGCCCAGTGCCGTCTTCCGGAAGCCTTTCAGGGCGCCGCGCCTGCCCCCGGTGCGCACGCCAGTGCATCCGGTGGGCACGGCGGGCAGGGGTGGGTTCGCACGGATTCCTCGGCGAGTTCAACCGACTGACCGTATTCCGGCACGCAGCAATCCCAATGGAGCGTCTCGACGATGCGCCGACGCAAGGCGTCGGCCGCCGCGGGATCGCCGTGCGTGACGAACGTGCGAATGGGCGGGCACGTCATGCTGGCCAGCCAGCGCAGGGTCTCCCGGTAATCGCTATGTGCGGAGAGAGAGGTGATCGAGGAAATCTCGGCGCGCACGCGCACGTAGTCGCCGTGCAGCTTGATGGCGGGCGCGTGGGCCTCGAGCGCCGCGCCGCGCGTGCCGGGGGCCTGGTAGCCGACGAGCGCGATCGTGTTGCGCGGGTCGGAAGCGTACAGATTCAGATGATGCAATACCCGACCTCCCGTCGCCATGCCGCTGCCGGCAATGATGACCATCGGGCCGTGGCGACCGGCAATGGCCTTCGATTCCTCCACGGTTCGAGCCATGAACGCCGCATGATCGATGGCGTGCAACTGCGACACCGTCAGCCGATGGTCACCCATGTGACCTCGGTAAAGCTCGGTCACGCTGATTGCCATCGGGCTGTCGAGGTAGACCGGGACATTGGCCATGCGCCCGGACTGTTTCAATCGCGCGATGTAGTAAAGAACTTCCTGCGCGCGTCCCACGGCGAAGCAGGGCATCACCACGATGCCGCCACGCGCGAAAGTGCGCGCGAACATCTCGGCAAGTTCGTCCTCGGGGTTGAGCGCGTCGTGCAACCGGTCGCCGTAGGTCGATTCGACCACCAGGTAGTCCGCATGCACAGGCGGCGATGGCGCGCGAACGATGGGATCGTCGGGGCGCCCGAGGTCGCCGGAAAACGCAAGCACCGTATGCCCGTTGCACAGCACGACGCTCGCCGCGCCTAGGATATGGCCAGCTGGCAGCAGCCGAAACGTCAATTGCTCGCCGAGCGCAACGGGCTCGTCGAACGGGCGCGGCGCGATGAGCCGCAATGCCTGTTCGGCGTCCTCCAGGGTGTAGAGCGGAAGGGCGGGATGGTGTTTGGAGAAGCCGTGGCGGTTCGCAAACGCCGCGTCTTCCTCCTGCAAACGTGCGCTGTCGCGCAGCATGATGCCGCACAGGTCCGCTGTTCCGGGCGTGCAATAGACGGGGCCGCGATAGCCGTTGCGCGCGAGGACTGGCAGGTAGCCGCAGTGGTCGATATGGGCGTGCGTGAGGATCACTGCGTCGAGCGAGTCGGCTGGAAAGGGCAGTGGATCCCAGTTGCGCAGGCGCAGGTTTTTGGTGCCCTGGAAGAGCCCGCAATCGATCAGCACCCGCTTGCCCGCCGCCTCCAGCAGGTAGCGCGACCCGGTGACCGTCTGTGCCGCGCCCAGAAACGTCAGCTTCATCATGCTCTCCTCGCTTCACGCGCCACGTGCGCGCCTGACATCGATTGGAGCGCGTGCCAGCTCGGCAGCTTTGACTTGCATCAGAGGAACGGGCTTCGCCTCTCCTTGAGGCAGATCAATCGAAGCACGCGGGGCGATTCATACATTGGAGTGAATGGGTGGCCCGCAGTCGCGGGCCGGTTCTCGGACGGGGGCGAAAAATGTCGAGCAGGTTGTCCTTTGGCTGGGCGCTTGGTCTGGTGCTGTTGATCGCACCGCTTTCGGCCTGTACCACGTACAGCGACATGCACCACGACGAAAATGTTGCGTTTCGTCGTTCGGAGACCGAACTGGAAGCTCGGCGAGAGCAGAGCGCGATCAAGTGCGCCACGCCCGAAGACTGCGCAGAGGCCTGGAACCGTACCCAGCGCTTCGTCCAGCGGCACTCCCCCACGCCTATCGAACGTGCGACCGACGAAACGATCGAGACACGCGTGCCGCATGAATTCGGCATTGCCTACTTCTGGGCGGTGCGGCAGATGGCGGAGGACGGGACCACGACAATCAGGCTCAAGGGCTTGTGCCGCGGCATGTACAGCACCGACAACGGGCCCGGATGGCTCTACGCGCGCTGCGCCGAACAGCTCGAGCAGGCGCAGCTCGAATTCGTTCGCGAAGTGAGTGGCGTCAGATGAGCGAATGGGGATGTTTGCTAGCGTGCAGCGCCAGTGAGCGCCGAATGAATGTCCAGCGGCAAGCGAAGCTCCGCCGAAATCGTGACGCCCGTGCCAGGACGGCTCTCAACCGTCAGCAAGCCGCCGAGCTGCAAAATACGTTCGCGCATGCCCATGAGCCCGAATGCATCAGGACGTGCCGCCGCAAGCGGGTCGAAGCCGACGCCGTCGTCGCTGACGCGAAGCCTGCAATCTTTCGCGTCGTTCTCAAGCTCGATAGTCACACGGTGCGCGTGAGCATGGCGCGCGACATTCGTCAGCGCTTCCTGAACGACGCGAAAGAGGGCCGTTGCCGCGAATTCGCCAAGATCAGGCTCCGAGATAGCCAGTTGACACTGGATCGTCACGCCGTAGCGGCTCTGAAAGTCCTCTGCCAACCATTCCAGCGCGGCCTGCAGCCCGAGATCGTCGAGCATGGCGGGACGCAGGTCGGCGGCAATGCGCCGGACCGCTACAGCAAGCGCGTCGATCTGCGTGCCGATCTGTGCGATGGCCTCCAGTTCACCGTGCATTTGCGTCGGCAATGCATGCGCGAGTTCGGTCCCGTGGAGGGTGAGCGCCATCTTCAGTGCTGCGATCCGCTGTCCGAGATCGTCGTGCAGTTCGCGGGCGATGCGCTTCTGCTCATTCTCGCGCGCCTGCTGGGTGAGCGCCGACGCCGCATGAGCGCGCTCGAGTTCTTCGAGCCTGCGCCGCTCGGTCATGTCCCGCGTAATCTTGGCGAAACCGACAAGCACATCCTGGTCGTCGTGCACAGCGGTGATGACGACGTTCGCCCAGAAGCGGCTACCGTCCTTGCGTACCCGCCAGCCCTCGTCCTCAATGCGCCCGTAAAGCGCCGCAGCCTCCAGCAGGCGCGAGGGCTTGCCTGAGGCGATATCGTCCGGTGTGTAGAACACGGAGAAGTGCTGACCGACTATTTCATCTGACGAATAGCCTTTGATGCGTTGCGCGCCCGGATTCCAGCTCGCAACGCGTCCGCCTGGGTCGAGCATGAAAATGGCGTAGTCGCGTACAGCGTCGATCAGGAGACGATACCGGTCGACGATCGCAATATCGCTCTCGTTGCGTGCAAGCCAGGACTTGGGCTCTGCCGTTTGCATGTAGCGCTCCGGAAGATTGGCCGAATCTCCAGGTATCGTGCGCATCCTGGTGTGCCAGGCGTGTCACGCCGATAGGGCGCATGGTAAGGCAAATTGCTTGCTGTAGCCTGACAGACCGCACGCCGCGGGTTTCCCGCGGTCTTGTACGTGTTGACGCTTACGCCACGACCTCGCTGAGCGGCCGGCGCGGTGACGGTGCATCCGGCGTACCGTGCCCGATGCGCAGCAGAAGCTGCGGACACGCGGCTTTCGGCATGCCGAGGAGCGCACTGAGCTGCGCGCGGAGTTCGACCACCTCGATGGGCTGATTCAGATAGGACGCGCACAGGCCGTGCGAAGTCAGCACAAGCAGCACCCTCTCGAGCGCCTCGCCGGCGGCGAGCCACGCCTGCGCGTCGTCGACGCTCGTCGCGATGCACAGCAACAGGGGCGATCCTGCCGCGAGCTGCCGGTGGGTCGCCGCCACCCCGCCACCCACGTCGAATGTGCGTATCGCGGAGGCGACGAGCGGTGTTGCGAAGTCGAGCAGGGAACCCAGTCCGGCCGCATAGGCCGGCATGCCGTCGCCAGTGTGGCGCGGGTGGATCCATTTCGCCAGTTCGCGGCGAAACCTCGGATCGGCGAACTGCCGGTGGTCGGCTTCGGCGACGAGATCGGCGATTGCCTCGCGCGTTCTGGCTTCGGTTGCGCAGGCAACTTCGACACCCTCCGCGCGGGCCGCTTCGACCAGTTCGTGTTCGACGGCTGCCGAGACCGGCGCCGGCGAAAACGGTTGACGTGTGGTGACCCTCAGGGAAATTGCACTGACGAGCGGAGCCAGCTCCGCGCCGACGGGCCGCTCACGAAGCAGGCGCACATCGGCGAGCAGGTCGGGATCGAGGCTCGTTGGAAAGAGCGTGATCGCATAGCCAATGCCTAAGCTCGCGAGCGCCACGCGCAGATTGAAGAGCGCCGCGCCGCAACTGATGATCAGTTCCCGATCGAACGGATCGACAACGGGCAGCGCCCGCAGACGGTCGGCGCACAGCAGGATCCGGTCGTGGCTGGGGACGAATCGCCACGGCTGGCTGTTGTGGCTCGAGGGGGCGAGCGTGGCGTGGCGCACGGCGTAACGCAACGCGTAGTCGTCGAGCTTGTCGAGCGGTGTGGCGCTGGCGGCAGGGTCGTGTGGATGGTCGAGCATGGTGAATTCCCGCCTCTTTAAAGGTGCTGCGCGCCAGATGGATTCAATGGGACATGAGGACCGGAACCGTCATCGCTTCCAGCAATGTGCGCGTCACGCCGCCGAGAACACTTTCATGAACCCGGGAATGCGCATAAGCGCCTGCCACGATCAGGTCAGCGTGCAGGTCGCTGGCGCGGCTGAGCAGCGTCGCTCCGGTCAGGACCCCGGGATCCTTCGCACTTTCGTGAAACGACGCCTGCACGCCGTGCAGATCGAGCCATGCGGCTGCCTCGATGGCTTCGCTCTCGGCGCGCGCGCGCTGCGCGCCACGGTGCGAGGAGACGACTTCGATCGAGACGGACTGGGCACGCTGTAATAACGGAAACGCGTCGGATACGGCGCGCGCCGCCTCACGGCTGCCGTCCCAGGCGACCAGAATGTTTTGCGCGAATTCCGTGAAGGCGCCGGAATAGGGAACCACGACGGCCGGTCGTCCGGCGGTCATCAACAGATCCGCGACGAAGCCGCCTGTGCTTTGAGCGACCCAAGCCGCGGCTTCTGGCTGCCCCAGCACGAGCAGGTCGGCATGGCGAGCGTGCAGTGTCGCGATCGCGGCGTCGCAAGGCTGCGGCGCGCGCCACTCGGCAATGCGGCCCGCACGCTCCGCAGCGAGGAGAAAGCGTTCATGCGTTCGCGCAAGGCGCGCCTCTGGCGTTGGCGCGGCTTCGGAGGTTTCCCGGTGCGCATGCGACACGTACAGTCCGGTCAGATGCGCATCGAAGCGTTCCGCCAGGTCGAGCGCGAGCGCAAGGCGCACCGCGCACTGTTCCGAGTCGTCCAGATGAACGAGCAGGCTCTTGTAGCACATGGCGATTTTTCCTTGAACCTGAGCGAATGCGCCGGGCAACGCAGGCGCACGATACGCTCAATGCGACATCAAAACCGGGATCGGCATTGACCCGAGCACGGTCTGCGTGACGCCGCCGAGCACGAGCTCCTTCCAGCGCGCGTGACCGTATGCCCCCATCACGAGCAGGTCGCTGCCGACTTTGCCCACGCGCGAGAGAAGGGCATCGGGAATCGACACCGTGGGGGGCGTGTGCAAATGGGTAACTTCCACGTCAATGCCGTGGCGCGCGAGGACGAGTGCAATGTCGGCGCCTGGTATGCGGCCTTCCCGCTCGGCGTTAAGGGTGACGACCGTGGTATGCGCGGCCAGCCGCATGAAGGGCAGCGCGTCGTACAGCGCGCGCGTGGCCGATTGACCTGCGTCCCACGCAACGACGATCCGTTCGCCCACAGTGGGAAACGTCCCGACATAGGGCACCCATAGCACCGGCCGTCCCGCTGCAAGCGTCACCTGGATCTGCAGGCGGCTTCTGGGTGATGCGTCAGGATCGTTTGGATCGCTTTGGCCCACCACGATGAGATCCGCAAACGGCGAGAGGGCGAGCAACTCATGCTGGGCGTGATGCGTGGCAGTACGCCAGGTGCCTTTGAGGTTCGCCTGCGAGAGTCCGTTGAGGAACTGATGTTCGAGCGCTCGGCGCTTGTCTTCCCGGGTCCGGAAGCGATACCCCGAATCGAGCGTGATCGACCATGCGCTTTCATGGTCAATCGTGACTGGTGCGAATAGCGCATTGACGTGGGCGCCGTGCTGCCGCGCAACAAGCAATGCAAGATCGATGCATGCGCTCGCGCGCTCGCTGCCGTCCAGATGAACAAGGATGCTGCGGTACTCCATGATCGGCGCTCCACGATTGAGAAAACCGCGAACCAGAGTGGCGTGGGATCAGTCTAGGTTCGGCCAGGGAGTCGCAATTGATTTGAGTCAAACCCTCGCGGATACGGATGGCTTCCGCTGCGCAGGCCTCCGATTGATGCACATCAATCGCGAGCGACTGCGCCTTTTTATAGTGGAGCGACATCTCGATCGTGCCGATCCGCGGCCGATCACCCATCTGCGAGGAGAAGCATGATGCGCAAGGACCGGATTGCCTTTGTGAGCGGCGGAATGGGAGGGCTCGGCGCCGCCATTAGCCGGAAACTGTACGACGCTGGCATGACCGTGGTCGTTTCCCATTCGGAACAGAATGACCACGTGGTGACGTGGCTGCACGGCGAACGCGAAGCAGGACGCACATTTCATGCATTCGGGCTCGATGTTGCCAGCTACGACTCATGCGAGGAGGGCGCGCGAAAGGTGATCGCGGAGTTCGGCGGCGTTGATGTGCTCGTCAACAACGCGGGCATTACCCGCGACGCGAGCTTCATGAAACTTTCCAAGCCCGAGTGGGACGCCGTGATGCACACGGATCTCGACAGCATGTTCAATCTGACGAAGCCTTTCCTGCCAGGCATGTACGAACGGCGGTTCGGCCGCATCGTGAACATTGGTTCCGTGAATGGTTCGCGTGGGGCCTTCGGGCAGACGAACTACTCGGCGGCAAAGGCCGGCATTCATGGATTTACGATGTCGCTCGCGCTCGAAGTTGCGAAACGCGGTATCACTGTGAACACGGTGTCGCCAGGCTATCTCGCTACCGCCATGGTGGAAGCGGTGCCTCAGGAGGTCATGGATACGCGCATCCTGCCGCAAATTCCCGTCGGGCGCCTTGGCCGGCCGGAGGAGGTGGCGTCGCTGGTTGCGTACCTGTGCTCAGACGACGGCGCATTCGTAACAGGCGCAAATTTTGCCGTCAATGGCGGCATGCACATGGAGTAGGGCACGTGCGATTTGCGCGCCCTGGATCGCGAGGTGGCGGGCTATGCGCGCCGAACTCAGGGCGCGCCGGCCGCCACAAGGGCGTCGCGCAGCGCGGCAGCGAAGCGCTGGAACGCATGCAGCGAGCCCGCCACGCTTTGATACTTCTCGCGGCCTATCTGACCGTCGAGCGTGACGAGCAAGCCGGCGGTACGGGCGAGCGCGAGCAAGGTTTCGGGATCGTCGGTGGCGCTGGCGTTCGGGCGCGTTGCGGCGATCGGCGTGCGGATTTCGACGGTGGACATGTCAACACTCCTGGCAACGGATGGAGTCAAGCGGCTGCGGTGGTACGTCTCCAGTATGTAACGCCGCCGGACGCGTTCCAATGAGCGGCCGCTGAAACTGGCGTAAGCAATTTACTTGGTGTGTAGGCAAACGCCTACGAAGGGGGGAAGGTGGTTGAGATCCTGACACTTACGCTGAACCCTGCCGTCGACGTATCGACGGCAGTGGAGCGGGTCGTCGATACGCACAAGCTGCGTTGCGACGCCGCGCGCCGTTATCCGGGAGGCGGCGGTCTCAATGTCGCCCGCGTGATCCAGCGGCTCGACGGCCGCGAGACGAACTGTCTCGCGCTGTACCTAGCGGGGGGCACTTCGGGGAGTCTGCTCGAACAGATGCTCACAGCGGAACGTGTCCCAGGTCGACGGCTACGCATCGCAGGCGAGACGCGCGAAAACTTTTCCGTCACGGAACGCTCGACGGGCCACGAATTCCGTTTCGTCCTACCAGGGCCGCAAGTCAGCGCCGATGAGTGGTCGGCGACGTTAGCCGCTCTCGATGCGCTTACGCCCGCGCCGCGCTATCTCGTGCTGAGCGGCAGCCTGCCGCCAGGACTGCCCCACAAGGCATATGCCGACCTGACCCGCTGGGCGAACCTGCGTGGCATCCGCGTGGTGCTCGACACCTCGGGGCTGCCGCTCGCGCTTGCACTCGACGCGGGCGTCTATCTCGTGAAGCCCAGCCTTGCCGAACTTGCGGCTCTGGCGGAGCAACCTCTCGCCGATGAGGCCGCATGGCTGTCCGCTGCGCGGCAACTCGTCGATAGCGGTCGCGCGCAGATCGTTGCGTTGACGCTGGGGGAACGCGGCGCGCTGCTCGTCACGTCAGACGAAACGATTCGCGTGCCAGCGCTGACCGTGACCGTATCAAGCGCAACCGGCGCTGGCGACAGCTTCCTCGCGGGGCTGCTGATCGCGCTGCGCCGCGGCGACACCCTGCGGGACGCCGCACGTCTAGCACAGGCGGCGGCCTCCGCGACCTTGCTATCGAGCGGCACGGCGCTGTGCGACGCGCAAGAGGTGGAGCGACTCTACGTCAGCACGCAGGAGGTGGTGTGACGCGGCAACAGTGAAGCCCGTAAGCCCGCCGCGACCTGATGCCCTCGGCGGGGCCGCGGGCGCGCTTGCTTCAATGTGACATCAGCACCGGAATGGTCGCCGATTCGAGCAGGGCGCGCGTCACCCCGCCAAGCCATTGCTCTTTCCACTGCGGATGACTGTAGGCCCCCGCAACGACGAAGTCGCAGCCGTTCGAAGCAACCCAGGAAAGCAGGGCGTCAGCGGCTGTTTCGTCGGTATCGCTGATCACCTCCGCAAAATCGACGTTGACCGCGTGCCTTGCCAGCATAAGGTCGATCTCCCTGCCTCGGGCACCCAGCGCCGCGAGCCGTTGTGTATCGCCAGTGCGGATGCGCAGCACCGTCACACGTCCGGCACCCATCAGAAACGGCATGGCGTCGTGCACGGCGCGGGCAGCTTCGCGACTGCCGTCCCACGCGATAGCGATCGACTTACCTGCTGGCCGCAGGGCTCCGGCATAGGGCAAAACCAGCACAGGCCTGCCCGAAGTCAGCACCACGGCTTCCAGAAAGCACTTGCGCAACGCCCGTGAATTGTCATTGGGGCCCGCCTGACCGGCGATCAGCAGATCGGCGTGACGGCTGCGCCGGATCATGGGCTGTTCGGCATAGTCGTCGAATGCGATCCATTCGCCGTCCAGGCCGTCGCCGCGCAGCGCATGACGAAAGGCCTCCTCAGCCGCGTCTCGCTGGCCACGCCGCGCGTCGCACCAGGCGTCGTAATAGTGAGCGCTGCCGGCGATTGAAAAATATTCCCGGGCCTCAGGCAGGAATGTTGTGTAAAGCCCGATGAGAAGCGCGTCGAATTGCCTGGCCAGTTCGAGCGAAAAGCCCAGCCGCGCCTGAGCGCGATCGCTGGAGTCGAGGTAGGTGAGTACGGTTTTGTACGACATGGCAGCGTCTCCTCCGGGGGATCGAAACCGGCTAGCGCTTCTATTAGTCCTCCCGGCGTGCTTCGTTCATTTGACGCACGTCAAAAGGACTCGACCGCCGTGCCCGAGAATCGGCTCACGGCCACAATCGCAGTCGGTGTGGCATGGCCAGTCATCATCTTCAACCCAGGGCCGCTCAATCATGGCTAAACGGTTCGTCATGCCGGGTATCCTGCGCCTCGCGTTCAAGCTGCTCGTCAACGACAGTGCCAAATTCACGGCGCTCCTGATCGGCATTACGTTCGCCGTGTTCCTGATGGTCGAGATGATGTCGATGTTCGCCGGCATTCTCAATCGTTCGTCGTCCACGGTCATCAACGTCGGCGCGAAGATCTGGGTCATGGACCCCGCTGTGCAGACGATCGCCAGCAGCATCGGTATGCCCGACTACGTGCTCGACGCCGTGCGCAGCATCGACGGGGTGAAGTACGCCGTACCGCTGTATTCGGGCGCGGCGCTCGTCAAACTGCGCGACGGCACTTACCAGGCCACAACGGTCATTGGTCTCGACGACACCACGCTCTATGGCTGGCCGCGCATGAAGCGTGGGCGCATCGAAGATATTTACGCGGAGAACGGCTTTATCGCCGTGCAAGACGCCGAGTTCTACAAGTTGGGCAGCCCCGCGCCGGGCACTGACTTCGAGCTGAACGACCATCGTGCCGTCGTTGTCGGCATTGCGACAGTAGCGAGCAGCGGGCTCTTCGGCACGCCTACGCTCTACACCACATACAGCCGGGCCATCCAGTACATCCCTTCCACGCGCTACACCACGTCGTACATCCTCGTCGAGCCGAAATCGGAGCGCGATATCGCGCACATCAAGGCCATCGTGGCCTCACTCGGCTATATCGCCTATACGAAAGAGGAGTTCATGCAGCGCATCGCCAACTTTTACAAGTACGAGACGAGTCTTGGCACCAATATTCTGCTGATGACCGTAATCAGCTTCATCGTCGGACTGTCGATTTCGGGTCAGACGTTCTACACCTTCATCCTCGAAAACCTCGAAAAATTCGGCGCGCTCAAGGCAATCGGCGCAAAGCGCCGGGAACTCGTTGCGATGATCCTGTTTCAGGCGGCGTTCACCTCGCTCACAGGCTATGGGCTGGGCGTGGGCCTGTGTGCCGCCTCCATCACACTCGCGCGACTGCGTATCCGCGACTACGCGGCGATGATCACGTATGGCAACCTTGTCCTGGCATTCGCCATGGTGGTGGTGATCGCCTCGCTATCGAGCTATCTCGGCGTGCGCCGCGTGCTGCGCATCGAGCCGTTCGATATCTTCCGGGGTTGATGCGATGACGGATTCGATCGCCATCGAGGCACGCGCGCTCGACAAATGGTTCGGCGAGGGGGCGGCGCGCACTCAGGCGCTGCAAGGCGTTTCCATGCAGGCGCACTTTGGTGAAATGGTCCTCATCGTCGGCCCGTCGGGCAGTGGCAAGACCACGCTGCTCAGTGTGATCTCCGGCATTCTGAGGCCCGATGGCGGATCAGTCTCGATCGACGGTGTGGACCTCTGGGCGCAGCCCGACGACGGGCTGGCCGACTTCCGGCTCAACCGCATCGGCTTCGTGTTTCAGGACTATCACCTGTTTCCGCGTCTCACGACGGCGGAGAACGTGGCGATTCCGCTCATTCTCAAGCGCCGCCCGTGGGACGAAGCACTGACTGAAGCCGCGCGCTATCTGGAAGTGGTGGGCCTCGCCGGCCGCGCGGCGCTGCCACCCGTGAAGCTCTCGGGCGGCGAGCAGCAGCGCGTGGCGATCGCGCGCGCGATCGTGAGCCAGCCCGACATTCTCGTGCTCGACGAGCCTACCGCTTCGCTCGACGGCGACACGGGCCGGACCATCATCGAGTTCGTGAAGCACCAGGTGCTCAATGCGCGCCGGTGCATCGTGATCGTCACGCACGACAGCCGCATTTTCGAATACGCCGATCGCATCCTGCATATGGAGGACGGCAAACTCAAAGGCATCGACACAGGAGGCGCGCGATGAAGCATCGCATCCTGTTCGCCGCCGCGATTGCGGGGTTCATTGCGAGCGTCGTTGCCGCATGGGTTTTCGGCGTCCAGCAGGCGCCGCAGCCGCCGGTGTTCCAGCCGGCGGCCAACCCCTACGAACACGGCGTGTACGCAACAGGCATCGTGGAAAGCGACCAGCCTGCCGGCGCGAACGTCAACATCTACCCGGACGTCGGAGGCGCCGTCACGCGGCTCTACGTGCACGACGGCGAGCGCGTAAAGGCTGGCGACGTGCTGCTGACGATCGACGATTCCGTGCAGCGCGCCAACGCCCAGCAGCTCGCCGCACAGGCCGACGCCGCGCAGGCGCTGCTCGAGGAACTACAGGCGCAGCCGCGCCCAGAAACGCGCGATGTCGCGGACGCCCAGGTGAGCTCGGCGCAGGCCAACCTCAAGATGGCTGAGGATACCTATGCGAAGCAGAAGGAGGCCTGGAACATCGACCCCAAAGCCGTGAGCCGCGACGTGCTCGACAACGCGGAGAACGGAGTTCGGGTGGCGCGCGCGAATCTGGAAGTGGTGACGCGGCAGGATCGCCTCACGCGTGCGGGCGCATGGGTATACGACGTGCGCAACCAGCAAGGCCAGGTCGAGGCGCTTCGCAAGGCCGCCGCCTCCGCCGAGGCGCTGCTCGCCCATTACACGTTGCGCGCGCCGGCCGACGGGGTGGTGCTCGCAGTGAACACGGCGCAGGGCTCCTACCTTTCGCAACAGGGCGTCTACGACACCTACACGCAGGGCATGGCTCCTGCAATCGTGCTCGGCACCGCACCGGAGCAACTCGCGGTGCGGTGCTACGTGGACGAGATCCTGATATCCCGGCTGCCGGAGCCTGCACGGCTCAAGGCGCGCATGTCGGTACGCGGGGCGAGCATTGACGCCGATCTTCAATTCGAGCGTATCCAGCCCTATGTCACGCCGAAGATCGAACTCTCGGACCAGCGCACCGAACGCGTGGACTTGCGCGTGCTGCCAGTCATCTTTCGCGTGGTGCCGAAAGCGGGGCTCCATCTCTATCCTGGGCAGATCGTCGATGTCTATATCTCCGCTCGCTGACAGGATGCCCGCGCGAACGCGCGGCCACCACGATTGCGCAGGTCGGCGAACGCATCGCGTCGTCGCCACGCTGTCGGTCTGCCTGCGCGCGTTGTTTTGCGCGGCGTCGCTCGCGGGTTGCGCCGTCGGACCGGATTTTTCCCGGCCGCCGGCGCCGAAAGTCGACACGTTCCTGCCGGGCGGCGGTTCCACCACCTTCTCGGCGGCCGGAGCGTCACAGACCCTGCGCGCTGAGGTAAGCGTGCGCGACGACTGGTGGACGCAGTTCGGCAGCGCTGCCATCGACACCGCAGTCGACGACGCGCTCACCGACAACGCAACGCTCGCACAGGCGCAAGCCTCGCTGCGCCGTGCCGACGACCTGCTGCGCGCGGGGGCGGGCGTCTTTTATCCTCAGGTCAATGCTGAAGCGGGCGCGTCGCGCGAACGCTATTCCCCGCTGCACGTGGGCTCGCAGGCGGCACCCTCCGTCTTCAATCTTTTCACGTTTTCTGCCTCGATCAGCTATGCCATTGACCTGTGGGGCGGCAACCGACGTTATGTGGAAGGCCTCGCAGCCGAGCGCGATGCGCAGCGCTACGCGCTGGAGGCGGCCTTGCTGACCATCGCATCGAACGTGGTCAACACGATGATTGCGCGTGCGGCGTGGTGCGACGAGATCGACGCGACGCAAGAGATGATCGGCCTCGTTAGCGAGCAGGTGCACATCGCCGACGAACGCGCGCGTGCTGGAACGGCCGCGTATGCGGCGGTGCTCACGCTGCAGAACGAGCAGGCCACGCTGGAGGCCACCTTGCCGGTGCTGGAACAAAAGCGCGCTCAGGCAGGCGACCTGTTGGCCTCGCTCACAGGCGCACTCCCTGCCCAATGGGTCGCGCCTGGGCTCTCCTTGCGGGATGTCACTCTCCCAGCGGAGCTGCCGCAAACCGTGCCGTCGCAACTCGTACGCCAGCGGCCCGACGTGATGCAGGCCGAAGCGCTTCTGCATGCGGCGAGCGCGCAGATCGGTGTGGCGACGGCGGCTATGTTGCCGAACATCACGCTTTCTGCCGAGGGTGGACTCTCGGGTGCGTCCCCCGCATCGATCGCACAGCGCATGGGGCAGTCATGGAGTCTTGCGGCAGACGTGGCCGCACCGCTCTTTCAGGGCGGGACGCTTTGGTATGGACGCAAGGCCGCCGAAGAGGCTTACGCGGCCTCGCGCGCGCAATATCGTCAAACCGTGCTTTCGGCCTTCGCGCAGGTCGCGGACGTGCTCTATGCGCTCGACTACGACGCGCTCGCGCTCGACGCGCAATCGCGCGCGCTGACAGCGGCACAGGAAGCGCTGCAGTTGCTGCGAGCCGACTATCGGGCGGGGACCGTGGATTACCTGCAGATTCTCATTGCCGACGGCCAGTTGCATCAGGCGCAGATTGCCTGGCTGGAAGCTGCGGCGCAGCGGCTGCAGGACACAGTGGCGTTGTATGCGGCATTGGGCGGGGGCTGGCGCGACGATGCCCAAGTTCATTGATTCAAGTCAAGCGCATAACGCCGACCGATTCGAAGATGGCAACACACGATCCGCAGGGCAATGGCCCGAGAGGAGATTGCTATGTACGAAAAAATACTGGTGGCTTACGACGCCAGCGAAACATCGAAGCGGGCGCTTGCCGAAGCGGTGAAGCTCGCGGGCTTAACGGGCGCGCAACTGCGTATTGTGCATGCGCTCGATATCGTGGCACCCATGGGCGTGGGCATGGGACTCACCTACGTGCCCGCCGACACGATTGCAGCGTACCGCGAGGATGCCGTGATCCAGCTCGAAGAGGCCCGTGCCGAAGCGCAGGTGGCTGGCGTGCAGTGCGAAACGGAACTGCTCCATATTGAGGACATCAACGACAGCGTGGCGGAATGTCTGCAGCGCTGCGCATCGGAACACGGTGCGCAACTGGTCGTGCTCGGTACCCATGGCAGGCGCGGTATCAAACGCGCACTGCTCGGCAGTGTCGCGGAGCGATTCGTGCGCTCGGCACAGTGTCCGGTGCTGCTCGTTCGCGGGCCGGCTCAGTAACCGGTGGTGGGTTGCGCAGGGAGGAGACGTTTGATCCTGGCAGCATCATGCTGTTTATCGGAGTCCTGGTCCTGCTCGCGGCCCGCGACTTCATGAGCATCGGCAGAAGCCATGCACGGATTGACATGCAGCAAGCCACCGGCACGACGTTCAACGACACTGCCGGCATCGACGAAGCCAAAAAGGAGCTTCATCAGATCGTCTCTTTTCTTTGTCTTCCTGGGCGATATCGCCGGCTGGGGGAACGATTCAATCGACCCCCATTGAATTTATGCACCGTTGCGGCAACCGCGGCCCCGCTCCGAATCGAATCACATCACACCCGTTCAGTGTGCAGCGTCCGACGTCACTTGCAGCCTGGGGAGTTCTCCCCAGCCTAGCGGAGCGTAGACGATTCCCCCTGCCAGTTCGACCAGTTCCGTAAACCGCTGCAGCGTTACACCCGCCATGATGTGAATGGGGGGGCCGCAGAGATAGCTCTCGGTGCGCAGCCACGGCGCCGCTTGCGTGTTGATCTCCTGGACGCTGTACGGGTGAGCGTGCTCTCCCGTTTCCGGATCCAGCAGCGGCGCGTCGAAGCCGACCTTGAGGATCTGTTCGGGCGCATCGGAGTAGGGCAGGCCGGCCTCGCGCGTGAACGGCGCCCGTTCCCAGTGCTCGCCCCATTGCTGGTCAAGTGGAATGCGCGTGAACCATGCCCAGGGCGTACGGACGTAACAAAGCCGATAAACGCGTTGCACGGCGCTCAAATCGACGCGTGTCATCATCGTGGTTTCCTTTTCCGGCTTACGCCGCTTCGCCTCGGCCCAGTCTGCGGATCAGTTCACCGGGAGCTTGCCGACCGTTTGCGCGAGGAGCGGTATCTCGTCCTCGTTCAGACGCAGCGCATCGGCGAGCAGCCTGCGATTGATCCAGCCTCGCACTACGGTGGCAAGCCCCTCGGACGCACAGTAAAGCGAAACGTTCTGGCAGATCGCACCCGCCGCTATCCCAGCGAAAAGTTCGCGTTGCTGCGGCGGCGTATCGAGAACCTGCGACCCTCGCAGCACATACACGAGGTCGAGCGGCGCCTTCGCCACGAAGTCCTGATAGCCGGTCATGTTGCGCGCGTCGACGCGATGCTTGAGCACGAGATGGTGAAGCGCAGGCTCGTAACGATACACACCGAGGGGGAGCGCAGCGTAAATGTCGATCTCGTGAATGCCGTGCGCGGATGGCGCGGTGTGGCCACCGCTTTCGGGCCGGTTGATGCCGTCGGCGGCCCAGAGCAGTTCGCCGATCGTATTGAGCGTCAGGGCCGAGTCGGCACAGGTGCGCGTGCTTTTGCGGTGGGCTAGAACCGTCATGAGAGGCGCGCCGCCGTCGAGGTGAGGGCGCGGAAGGCTGATGAACTCTTGCGCCTCGCCGCTCGCGGGGGCGGGCGGCAGCAACGGCGCGGGTTCGTATTCGATGCGTTGAAGCTCGGTCATGGTGTGCTCCAGTCGTTCAGGTTCACGCAGGGCGTGCAGCGGCGAGGTCATCGGCATTCGAGCGGGCCGGCGCGCCGGTCGGCAGCACGCAGCGGCCGTGGGTTTCGTTGATGATCTCCGCCGCGGAAAGGTAGAACGCGACGAGTGCCGTAAAGAGCCCGGCATAACCCCCTGCGTGATGGATCAGGAGCGAGCCTGTCCATTCGCTCGCGGCCAGCAGGAAGAACGTAATCCACAGCGCGAGGAAGAGGAGTTGCAGGACCCGCGAGGCGCGCCATGTGGCAATCCACATGTAAAGTGTGAATACACCCCAGAGCAGCAGATACCAGCCGACAAAAGCCGGCACGACGTGCTCGTGCAGGTACATGAGATACAGCGCGAGCGACCACCAAAACGCGCCATAGGCGATGAAGGCCGTGGCGCCGAACGTATTGCCACGCGGAATCTCGATCAGGCCCGCAATGGCCTGCGCGCTGCCGCCGAACGCCAGGGCGCAGGCAAGCACGAGACCGAGCGCCTCGCCGCCGAACCATCCGGCATTGATCATGCTGAGCAGCCACGTCGTGAGGGCGAACCCGGCAAGGCCGAGCGCAGCGGGATTGGGTGCGGAAGTTTTCATGGTGAGTGTCTCCTGTTTACGCAGCCTTGCCGAACTGGGCAATGACGCCGGGGTTTTCGACGGTCGAAGTGTCCTGCTCGATGGCTTCGCCCTTCGCGACGGAGCGCAGCAGGCGGCGAACGATCTTGCCGGAGCGCGTTTTCGGCATGGCGTCGCCGAAGCGGATTTCCCGCGGCTTGGCGATCGGTCCGATTTCGTGGCCGATCCAGGCGCGCAATGTATCGGCTACGCGCTGCGCCTCTTCCTCGACCGGACGCGGGCCCTTGAGCACGACGAAGGCGACGATCGCTTCGCCCGTGGTCGCATCGGGACGGCCTACCACGGCAGCCTCCGAGACAAGCGGGTGCGCAGCCAGCGCAGACTCAATTTCCATGGTGCCCATACGGTGACCGGAGACGTTGAGCACGTCGTCCACGCGGCCCGTGATCGTGAAATAGCCGGTTTGCGTGTCGCGAATGGCGCCGTCTCCGGCGAGATAGAGCTTGCCGCCCAGTTCTTCCGGGAAGTAGCCGGCACGATAGCGTGCGGGGTTGCCCCAGATCGTACGCAGCATCGAAGGCCAGGGCCGCTTGATGACGAGCAGGCCGCCTTGGCCGTTTGGAACATCGTGTCCCGATTCGTCGACGATAGCCGCCTCGATGCCGGGCAGCGGCAGTGTGCACGAGCCTGCCACCAGCGGCGTGACGCCAGGCAGCGGCGCGATCATGTGGCCGCCGGTCTCGGTTTGCCAGAACGTGTCCAGAACGGGGCAGCGGCCCGCGCCTACATTTTCCGCGAACCAGCGCCAAGCCTCCGGATTGATTGGTTCGCCTACAGTGCCGAGCAGGCGCAGTGTGCTGAGGTCGTAACGAGAAGGGTGCACAGCAGGTTCGCTGTCCGCCGCCTTGATGAGAGAGCGGATGGCGGTGGGCGCGGTATAGAAAATCGAGACCTTGTGGCGCTCGATCATCTGCCAGAAGCGGCCAGCGTCGGGCCACGTCGGCACGCCTTCGAAGATAACCTGCGTTGCGCCCGCAGCGGTCGGGCCGTAGCAGATATAGCTATGGCCCGTAATCCAGCCGATGTCGGCCGTGCACCAGAACACGTCGGACGCCCGGATATCGAAAGTCCACTTCATCGTGAGCGCCGCCCACAGCAGATAGCCGCCGGTGCTGTGCTGCACGCCTTTAGGTGTGCCCGTGGAGCCGGAGGTGTAAAGAATGAAAAGCGGATGCTCCGCGTCGACCCATTCGGGTTCGCACTCGGCTGACTGAGCCTGCTCCAGTTCATGCAGCCAAACGTCGCGCTGCGCGTTCCACGGAATCGGGCCGCCCGTGCGGCGATAGACGATCACGGTGTGCACGTTCGCAGCGCCGCCCATCTCGAGCGCTTCGTCCGCGATCGTCTTGAGCGGCAAATGGCGACCGCCGCGCACCTGCTCGTCGGCGGTGATGAGCACACACGCGCCGACGTCGGCCATGCGTTCATGCAGGGACTTGGCGGAAAAACCACCGAACACGACAGAATGCGGCGCACCAATGCGCGCACACGCCTGCATCGCGACTACGCCTTCGATCGACATGGGCAGATAGATCATCACGCGATCGCCGCGCCGCACGCCGCGTGCGCGCAGAGCGTTTGCGACCCGGCATACGCGTGCGTGCAATCCGGCATAGGTGAGCGTCGTGACCTTGCCGTCGTCCGCCTCGAAGATCAGTGCGGTGCGCTCGCCAGAACCGTTTGCGAGATGGCGGTCGAGGCAGTTGTACGAGGCATTGAGGAGGCCGTCGTCGAACCACTTGAAGAACGGCGCATTCGACGCATCGAGTGTGCGTGTGAACGGGCGTTTCCAGTCGAGGTGCTCGCGGGCGAGACGTGCCCAGAACGAGTCGGGGTCGCGCTGCGCTTCATCGACGAGCGCGCGATACGCCGGCATGCCGTCGATGGTGGCGCCCTTCAACAAGGGGATCGGGGATGGAGCGACGCCGGCGGGCGTTGGGTCGGGGTGGGACATAGTCTCCTCGCATGTGCAAGTCGGTAGCAGTCACGACGCATATCGCTCGTGTCGTGTTGCTTCAGTCTCACGGCCTCGACCGTGAACGCGGTTGACTCAGATCAATTAGTTTTGGGGCGCGCAAAGCCGCCGCCGGTTCGGCTTCACTTGACGCAGATCAGCCGAACCTGGAGCCAGTCGGATACGGTTGGGCGGTCGTCACGTCGCGCCCCAGGGAGACCGTCAAATGACAAAGCCCGCTTATAGAAAAATTCTGCTGGCAGTCGACGGTAGTGAATCCGCTCGCCGCGCTGCGAAGGAGGCCGCCTCGCTCGCAGCAGTGGCTCACGCGCACGTGCATGCGGTGTACGTCGTGCATAAATGGGGCCTTGCGCCTTACTCCGGCTACTTCGATCCTGAAGCGCTCGGCAGGGTGCTGAACGAGGACGGCCGCGTCGCACTCGAAGAAGTACGGCTAGCGATGAAAGACCGCAAAGTGGCCGCCACGTATGAGATTTGCGAGACACTTGGGAAATCTGACTCGATCCCGGAATGCCTGCAGCGCTGCGCAAAAATACAGGACGCCGATCTTGTTCTGATGGGTACGCACGGCAGGCACGGTGTGAGCAGGGCGGTGCTGGGCAGCGTCTCCGAGGGGCTTCTCCGTATTTCGTCGTGTCCGGTGCTGGTCGTGCGTGGCTAGCGCAGGCGTTCTTTTGCGCAACCAGCGAGACCATCGCGAATCAGGGACCACCCGCGCTCGCACGATCGACGCCGACAGTCTCGTGCTCGGGCGCGTCGTCACCCAGAGTCGCGAGTGCACGCGTATAGCTGCGGATCGCGGGCAACGCGGTAAGCCCGTGTGCGACGATGCTCAACAGTACCGTCGCCATGACGACCAGCTTGATGGTCGCCTCGCCAAGCAGCTTTGTGTCACCTTCAAGGTAGACGAGGCCGAGTACGATCGATGCGAGCCCTCTCGGGCCGAACCAACCCATGAACAATACGGTCGGCGAACTGAGGTGCGTGCCCCTCAACGCGAGCGCGACGGGAATCATGCGGATCAGCGTGAGACTCAACACGCTATAGGCAATGACGGCGAAATCGAACTGCCGCCACACACGCGTGACGAGGAGCCCGAACAGGAAGAAGACGAAGTAGTTAAACAGTTGCCCCCAATCCTCCGTGAACTCGACGCTGTGCTTGCCGATTTCGCCGAAGCCCGCCTGGGTCGACAGCCCGGCGACGAAGGCGGCGATGAACATGCTCGCGCCGGTGGCCTCCGAAGCCAGGACGCAGGCAAAGGGGAGCGCAACGACGGCAAGCTGCGTGAGTGGTACGGCCATCCATTCCTTGCGACGGCAGAGACCGAGCAGCCAACCGCCGCTCAGACCAATGCCAAGTCCGATCAGCGTTCCGTAACCGAGCTGCTCAATCAGGAAGCGGGCCAGCACCGAACCGCCCGCGCCTGTCTCCCTGGTCTGCGCCAACGCGATGAAGAACATGAGGAAGGGGACCGAGAGGCCGTCGTTCAACCCTGCTTCCACATTCAGTGCCTGACGAATGCGCCGCGGCACGCGTGGGCTATTGACGATGGCCTGTCCGAGCCCCGCGTCGGTCGGCGCCAGGATTGCCGCGAGAATGCCTGCTTCCCACCACGTAAGCGACCGCACGACAACCATCGCACCAAGAATGCCAAGCGTCATGGTGAGAAGCATTCCACCGCTTAGCAAACGGACAGGCAGATTGGTCTCACCCTTGAGCATCTGCGGTCGCACGCGGGAGGCGTCCGTGAACAGCGTCATCACGAGACCCAGCTCGGCGATCAGCAGCAGATCTTTCCGGTCCAGCGCGAGTTCTGTCAGCGCCTCATGCGAGAACGACATGAGTGCGCCGAGCGCTGTGAACAGGATAGGCGCAGTAACTACGGTCCGCTCGAGGCGTCGGGACACGAGAGCGTAGAGGAAGACGAGCGCGACGAATGCGGTGATGAGCGTCATCTGTGCGACCCCACTGGCAGATGGGGTCTGCCGCATTTGAATGCCGACCCGTAGCGAACATGAAACAGCCAACCCGTGCACGATCATTTGATGCAGATCAATGCTGCCCCTCGAACGCACTCCTCACGTTCACAAAGCGCTATCGAGGACAGGTTCCGTAGCGCCTTTAACGCATTGCTTATCTGTTGGGTCGGCCCACCTAATGGTTGAGGATGAGCACAGGGCACGTAGATTCGCGCGCCATGCAGGCTCGTAGCCCAAGCATCGCAACCATGGCGGTATTTGACCGAGATCAAGCGGAATTGCGCGGCCCCTGACATTGCATACGGCAACGCGCCCCCATCAAACAGACCGGACTCAAAGAGCGTCCCACCGCGCGTACCTAAATTGATCTATATCAGGATGAAACCGCCAAGGCAGTGGGACGCTCCGGGTGGCGACATGTCAGGCGCATCGAACAGTGATTCGCGAGGAATCCAACACTCGGCCGGGGTACGACGTCGGTTCACTTCGGTTAGCCCGATGAACACTGCAACTCGGTGTTGATGTATGGAATGCTGCGGCGGTATTGGCGCGCTGCCATGACAAGCTTGGTGGAGATCGAGGGCATTGTCGCCAGATCGTACTGTCGAGACAGCGCTAATACGGCGGCGAGGAGCGAGCAATGCGAGCGATGATATTTGATGGTGGGAGTCCTCTCCTGCGCGATGTCGAGTTGCGAGACCCTGCGCCGGCCGACGGCGAGATTTTGATCAACGTGCTTGCATGCGGGGTGTGCCGCACCGATCTCCACGTGGTAGACGGCGACCTCGAGCACCCGAAAAAGCCGGTGATTCCCGGCCACGAGATCGTCGGCACGGTCGCGGCGCTGGGAACCGGCGTGACGGGCTTCGCGCCGGGCGACCGCGTGGGCGTGCCGTGGCTCGGCCATACCTGCGGCCAGTGCCGCTTTTGCGCCGAGGGGCGCGAGAACCTCTGTGATGCGCCCGGCTTCACGGGCTACACGATCGACGGCGGCTATGCTACGCGCACTGTCGCCGACGCCCGCTACTGCTTCCATTTGCCGCGCCAGTACAGCGACGTCGAAGCCGCGCCGCTGCTCTGCGCGGGGCTCATCGGCTATCGCTCGCTGGCGATGGCGGGCGATGCGCGGCGCATCGGCATTTACGGTTTCGGCGCTGCGGCGCATATCGTCGCGCAGGTCGCGCGTCACCAGGGGCGTACGGTCTACGCCTTCACGCGTCCGGGCGATACCGCGGCGCAGCAGTTCGCGCGGCGGCTCGGCGCAACGTGGGCCGGCGGCAGCGACGAGCGCGCGCCCGAGGAACTCGACGCGGCGCTGTTGTTCGCGCCGGTCGGCGCACTCGTGCCCGCCGCGCTGCGCTCGCTGACGAAGGGCGGCACGGTCGTATGCGGCGGCATCCACATGAGCGACATTCCCTCGTTTCCTTACGCGTGGCTGTGGGGGGAGCGGCGCATTGTCTCGGTGGCGAATCTCACGCGTGAAGACGGCGTGAAGTTCATGGAAATCGCCGCGCGCCACAAGCTCGAAATCGAGACCACGCCGTACCCGCTCGCGCGCGCGAACGAGGCGCTCGCCGATTTGCGCGAAGGGCGGTTGAGCGGCGCTGCAGTGTTGACGATGACGTGATACTTGCCTCGCCTGAATCGCTGGAGCGTCGCGCTCCCGACAACGAGCTCAGTGCGCGGCAAGACGTTGACGCATTGCCGGCTTTGTCTGCGCGGGCGGAAATACGCACCACGAGCCGTCGTTGTGGCGGAAGAAGACTATTGTGAGTGTGCCGCTCGAGGTGCGGCCTTCGATCCGCACGAAGCGGCTACGAGTGGCCAGCAAGCGACCCACTTGCGCGACGCGCGCCGGCGCCGAAAAAGTGGGAGCCAGCCACTTGTCCACGAGTGATCGAAGGGTAACTTCGCTGCCGTTCATCGCTTTCTCCTGATTCCGGTCGCACTGCGCCGAAGGGGGCGCGGGTCGAGTATGTGAAAGCATTATTGTTTGCGTTCTGGAGAGGCGAAATCAGTGCGGGCTGAAAGTGTCGTAGTCGTATGTGCGATGTTGTAGGGATTTGCCTACATTCCGCGCTGACACATTGCTCTGCTTCGATTGATGCACATCAAGAGTCAGCCTGCGCCGGCGCCGAGAATTCAATGGCATGCAATGCCGTGCCCTGACGGCCGGAGACAGGAGACATCAAATGCGTTCGATATTGTTGGGTGCGCCCGGCGCGGGCAAGGGTACACAGGCTCGCTTCATCGGCGAAAAATTTCGGGTACCTCAGATTTCCACCGGTGACATGCTTCGGGCGGCAGTGAAGGCCGGCACGCCATGCGGCCTCGAGGCGAAGCGCTACATGGATTCGGGCGAACTCGTGCCCGATGAGCTCATCATCAATTTGGTGAAGGAACGCCTGCGCGAGCCCGATTGCAAGAACGGCTATCTGTTCGATGGATTTCCGCGCACGCTGCCGCAAGCCGAGGCGATGAAGCAGGCCGGCGTCACGATCGATCACGTCCTCGAACTCGACGTGCCGTTCGATCAGATCATCGTCCGTATGAGCGGCCGCCGCTTCCATCCGGCATCGGGCCGCACGTATCACGTGAAGTTCAATCCGCCGAAGGTCGAAGGAAAGGATGACTTGACGGGCGAACCGTTGATCCAGCGAGATGACGACACGGAAGAAACGGTCAGGAAGCGCCTCCAGGTCTACGTCGCGCAGACCAGGCCGTTGATCGACTACTACACCGAATGGATGCGGCGCGGCGCCGAGCATGGCCTGACAGCGCCGCAATACCGGCGCGTCTCGGGCCTCGGCAGCGTCGAGGAAATCCGTGCACGCGTACTCGACGCATTGGAGTAAGCCCGCGCGTGCTGGCGAGACCGCAGGCTCCCGTCAGTCACGCGGCCAGTTCTTCTCGATTCGGAGCAGCCGACGTGTTTCCAGCCTATATTTCCCACCCCGATTGCGAGCGTCATGAGATGGGGTACATGCACCCGGAGTCGCCCGATCGTATTGGCGCCATCCATGACATGCTGCTCATGAAGGGGCTCCTCGACTACATGCGGACCTACGACGCGCCGCTTGCCACCGAGCAGCAGCTCGCCCAGGTACACTCCGTCGCGTACATCCGACACCTGGTGGGCATGACGCCGATTGAAGGGTATGTGCATGTCGATCCCGACACCAGCATGAATCCTTGTACCTATATCGCTGCGTTGCGCGCGGCAGGGGCTGCTGTGCTCGCAGCCGACCTTGTGATCGGCGGCGAGTGCGACTCGGCATTCTGCAACGTGCGGCCCCCAGGGCACCATGCTGCGATTGCTGCAGCTGGAGGGTTCTGCTTTTTCAACAATGTCGCGGTGGGGATTCGTCACGCACTGAACGTGCACGGTCTCTCCCGCGTGGCCCTCGTCGACTTCGACGTGCATCACGCGAACGGCAGCGAAGACATCTTTCATGACGACGATCGCGTCCTCATGTGCTCGATTTTCGGGGATCAGCTTTACCCGTATTCGGGACACCTTGCGCGGGGCAGAAACATGGTGAATGTGCCGCTGCCGCCACGTTCCGGCGGAGAGGCACTTCAGGCCGCGGTCATCGACAAGTGGCTCCCTGCGCTGAACGCCTTCAAGCCAGAGATGATTTTCATCTCGGCGGGCTTCGACGGGCATCGTGAAGACGACATGGGCAACCTCTGCCTGACTGAGCGCGACTATGCATGGGTTACGCAGCGCATCGTCGAAGTCGCCGGGCAACATGCGGCGGGACGTGTTGTTTCGTGTCTGGAGGGTGGCTACGCACTGTCGTCACTGGGGCGAAGCGCCGCCGCGCACGTGAAGGCACTGGCTGGCGTCGATGTTGCCCTTGAGTGCTCCTGAGTCCGGCTCGAGTGGGCGCCTCGCAGTTCAAACATGGGGGAACGCGTATGGAAACGCGAATTCAGCAAGCCTCGCTCATGTCGAGAATCATGCCCGCTGCTGCTGCGGCGAAATTGATTCAACCGGGTATGACGGTAGGCATGAGCGGGTTCACCGGATCAGGGTATCCGAAGGCCGTGCCGCTCGAGCTCGCGCGGCTGATCGAGGGCGCACATGCCCGGGGCGAACGGTTCGCCATTCGCGTGCTGACTGGCGCATCCACCGCGCCGGAACTCGACGGGGCGCTTGCCAAAGTGGGAGCGATCGATTTTCGGCTGCCTTACCAGAGCGACCCCGAACTGCGTGCGCGCATCAATCGCGGCGAAATCGAGTACATGGACATCCACCTCGGGCAGGTGGCGCAGTACGCCTGGTTCGGCTTTCTCGGCCCGATCGACATGGCGGTGATCGAGGTGGCCGGGATTCTGCCTGACGGACGCCTGATTCCTTCGACTTCGGTGGGCAACAACAAGACGTGGCTCGATCTGGCGAGCCAGGTGATCCTTGAGGTGAACTCGAATCAGCCCGCCGGACTCGACGGTATGCACGACATCTACTACGGCACCGCGCTGCCGCCGGGGCGTAAGCCGATTCCGCTCGTCGCGCCCGGCGACCGCATTGGCGAGCCATATTTACGCGTTGATCCCGCTAAAGTGGTGGCGGTCGTCGAGACACACGCGCCCGACCGACTCGGCCGCTTCGCAGCACCCGACGCAATCAGCGCGCGCATCGCCGGACATCTCGTCGAATTCTTCCGGCATGAGATCGCTCACGGACGGCTGAGGCCCGAACTCCTGCCGCTGCAATCGGGCGTGGGCAACATCGCCAATGCCGTACTCAGTGGTTTGCGCGACGGCGGCTTCGAAGGCCTCAGCGCATTCACTGAAGTGATCCAGGATGGCATGCTGGACCTGATCCGTACCGACACAATGCGCGTCGCCTCAGCCACAGCGCTCTCGCTGAGCCCGGAGGGCGTCGAGGAATTCCAGCGCAATATCGACCATTACCGCAGCCGTATCGTGCTGCGTCCCCAGGAAATCTCGAACCACGCCGAACTGGTGAGGCGCCTGGGTTGCATCGCCATCAACGGTATGGTGGAGGCCGACATATACGGCAACGTCAATTCCACTCACGTCGCGGGTACGTCGATCATCAACGGCATTGGCGGGTCGGGAGATTTTGCGCGTAACGGGTTCCTGTCGTGCTTCGTGACTCCAAGCATTGCGAAGAATGGCGCCATTTCGTGCATCGTCCCCATGGCGAGCCATGTTGACCACACCGAGCATGACGTGACCGTGATCGTGACCGAGCAGGGGCTCGCGGATCTGCGCGGACTCTCGCCCAAGCAGCGCGCACGGGCCATCATCGCCCAATGCGCTCATCCCGATTATCGTCCGTTGCTCGAAGACTACTTCGAGCGCGCCTGCCGCGAGAGCGTCGGCAAGCACACGCCGCATCTTCTTGGCGAAGCGTTGTCGTGGCACCGGCGCTTCGTGGAGAATGGACGCATGCGGTGAACAGCTCGGCGTTCGCTTGCTCCCGGACTTATATTCGCGTTGCTTTGGCTTCAATCACAATCGGTCCAAAACCCGCGACGAGTGTGGTGATGATTATTCAGGTAGCGCGGGGCATGGATGCGTGTGGGCCTGTTTCAGGTGGCCGGCAGGCGTCTTCGCCCGCAGCGAACGGCAGAGGAACACTCGTTGCCGTCTTCGGCTGCACGGATATGACCCCTCGTCAGCAGGGAACGATGAGCGGCTCGGCGATCGGGCCGGCCGGCGGCGCGGGCATTGCGGTGATCGCAGGTGGCGACGCGTGGACCGGCGCAATTATTGGCGGCGTCGCGGGCGGCGTGGCCGGCAACATACACGGTGGTCGTCAGTAAGCTTGCTGATCGGTTGAGAGGCAGTTTCCCTTTCGTGTAGGGCTCGGTACGGGCAGTCACGTGAATTCCAACACGCAACGGTAATGCACGGCGGATTGATCCGCGAACACTCCGCGTGCGAGACAACCGCATGAAATCCATGAATTGCCAGTTTGGCGGTTACCGGCCCATGTCCCGCGATTGGACGAGTGATAACGTGCGGGCAATTTTTGGACCGCGGGCGGAAAGCGGGTTATTCCGTCGCGCACTACGCGAATTCTGGTCGTATCGCTACATGGGAGGACAACATCAAGCCCATCATGTTTCCATTTCTCGATTGACACTACTGGCGAGGAAAGCGGAGGCTGGTCCCGTGCAGAAGACGGTTTACATGTAGTTGCTCACGGCGATAGTCGCAGGTCCGTTGTGCGCCGGGGTTTTAGGCCCGCCACAGACTTTCGGCAATGCAATGGTTCCGTTTGTCGGAGTCTATGCATGGCACGTGGCGGGCGGAGACGACTACCAGCGCGAGCGAGTGTAGTGGAATAGTGGCACTAACGTGATGTGCGATGAAGCCGTTGTCCAACTCATGGATTGAGCCTCGTAATCCGTTGGCCTTGTACGCCGAGCCCGGCCATCAACCCCTGCTGACCAAAGATAAATGCGTAGACATCCGCCTGCAGCGTTGTCGTGTTCATCGACCTGCCTGCACCCGCATCCACGACGACGACGGTCGGGCCTACGCCAACGGCCCAACCGCTACTATCGAAGGGTTGGCGCGCGGCGCTGTCGGTCATCAGGAACAACGCTTCCGAGAGCGTCTGCGCACCAGCCTGCAGGCCCCAGGAAACCCCGGTATTTCTGAAGTAGCCCAGAACTTTACCGTCGGAGTCGAAGAGTACTCCTCGTCCGCCTTGCGCGCCTACCCCGAGGCCCGCGCGAACGATATTTGGAAATACGAGTACAGTCTTTGCCCGATCATGAAGGTCCCTGGCTCTGGGCGCAGTGTCAAACAGTTGCTGCAGCGCTGCGCGCGCTTGAGCCTCCAGTTCTGGATCACCCGCTCCCGTTGAAAAAGCCTCCTGCGTTGAACAGGCTGCCGCGAGTAGTAAAAACGGGACCGCAAGGAATAGTCGCAGATACTTGCTCATGACACTTTCGCTCCATCCGGGATTCGACCTCGCGGTTTGAAACGAACTCCCGCGTCGGGCCTTGCCGGGTCATATCAATAGGGGTCTGTGCTTGCCATCAAGGCAATTGGGCCATGCTCTACGACATTCGTTGTTGCAATTGAACTATAGGCAAAGGCGGGAGACTTTCGAAAATACCTTGCAATGCGGCGCGGCCCGTCCGGCAACATCTCCGGCGCCGCCTTGCGGCCGATGCTGATCCCCCGGGCTGCTGATCGCCCAGATCTCGTTGGGCCAGTGATTCGGCGCGGACGCCCCATAAGCGCCAATATTGCCCGCGAGTTCAAGATGCAGCGTGGCGTGGTCGACCGATGCCGGCGCGCCTTTCGGGAATCCGATTGCAGGAGAAAGTATGTACCGCATCGTCGCACCTCTGGCCCGACTGGCAGGCCGGTTTGATCTGGATCAGTTCACCGCGACGGCTTAGTTCATAGGGTATAGCCATGCGCAGTGCATAACAAAGGGCGCAATCCGCCCACATGAGCAGAATCGGGGAAAGCAGGTGAAGCCGGAACAATATAAGCGGCCAAAGGCCGTGACGGAGTTGTGGGCGAGGTCAAGGTCGTCCAGTGCGGTCCGGATGCTCGCCCGGTTCTGTTCGACGGCTGCGAAATCTGTCCTCACACCGGCTGGATTGTTGTGTTGCAGCGTGATGCTCTGGTTGGGCACCGCGGGAATCGGGGTCGCGATGCTCCTGGAGGCGCGAGCAGATGCCTATGATCGTGCCGTCCAGAACGCAAGCAACCTCACTCTGGTGCTGGAGCGGGACGTACAACGCAGCATAGAACTTTATGATCTTTCCCTGCGGGCCGTTGCCGAGGGAGCCGCAGACCCGGGTTTGATGTCTCTCCCCGCGAAACTGCGCCACCGGGCACTGTTTGATCGCGCGGCGACTGCCCGCTACCTTGGGCCGATCACGCTCCTGGACTCAAACGGAGATCCGCTTGTCCGTTCCGATGACGCACCGATGAAGCCAAACGAACGGGCAGACCGGACGTCATTGCCGGACCACTCGAGCGTGACGGACTCTGGACTCTCTATCAGCCGCCCCTACGTTTCCGCCGCGGCGCGGAATACTCTGGTTATCGCGCTGGCTCGACGCGTCACGCGCCCAGATGGCACGTCGGCGGGTACGGTGGTGGGTCGGCTGGACGTCGACTATTTTCGTGGTCTCCTCGACGGACTGTCGATTGGACCGGGCGGTACGGTGGCGGTGTTCGAGACAGACGGCACGCTGATCGCCAGGCTTCCTTACGATCGTGCCACGGTGGGAAGAAGTCTTGCGAAGACGGCGGTGTTCGTGCGCATCATGACGGGGACACAGGGCGCGTTTGCTGGCACAGCCAGCATTGACGGAGTACGCAGGCTGTACGTCTACAGGCACCTGGCGGGATTGCCGATGGTTGTCGAAGTTGCGCCCGCCATGAGCGAGGTTTTTGCCGACTGGTGGTCACGAGCCAGGTGGTTTGCAATCCTGATGACTGTGTTCACCGCGGTCAAGGCGGCCGGGACCTGGGTGCTCGTCAGGCAATTGCGCCGACGCCAACGTATCGAAGCCGAACTGCGGCGGCTGGCGCAACGCGACGCTCTGACCGGATTGGACAACCGTGGCACGCTTGACAAGATCACAGCCACCGAGTGGCGCCGGGCCAGGCGCAAGGGCGGCCCGCTCTCGCTGCTCTTCGTCGACATCGACAACTTCAAGGCCTACAACGACTACTATGGGCATCAGGCTGGCGACGAAGCGCTGAAGGCGGTGGCAAGAAGCATATCGACCAGCATCACGAGGCCTTGTGACCACGTGGCGCGCTACGGAGGCGAAGAGTTTGTCGTGGTCCTGCCTGAAACCGGTACGGCCGGGGCGCTGTGCGTTGCGGAGAAAGTTCGCCGCGCAATCGAGCATCTGCAGGTCGAACATGTGAAAAGCCCGTTCGGGCATGTTACGGTGAGCATTGGCGTTTCGACTACTGGCGCGCCAGGTATTATCGACGTTTGCACGCTGGTGAAGGCTGCAGACGATGCGGTTTACGCAGCCAAGGGGCTGGGGCGGAACCGGGTATGTGCTGGCAGGCATCACGAAGCCCGACTACCTGTCAGATCGAGTCCCGGCTAATACACATGAATGACAGATGGCGCAATGTCAGTCGGGCCGTTTCACTCGGCGACCCGTTCGACGGGTTCGGTCGCACTAGTGGCGGCTGCGTCCCCCTCAGCAATATCAATGCGTTTGTCGCGTTCCGCCAAAGCGCCCAGTATCTGATGATCAGTAATATTAAATATACACAGAAGGTGATCATTTGCTGCAAGCTTGAGCGTTTGCTCGACGGTAAGCCCCGTCAGCAGATCGGCCACCTGTTCCGATATACCTCGCCGGAATATGCCGATGCGACGGTTCTCACGAAGCATGCGCTGCGCAAGCAAGATGTATGAAAGATTGACTTCCCCGATTGCCCGCAGCGTGCCGTAGTCGCTCATGATATGTACGCCATCGCCGGTTGCCTTTAGTGCCGCCAATCGACGCTCACTTGTGGTTGGTGCATTTCCCGTGCGCTCGCAAACGTTTGCCACGAGGTCGGGACGGTCAGCTACTACCGTGAACACTGGCGACGCCGGGTGTGATCAGACTCCCGGCAAGTTCAAACAGGAGATGCTGGCTCAGGGCGCCAGCGTCGTTTCTGGCGATGCAGAGCAATTCGACAAGGGTTTTCGCGATCGGGCTCATGCTCATGCTTGCCTCCGTCCGGCAGCGGGAGGGTGATACCGCTTGTTCTCCTGTCGTGGCGGAAGTATTGGTCAGTTAGATGCCAATTAGAATCAGCTTCGGCGGATCTTTGCGTAGGTATTAGGCATCGCTTTGTCACTCATTTCCTACATCGCTTGCCTCTTAGTGGAAAAGCAACACGTATCCCTTTGACTGGCCTTTCCGTCAGTGCACTCAGTCGTAACGGCTGCTCAGCCGCTCTCCCGGACCGCTGCCACTGGGTCACGGACAGGAATCGTGACCGGACAGGCAGCAACCGACGCCTGGCGATACCGAATGGCGACGGCGCTGGGAATGCGTTGCTGCTTGCGGGGCACCTACAAGCAGCCATTTCGGGTTTTCGCATCATGGAGGCATCGGCGCAGCACGTCACTCTTCTGGCGGAAGCTGCCGTGAGGGCCGCGAGCGAAGCATGTCTGATGTTCAGCTAAGCAGTACCGTTGAAATTCCCGATGTGCGCACGTGCGTGGTTTCGACACGCGCACGAGCTGGGAAATTCCAGCATCAGCTGTTTGATCCGGCTCGCCCGGGATCGCGAGAGTTTTATCGTTTTCTGCACGTAGTTCGCTCATGTGCTGTCCGTTACGCCGCTTGTTTCATGTTCAAGTTCTCCTGCCGCGCGTCACGGTCCCGGACCTGGCATTTGCAACCAGTCTGGCGGAAAGCACCTGTGTCCGGCTTGATATCGATCAAGCACCGGTAAGTGTAACGCCCTTCCTGTCGTGAAGCGCTGTCCGTGTTGTTGCGCCGGCTTAACCGGGATCTTGCGTGTCAACTGGAAGCATACGAGAACTTGCAGGACGCGCGTCAACGCGCCGTACTCCAGGTGACTCGACTCGCCTGGGCGGCCCAGTGCTATGCCGAACTGATCCGGCAACTCGTCGTGATTGTAGGATCGCTAGAGGAGGTATCGGGATGTGCCATCGGCCGTCCGGATCATCTGGGCATACTCAGGTTTGAGGCTGTGTCGGGTAAGCGAATGGTTCGCTATCTCACAGCAGCTGAGCAATCAAGTCACCCGATCTCGATTCGTTCCGAAGAAGAGAGGGGGCAAGGTCCGGCAGGGCGTGCATGGCGGAGCGGCAGGCCTGAGCGCGTTCTGAATTTTCAGACTGATCCTTGTGCCGTCATATGGCGCGAGGCAGCGCGTCGCGAGGGGTTTCGTTCCAGTGTCGCCATACCGATTCGTGATCCGGCTCATCACCCGCTGGCGATACTGTCCCTGTATAGCTCCTCGCCCGGCGGATATAGCGGCGCCGGTCAGTGTCTTTTCGTTGATCTGCTTCAAACCGTACTGGGCTTTGCAATTGCGCGCATTCAGGCGGCGGAGGGGGCCGCGCGCACGGTTCCGTTTGGCATCCGGCAAAGATGGATCGAACTGATAAGTTCGGACGCGCTTGAGATGTACTATCAGCCGATCATGGATCTGGCATGCGGATCGATTAAAAAGGTCGAAGTATTGGCACGTTTGCGCGACGGAGAGCAACTCATCACGCCTGGCGAATTTTTGGGAGTCCTCTCTGCCGAAGACTATTTCATGCTCTATGTGCGGGGACTTAAGCAAGCACTTGGCCAGCGAAATCTCTGGTTAAAGGCGGGTATTGACATGGGATTGTCTGTCAACCTCCCGACGGAGGCCCTGCAGGACAACCGTTATTTTCAGGCGACACGGGAGGCGCTGGATGAGTTCTCGTGTGCCGCCCGGTATCTGACGCTTGAAGTTCTGGAGACGGAACGTGTACCAACCGGCCTGGAAACCCGTGACGAGTTTGGCAAGTTCAAGGCAATGGGTATTCTGCTGGCGGAGGATGATCTCGGCTCGGGACACAGCAGTCTCGCAAGGCTCAATGAGCTCCCGTTTGACCTCGTCAAGATCGATCGTGCGATCGTTGGGGTTGTGAACCGCGCTGCACTGGATCCGCTGCGCTTCGTCTATCAGTTGACCCGCCTTGGCCATTCTTTGGGAATGTCGGTTGTCGCAGAAGGTATTGAAGATGCTGACCTTATGCCTGCGCTGCATATTCTCGGTGTCGATGCGGTACAGGGATATGCACTTTCACGCCCCATGCCCGCAGGGGAGTTCACTGCGTGGATGCGCGCCTGGAACGGCGCCTCGAGATCCGACTGCATGTCAAACATTTACGTGCAGCATGCGAAACTGATTCTCTGGGAGGAGAGGCTCGCACTGCTGATGCACGATCCGTGGAGTTTGCGGTGGCTGAAGGGCGTGGAAGCTAGCTGGGAGCGAACGTCCATGCCAACCGGTGAGCGCGCACATTTCCTGCTAGCCGCGGAGCCGCCGGGTAGCCCAGGATCGGCTGGCGACCAACCTTTTAATGCTCAATGGCAACGCGACCTGGCACGTATCGCGCTCAGGTTCGGTATGCAAGGTCCAGACTACCGATCGGCTCGTGATCGAATTGCCTCGGAGTTGGGCTAGCTTCTCGTTGTGTAATGCGTCTGGCGGTCGGGATGGTAGCCTCCTGGCGGTTCTGTGCCACGCAGGCAGTGTAGCGTATCAGTTAGGGTGCGAACGGTGACTGCTCCCACCTGCGCGTGGAGTTCGACTCAAGCGGGGACACCGGTGCGTCGAGTGGGCAACGTTGACGCTGCGCTCGGCCCATCATCTCTTCGAGATTGCGCAGACTCAACGCATAAGCCATATCACTTCAGGCATACAGAAAATCACATTAGGCCGATAGTGAAGGCGCTTGAACAACTTGCCGATCCCGGCCGGCAACGGCGTCTTCGACTTCGGCATTCTGGTCTTCATGGAGTTGAAGAGGCGAATTCGGCCGCAGCGCCTTACCGCGACACTGCCTCGTAAAGGGATGGCATGAAAAAAACGAATGGATTTAATGATATTAAATCGCGTTATACATCGAACAATCTTCTTTAAACTTGATGACATCCGGAGTTGGAGAGGCGTCATTCCTCGTACGGAGGGCAGGTAGACAGTTTCATATCAAAGGAGAAAGAGGTGCTCGAGGAGCGGATTCGCCTGACGCAGCTTCGCGACAGGATTGCGACCTCGGATCAGGCCACATCGCTGATTCGTGACGAGATGAGAGAATATGATGCCCCCGGTGCCTCCAAGGCGTCCGCTCTCGTGCTCGACGAGCTCATCCCAAAGTACTCTTTAAGGATTGCCACCAATAACGTGCACGCCGGTGGGCCACGAAATAGACGCGGTGCTTGCCGAAGGGGGCGTCATCGAGCATCGCATGCCGTTCCAGTCGGACCGAATCCTGCGCAATCAAATCAACGCAGGCGAGGCGATGTTCATCGACCCCCATCTTTCCAGAATGGCTGGGCAACGGCCACGATTAGACCGCGCACCTAGCTCCGCAACCGGATCCCAAACCAGCTTGTCCCGTCTCATCTTGCCTGATCTTGCCCGATGGATACGCTACAAAACATGCGGGCCTTCGTCCGCATCGTCGAGGCCGGCAGTTTCACCGCCGCGGCCCACTCGCTCGATTCAACCACCGGCGCCATGTCGCGCGCTCTCTCGGAACTGGAGGCGCATCTGCGCACCCGCCTGCTCAACCGCTCGACTCGCCGCCACGCGCTCACGCCCGCCGGCGAAGTCTACCTGAAACGCTGCAAGCAGATTCTCGCCGACGTCGCCAGTGCGGAAGAAGAAGCCAGCGGCGCTCATGCGCGTCCTGCGGGTACGTTGCGTATGCACAGTTTCGCGAGCATCGGGCAACAGTATGTGCTACCGGCGATTTCGCAGTATCGGGCATTGCATCCCGAGGTGACAGTCGAACTCACCCTGTCGCAGCGCATGGTCGACCTGTTCGAGGGCAGCAGCGATGTATCGCTGGTGACCGCCGTTTCCCTGCCGGACTCCGATCTCGTTTCGCATCGACTGGGCGTGTCGTGCAGCATCCTGTGTGCCTCGCCAGATTACGTGCGGACACACGGCACGCCGCGGAGTCCCGCCGACCTCGTGCATCACGACTGCCTGATCCTCAAGACGCCGACGTCGCCCGTGCATGAATGGACGCTCGAAGGACCGGAGGGCAGCGTCGAAATGCACGTGGACGGACCGGTGCAGGTGAATATCGCGGAGTCGCTCGCGGTGGCGATTCGCGAGCACATAGGTATCGGCATGCTACCCGTTTATGCGGCGATCGAGGGCTTGCGCAACGGCACGTTGGTGCGCGTGCTGCCGCAATTCATCCTGCAAAAGGTCGACGTGTATGCGCTGTATCCATCGCGCAAGTTCGTCGATGCGAAGACGAAGACATGGGTGGAGTTCCTGCGCGCCTATCTGCCGCAGGTAATCGATCGCGACATGGCGCTGCTGGAAGAACTGGCGCGGGGGCAACTCGTGGATACGCCAGTGAACATGGCGGCAATCGCGATGCGTGACGCGCCATATGTCGCGACGAGAGACGCGCGTTGAATGATCGTGCGGGTGATCCGCGATGCTAGAAGCGATGCCTCAGGCCCACTGCCGCGACGAGCTGGTTCGCGCCTGACGCACGGGAGAAGTTCGAGATCTGCGCGCCTTGAATGCCGGTGCCTCCTAGCTGGTTCGCGCGCTGATAGATCGTCTCGGCATAGACGTCGGTGCGCGGCGTGAGAAAATACGTGGACACGATGCCCGCCTGGTGCCACTTCGGATAACGCACGCCGGTAGGCATCGCGAAGCGGCCGAGCGTGAACGTGTAGCCCGCCGATAGGTTCCAGTTCGTCGTTACGTAGTAACGGAGGTTGACTTCAACGTTGTCGAAGCGTACGTCGTCGCCCGGCAGGCTGATCGCGGTGTCGGCTACGTTGTTGATCGAGGTGGCGTTGTCGAGACGCGTTTCGCTGACGATCAGACCCGCCGCGCCTGGACCGAAATGGTACAGGCCACCTGCCGCCCACGTGCGCTGCCGCTCGGCATTGAAGGGCGCGCCGGTGGGGACGGCGCCATCCGTGTTGGCCGTGGACAGGTTCGAGGCGCGGTCGAGCTGGAGGTAGCCTGCGCCAGAGTCGAGGTTGCCGTACTGGTACGAGAAGCCGAAGCTGTATGCGCGGTTGTTCGCGAAGCCGCCCGCTGCATTCGAGAATCCATACAGGGCCCCCAGTTTCAGGTTTCCCAGCACGGGCGTGACGTATTTGACCGAATTGTTGATGCGCGTGTAGTTGTCGAGATTGTCGTTGTCGTAGACGTGCGCGAAGCCCGCGCCGCCATAAGACGTTCCGCCGAGCGCGAACGGTTCGACGAACTGAACGACTTCGTCGAACTGACGCCCCATCGTGAGCGTGCCCGCGCGCTGCGACGAGAGCCCCATCCATGCCTGGAAGCCGAACAGGCGCCCTTGTTGCGCTGCGTTGCCATTCATCACGGAGAATCCGTTGGTGAGCGTGAAGATCGCACTAAGATCGCTGCTGAGCGGCTCGGTGCCAGACAAGGCCCAACGGCTGATGTTGATGTCGCCGTTCTTCGCCTGCCAGGCGCTTTGATGCCCGTTCGTGTTGCCCGCGTCGCTCACATACGCGATGCCGGCGTCGATAGACCCGGACAGGCGTAGGGACTGAGCGTCGCTGGTGGAACTGGCGAGTGCGATCGCGACATTCACCATGCCAATTTCGAGTTTTATTTTCTGACTAGGCATATGTTTTTCCTTTTTATAAGTAATGCGTAATAAGTCTTCGAGTCCATCGTGTTGACGGAACTTCTGATTATGTGAGTATAAATTTTGTAATGCTATGCGTTTTAGCATCGGTATATTTGATTGAGAACGGCGACGAAGAAATCACGGCTTCTGCAAGAGAGTGTTCCAGATAGCTCAACGATTCAGCTGACAGGCGGCTGAAAGCCGTGCGAGGGGTATCGATCGATTTGCGATTTGGAAATCGCCATATCTTGCTTGACGGTTACCGGAGCGGCGTCAAGAAGACCGGCAACAGCTATGTCCGGCGGGTATTCATCGAAGCAGCGTGGACCTATCGTTATGCTGGACGAAAGACAGCGATGCAGCAGCGGTGCGCAGAGCGTACAGCCCTTGAAGTCCGGGAGATCGTCAAGTGCGCGAAAAAGCGTCTGTGTCAGTGCTTTCGAAACTTGATAGCTCGTGGAAATCTGGAGAACCAGGTCTGTACTGCCATTGCGCGCGAGCTCATCGGCTTTATCTGGGCTATCAGTCAACAAGACGCACCGCTCAGCCGAGCTTGGTCGGAGGCCGGGGGACGAGCACGCAACAGGGTGTTTGGGTCAGGACAAGGGAGAGGTGGGAGAAGCCTCGCGCTTACACTAGGAGGCAACCGGAAACTGCATGGAAGTGCGTGACAAGCGCCGCCCGCTAAGGCCCGTTCGCCTCGATCGGGTCACGCCGTGGGGGACAAACGGCACGGCTGCGAAAAAGACCCAGACCGTGGCGGTCTGGGCAAGGTTGGAGCGCGGGGCGCGCGCTCCAACCGGAGGGTCCGCCAGGAACCGGCGCTTCACGCGCGCTCAACCCGGCTTGCCTGCGACTCGCAGGCCGCAGGGGATTACTGGCCGAAGTAGACCGGCTTCATGCCGTCATCCGACGGGCGCACGACGGCGGGTGGACCCGATGCCGACGAACCCGCGGGAGCACCGCCCACCGCGCTGTTCCGCGCAGCGACCTTGGCTTCGGCAGCCTCGATGGCCTCCGGATAGTGCGCGTTGTCACCGTCGCCGGGGCGATAGCCTGCGTTTTCGAGCTGGATGAGTTCTGCGCGCACTTGTGCGCGGGTCAGCGGCGCGTTCGACTGGGCGAACGAAGCAACCGGGACGATAAGGGCAGCGGCAACGAAAATAGCCCGAACAAGCGACTTCATGATGACGACCTCCAGTTTGGTAGGTATTGGGTGCGGCATTTGCTGCAACCCATGACAAGAAGTGTAGAAGTCGTATGACTTGCGGTTAACCCCTGATTACCAAAGGCACTTTTCCGGCAGACGGAAGGATCGGCAGGGCCCATCTTCCGCGTGCTCGTGCGAAAACATCGCAAGGCCACGCCGATCACCACGGAACGGTTCGCCAGAGATAGTCGACGTCATGCCGCCGGCGCGACTTTCGTGAGCGTCGATCACCGTGCTGTGGCACCCGCGTTGGGGAGTGAACCCCGCGCGTCGTTGGCCCAGACAACTGGGCTTCGATTTGCCGCTGGAAGTTTCCGCGCTGACTGGATCGCATTACGAATCGAAAGGGAAGCGGCTAGATCGCTGCTATCGCAGAGGCGGCACCGGCGAGTTGTTGCTGCGTGAGTTGTTCGAGCAACGCCATGTCCCGGGCGATGACTTGTGAAAGATGCACGCGCAGGAATTCCACCCACGTCCTCGTTTTTGCATCCACGAACTTGCGCGACGGATAGAGCGCATGAATGCTGTTCTTCTGGAGTACGTGCCGCGGCAGCACGCGCACGAGCGTGCCGTCGCGCAGGCCTTCTATCGCCGTATAGACTGGCAGCATACCGATGCCCAGGCCCTCGCGTATCGCCACCGCGAGAGACTCGGCAATGTTGACCTGAACCGGACCGCTCACATGCATTTTGGCGCTGCCTTCGAGGCCTTCAAGCGTCCATTCGTGGGCGGGCGTGCCTGGCGTCCTGAGTATCAGGCAATCGTGACGCGCGAGATCCGCCGGTGTGCGAGGCGTGCCGTGCTTTCGTACATATTCCGGCGACGTGCAAAGGATGCTGCACGAGCTGCCCAGTTGATGGGAGATGAGATCGGAATTCGGCAGCGACGCTGCGGTGATGACCGATACGTCGCTGCTGCCCTCGAACAGATCCGGCAGCGACTGCGAAAGGGTGAGTTCGACTGTTACTTCGGGGTGCATCATGCGATAGCGCGAGATGGCGGGCAGGATGTACTGCTGGCCGATGCTCGCAAAGCTGTGCATGCGCAGCGCGCCCGCGGGGCGTTCGTGTGCGCCGCCGGCTTCTTCTTCCGCGCGTGCGACGTCGGCAAGTATCTGCTTGCAGCGTCTTAGATAAACCTCGCCGGCCGGCGTGAGCGCGAGCCGGCGCGTCGAGCGGTTGAGCAGACGGGTGCGAATACGGGCTTCCAGTTCCGAGACCGCGCGTGACACCGCACTCGTGGGTGAATTGAGCGACTGGGCCGCAGCCGTGAAACTGCCGGCTTCGACGACGCGGACCAGTACTCGCATGTTTTGTAGAGTATCCATCAGACCTGCCAGACTTCCTTGTGAATATTTTTTGTTCGCTGTAAAAGCGATATTGTCGCTGGTTGCGATTCGCCATTGTTGAGCGATCTGGAACGGAGGTTCTTTTTGTCTTCCATTAATTCGGCCGATTGAGCCTCATACAATCGGCGCCCGAACCCGCCGTGCGCAGCGGCTCTCTTCGTAACATATCGGGTGTCGTGCTTTCTCCATGAATCGCGTGCGAGCAGTAAATCGAGCGATAAATCTGCGTCATCGCGCCCGAGTTATCTCACGCGCATTGCGGCTCGGCCTGCGCGATTGGCAGGCCAGTCATGGCGCGATCTGGCTTCACCTGCTCAAGACGGTCACGGCCGCTTTGCTCGCAACGGGCATTGCGATGCTGTTCGACATGCCGCAGCCGCGTATCGCGATGACGACGGTATTCGTGCTGATGCAGCCGTTGTCCGGCATGGTCTTCGCAAAGAGCGTATATCGCATCGTGGGCACCGCTGTGGGTATGATTGCGGCGGTGGTGCTGGGCGCGGTGTTTATTCAGCAGCCCGAGCTATACATCATGGGTATCACGGCATGGGTCGCCGCCTGCACGGCGGCGGCCATGCGCAATCGGCATTTTCGCTGGTATGCGTTCGTGCTGGCGGGCTATACTGCCGCGTTGATCGGCATTCCGCTCGTGATGCAGCCCAACGGTCTCTTTCTCGCCGCACTCGGGCGCGGGGCCGAAGTGGCCGTGGGGATTCTGTGCTCTGGCGTGGTTAGCGCCGTCATCTTGCCCCGGCAAACGGTCTCGCTGCTGGAGAGCACACTGCGCACACGGTATCTGGACTTCACCTCGTTCGCGGCGCTCGTTTTGTCGAGCGGGCTCGAAAGAGGCGCGTTCGAAGGGCGATTCGCGAAACTCGTCGATGAGATCGTGGGTTTCGAGGCCACGCGTGCATTCTCGTTTTTCGAAGACCCGATCATGCGCGCGCGCAGCCAGTTGCTGGCGCGGTTGAACGGGGAGTTCATGGACGTGTGCGCGCGTTTGCACGCGCTGCGACAACTGAAAAAGCGCCTGCGCTGGAGCGAGGAAGCCATCGCGCCGCTCGCGCCGTATTTCAGCGAGCTTGCCGCGCTGCTCGCGCAGCGACCGCGCCAGGGCGAAGATGATCACGCGTACGCGCTGCGCATCGCGCAAGGGCTGGAGACGTTCATGCGGACGCTGCCGTGCCACGTGCGCGAGACGCGCCGGCCGCTAGAAGCTGCCTTGCCCGACGTGTTGCAGGAATTCGATACGTCGGCCGAGCTGATCTATCGCTTCGCGGCCGAGATCGTCCGTTACAGCCGCACCTGGGCGTCGCTCAAGCACGCGGGCCTGCCCACCGAGCGCCGCATCACCCGATATGTGCCGCGCACGAGCTGGCACGTGGTGGCGTTCACCTTCATGCGCACGGCCGTGGTGGTCGCCACGCTCGGCTGGTTCTGGGTGGAGACGGATTGGCCCAGCGGTGGCCTTGCGATGATCGCGGCCGCTCTGACATGCGCACTGACTTCGTCCGCGCCGCGCGCCACGCGCATGGCCTTCCAGATGGCCGCAGGCGCGGGTTGCGCAGCCGTGTTGGGCTATCTGCTCATGTGCTACGTGTATCCGAACGTCGACGTTTTTCCGCTGCTTTGCGCCGTGCTCGCACCGTTATTCGCTCTGGGTGCATTCCTCGCGACGCGCGCGCGCATCGGAGGCTTCGGTGTGGGCTTCTCCGTGTTCCTGTGCTTGCTCGCAGGCCCCGACAACGTCATTGTCTATACGCCGGATCTGCTGATCAACAACGGCATCGCGGTCGTCGCGGCGATGGTCGTGGCCGCGCTCGCATTCGCGGTGGTGTTTCCGCCTCACATGACCTGGCTTGTCGAGCGCATGCGCGCGGCGTTGCGCGCTCAGGTCATGCTTGCGTGCCACGGCGAACTGGATGGCCTCAATCAGGCGTTTCAGTCGGGCACGCACGATCTGATGCACCAGTTGCGGCTTCTCCTCAACGGGCGCGCGCAGGCGCATCGGCGCGCACTGCGTTGGATGCTGATCACGCTGGAAGTGGGCCACGCCGTCATCGACCTACGCCACGAGGCGCAAACCGCCGCGTGGATGGATGCAACGGACAGCCGATGGGGCACGTGCCTCGAGCAGGTCAAATGCGATATCGCGCAGCTTTTCGAACATCCCGGCGCCGAGCAACTCGAACGCGCGCTGATTGCGGTGCGCGCGGTCACTTGGATCGCTCAGCAGGCGCTTCCCGGCGTTCGCCACGACCGCGAGCGCCGCCACGACGTGCAGCGGCTCCTTAGCCATCTGCATTTCATCCGCAGCGCGCTCATCGACCATGACACTCCGCTCGGCGCGATTGCGCGCCAGGCCGCGTTTCACCGAACGCGGCGCGGGCGGACCGCTTGAAGACGAGGGCCCGTCGATCTTGCTGTGGTCTGCAAAGATGCGATCCACGCCGCGTCCTTAATCATTTCGACTCCAGATCATATAGTCGCATCACTGCTTACACAGTACGTGATAGCACTGGAGATAAAGATGAAGTCCGTGAAGATCGCTGTTGCTGCCTGTTCGCTGTTTGCCGTCGCCGGTGCTTATGCGCAGAGCGAGGCACCGGCAGCGGGTGTCCCCGAACATGTCGCGCAATCCGCCGCACCACAGGCAGCGCAAACCCCTGCCGGTAGCGAGAGCGCAAAACCTGCAAAGAAGGACGAATGCGTCGGACCAGTCAGCTTCTGCAATATCTATTTCGGTAGCTGAGATCGAGCGCAGCGCGCGCAGAGAAGACGCTTCTCCCTGGCCACGGCGTCGGCAGCCTTGCGAGGCAAGTGCGAAAAGTTTTGCTGGAAGCGGGATGGCGTACCGTGGGGCGGAACCAGGATTCGTTGACCCCCAACGCGCTGGGATTACTGCGTGAGTGCCCGTGTTGCCTACCCAACCCGCAGAGCCTGCGGCTCACATGGAGGAGCGTGGCAGGCACTTATTCCCTTTCGGCGTTGCCGGCTTGATCCGGTGTTTTGAGAGATCGCACCCTACGCCGCGAGCAATTTGCTCCGCCCGTTCAGTGAGCCATCAGGACACTCATTCATGGGGCGCCCCACATTCAGGAAAACAGGTTGCAAACGCGTGACCCGCAACAAGCTCTTGCCGCTGGCTGCCTCAATGGTTCGCACGACCTCGTTGCAAAACCATCTGGCGCTCGAGGCGCTGCGCAGCCGCTACGGCGCGAGCCTTCATGTCACGCTGCTCTTTCGCACCCTCTATCTGACCTACCTTCTGCATGACACCATCGAGCAGGGCTGCGAGCCGGACGTGTTCCAGAACGCAGAATCCGCGTTGTATCGATGCAGCCTGCGTGCCGGCGAGGACGGTTCATGGCAGCTTGCCGCAGCCGATATCGACGCGCTAAAGATCGTACTGACCGTGCACGATTGGCAGCTTCAGTTGGTTCCAGCACATGTGTACGAGTCTGCATGTGCGTACCTGCGTGACTACTTGATAAGCGGTGAGCAGACTGTCATCCCCGCGTCATCGAGTGATGCGATGGGCCGCAATGCCTAACTTGCGTATTGAGAGCATCAGCGTGCCGAAAAATTATTTCGGCACGCTGATGTTTTGATCGTTGTCGCAGAACGCCGATCGTCCGCCTGGCCGTTGTTGCGACAGGAGTCGCGGTGAGGCGGTCGTCACGGTCTCGCGCGCCAGCGAAGGCGCGCGCGGCGATGGGGGTCA
>NZ_CAJMYY010000027.1:0-132335 GCF_905220185.1 Paraburkholderia sp. J11-2 | reverse complement strand
TTCCTCGATTGTCCGCGCAGTGTGGTGAAACCCGGTTTGCAATCTCGTGCGCCTCGCGGCCTGCCTGGCCGGTGTTGAACACCGCACAATTTCCTCGAAACGCATTACGCAAAGCATTCGATTTGCATTCCGGCTCACATGTTTGTTATCGAATTGAAGGCATAAATGCCACAGATCAACTGTACGATACTAAGCCGAAAATCTGATGGTGACCTTAAGCGCTTTCCCTTCTTCCGATGTATCGAAACATGCGAAACCGTCATTGTGACGAATCGATGTGACAGTTTTCATCCTGCTGCCGCAATCGACGGAAATTGTGACGACCGCCGTTGACATGCCTCGCGTACGGCTCAGGCACGATCCGTGCTGCGCTCGTGAGAAGGGGCTTATACGATCTGATCTATGCAAGCTGCGTGCCACTCTGGTTGCGCGCCTTTCGCATGCCCTGGAAGAATTGTCCGGCGGGTTTTCATTCGCTTTGCATCGCCTCCGCCATATCGGACAAGTTTTCGCTGATCGCCGACATTGCGTAAAAACGACTCACAATCGGGTTACGATGAATCAAACGGCGTGACTGCGGGTCCCCGCCGCGAATGTGCGAGCGGCGTGGCGCAGGGAACGCTGCCCGGCAGGTCGGGACGACTGCCCGGGATGTCATGCTGGCCGGGCACCGTCGCGGTGCGTTGCCTGCTCAACCAAGCGCCACCGTGAGCCGTCATTGTCCATGCGCATTCTCTTCGTCATCGGCAACCTGGGCGACTACCACGTCCCTCGCTACGAGGCGCTCGTTAGCGCAGCCTCCGGTCGCGGCCACCAGGTGGCGCTTCTCGAGGTCTTTGCGCGCTCCGGCGTCTACGGCTTCCCGCAGGAACGCCGTGCCGCCTTCTTTGCGAACCGCCCGCGAATGGCGGAAACATTGGTGAAAGACGGCGCAGACAGCGACGGCCTCGGCGCGCGCGACACCGCGCGTCTCATTGCGAAGGTACGCAATTTCATGCCCGACGTGGTCATCACGCTCGGCTACAACACCGGCTATTCGGCGGTGCTCTGTTTTCTCAGGCATCTCACGCGGCGCTTCAAGCTCATCTACATGTCTGACTCGAAGGCCGACGACGGACTGCGTCAGCGCACCAAGGAGCGGCTCAAGCGTTTCATCGTGAGCCGCTTCGACGGCGCACTCGTCGCGGGCGAGAAGCATCGCCGCTACGCACAATCGCTTGGCATCCCGAAGGAACGCTCGCGCATTGGCTTCGACGTGATCGATGTCGATTATTTTTCGGATCTCGCGCAGGCCGCGAGCGACAACCCGGCAGCCGTGCGCGCCCGCTTCGGACTGCCGCAGCGCTACGTGCTGTGCGTGAGCCGCTTCGTGGCCCGCAAGAATGTCGACGTGCTGATCGATGCCTACCGCAAATCCGGCGTATACAACGAGAATATCGGCCTCGTTCTGGTGGGTCAGGGTCCGCTCGAAGCGCAACTGCGTGCGCGCATCGCGTCGCTCGGCCTCACGCCGCATGTGACGATACTGAACTCACTCGCTAATCAGGAAATGCCGAATCTTTATGCCCTCGCGGAATTCGTCGTACTAGCGAGCGAATTCGATCAATGGGGGTTGTGCGTGAACGAAGCGTTCGCGGCCGGGTGTCCTGCCATCGTCACGCGCACCTGCGGCGTGGCTGGCGAAGTGGTGATAGACGGCGTGAACGGCTTCGTGGTCGAACCGCGCGATGTCTCGACACTCGCGCAACGTATCGGCGAACTGGGCGGCGAGCCCGCGCTGCGCGAGCGCTTTGCCGCCGGCGCGCAAAGTACGATCCGGCGCTGGACGCCGTTGCTCTTCGCATCGAACGCGCTGGAGCTTGCCGAGGTCACGACCCGCCGCGCAAGCGACCCTGCGCAGCACGAACTCGTTTAGCGCGTCGCCGCTCAGAGATTGGGGGCGAAAACCCGGCCTGGCGCGAACTTCCGCTTGAGCGTGCGCATCAGCAAATAAACCGTGCCGTGGCGCTCGACGCCTAGCCGCTGCGTGAGCGTCGCACCAAATCCATTGAGGAAGCTGAATGTCGACGGGCTCGAAAAACCGTCGAAGTCGAACGTGAGCTTGCGCTCGAGCGCACGGCCAATGCCGCTCCACAGCAGCAGGCTGATGGATCCGCTGTGCGCGTCCTGCGCGCGCGACGAGAGCAGGTAATACATCGTCTGATGGTCCCAAACGAGGCCGACCGCCGCCACGAGCTTACCGCACGGCCCATAGGCGCCGAGCAGCATCCCGGCCTTGCGTTCGACGAACGCGTTGACGAGCTCGCGCATGACCGCGTCCCCGTACGCGTTGGTACGCGAGCGCGCCGCGAGATTCGCTTCGTAGAACGCAATGAACTCGCCGGGCGTGAGGTCCGGCACGACGGTCAGCTCACGCGAGGCGCTGCGGATCACATTGCGCGTCTTGCTGTTCAAACGCTTCCACGCTTCGTCCGCCGTGGTATTGCGGTCGATGCGGAACGTGTAGCGCGCCGACACCGTGAAACCATGCAGCGCGAACGCAAGTGCGTCGTCAATGCGCGGGTCGAGCACCTGGAAAAAACTGTCGCAGTCGGGCAACTGCTCGATCAGCTTTCCGGTGACGTCGAGTTCATGATGCAACTGGCGAGCCTCGCTGCCGGTCACGGACTTAATTACCGGACCGAGCGTGCGCGTGAGCGGCGGCAGATGCGAGACACGCCATAGTCGCGTGCGCTGCATCGCGTACGGCATCTCGCCGACGACCTCGTCGTTCTGCTTCACCACCGCAAGCTTCCAGCTGCCTTGCGTGGCGATATCGAGCCACCAGCGCTCGTGAAAGATCGAAGGCGCCGCGCGTACCGGCACCGGCACAACTGTCTCAGCCGGTGCCTCGAGAACGGGCAACGTCCGGTCGTTTATGGTCGTCATCAATCACCGATATATTCTGTCTGCAAGCGCCGCGGGTGACACACGCGCTTTATCTCCCCCCCCGGCGCCCACGCTCCTCAACCGTCTCTAGTCGGCATGGCAACGGCGTGTACGCAATGTGACAGTTCCGCGGCAAGCGTTTGTTCTCCCGGGTCTTGCGACTATGCGCAAGACGGCACTTCGAGCACTTCTATTTTTGTTTCCGGGTTCACCTGCTCGCGCTGCCATGGAGCGCTACACTCCATGGCGGCGAACTGCCATTCGTACATCGCCTCCAGTCTACGAACAGCACCCTGCCCGTTTACGCCAAAACCAAGACGTATGCGGTTGGATTATCCCCCTGGAAGATTTTCTTCCGATCATAATGCTCGATTTCGCATTGCAGCATCATGTCAATCTGCAGACTTTTTGCGCCCATTTACGCACGCGCAGAACGTCTAACGATAACGATCGGCGACCCGGCACTTTAGTTAGGATTCCATTTGATCTGATGTATTCCAGACCGGCGCCTTTCAAGCGAGCGGCTGCGTCGTCATGGCTCGCGTGAGCCCGTGCATGGGACGGCGTACCGCCACGTCGAACGGGTTCGTTTGCGGCCCGATGATCTCGGCCTGCCGTTTGAGCAGTTCGACGATCGTGGGCAACCGGTCTTCAGTGAGGCGCGCAGCCAGCGTGCCCACGCTCAGCGCGCCCACGGCGCAACCGTTCTGGTCCAGAATCGGCACAGCCACGCCCGCCATGCCCTCCAGCACGCCGGTATTGCGCCCCGCGTAGCCGAGCTTGCGCACACGCTCGATCTCCGTGCGCAAATACACCTCGTCCAGCACGCCGTAGCTGCGCAGACGCGGCACGTTGAAGCGAATGATTTCCTCGCGCTCGGCTTCGGGCTGGAACGCGAGAATCGCAAGACTGCCCTGGCCCACGCCGAGCGCCACGCGCCCGCCGATATCGCCCGTGAACGAGCGGATCGGAAACGGCCCTTCGCACATGTCGAGGCAAACCGCGTCGAAGCTGCTCTTCACGAGCAGAAAAATGGTGTCGCCAAGGCTTGCGCACAGACGCAGCAACGCGGGCCGGCATAGCGTGCGCATGCCGCTCGGATTGCCCGCCTGCGCCGCGAGCGCAAAGAAGTCCACGCTCAGCCGATAGCGTTTGGTGCCCTCGTCCTGCTCGACCACCCCTTCGGCGATCAGCCCCTGCAGCAGCCGGTGCACGGTGGCCTGCGTCAGCCCCACAGCCTTGGCGAGCGCAGTGACACGGCTGCCTTCCGCCTGGCTCACGCCCAAGGCGCGGATCACCGCGAATGCGCGCTGCAACACGCCGGCGCCGCGCGCGTCGTCGGCTGGCGTTCCACTTTTCTCTTCCACTGCCGTCATATCGACCTCGATTTATTTCATTCAGCGGAATATCCGCGGAATGCTCGTATGAATGCGCATGCCGCTCGAACCGTTGGGCCGCCGTACAGCGCTTCGCCTGTGGCGGGCGGTTCAGGGATTTCCCGAACTTCATCCAATGAAATCGCCTTCAGATTAGCAAGCGATCACATTCCATAGAACGGAATATATGGCAGATTTCTATCGCCCGATGGAATTTTAAATTGACGACCCAAAATTTGGCTAGCTACAGTCGGCTCAACGTCAGGCACCGCAGTTCACTCAGCGCGTGCCGGCGCAACCCATGCACTGGAAGGCCACACCATGTCGTTCCTCACCCTGACCGATGTGTCGAAATCGTTCGGCGACCTGCAGGCGGTCACCGGCGTCAATTTGTCGGTGGCAAAAGGCGAGTTCGTCTCGCTGCTCGGCCCCTCGGGCTGCGGCAAAACCACGACGCTGCAAATGATCGCCGGCTTCGTGGAGACCACGCGCGGACGCATCACGCTCGACGGGCGCGACATCACGCATATGCCGCCAAACAAGCGCGGCCTCGGCATCGTGTTCCAGAGCTACGCGCTCTTTCCGCATATGAGCGTGGAGCAGAACGTGAGCTTCGGCCTCGAAATGCGCGGCGTGGACAAAGCCGAGCGCAAGGATCGCATTCGCGAGGCGCTTGCGCTCGTGCGCCTCGACGCTTACGCGCATCGCTTTCCGCGCGAGCTTTCGGGCGGCCAGCGCCAGCGCGTGGCGATCGCGCGCGCCATTGTGATCGCGCCGCCCGTGCTGCTGCTCGACGAACCGATGTCCAATCTCGACGCCAAGCTGCGCGAAGACATGCAGTTCGAACTGCGTGCCATCCAACGCAAGATCGGCACGACCACGCTGATGGTCACGCACGATCAATCGGAGGCGCTCTCCATCAGCGACCGCGTGGTCGTGATGGAAAGCGGCCGCATCACCCAGGTCGACACGCCTTATCGCGCGTATGAGCGGCCCGAGAATGATTTCGTCTCGCAGTTCATCGGCAAGGCCAACATGCTCGCGGGCCGCATCGTCGCGCGCGAGGGCGACACGATCCGCGTGGACCTCGGCCACGAACTCGCGGAAACGGGGTCGACTGCGCAACTGCCCGAGCGCGGCCGCGCGGTGGGGGTGGGCGACGCGATCACGCTGTGCATCCGCCCCGAAAAGCTCAAGCTGTGCGCAAGCGGCTCGGGCCGTCTTGCAGGACGTGTGACGAGCCGCTTCTTCCTCGGCAGCCAGTGGCTCTACCGCCTCGACAGCCGTGCAGGAGAGATGCTGGTGTGCTGCCAGAACGAGGGCAAGGAGCCGCTGGCCGAAGGCGAGCAGGTGGGCATTGACTGGCATAGCGACGCGGTCCGCTTCATTCACAAGGAGAGCGCTCGTGTCCAGCACGCTTGACGCTTCACAACGCGCGCCGCGCGCCACTGTGCGCGCGGGCTGGCAGGCCTACCTGCCGCTCTGGCTCATGAGCGCGCCCGCGATGCTGCTGTTCGCCGCGCTCGTGCTCGTGCCGCTCGCGATGACCCTCGCGCTCACGTTCTACCGCTTCGATCCGATGAGCGGCCCGATCGCCGCATTCGATCTGCACAACTACGTAGAGGTGCTGGGCTCGTCGTACTTCCACACCATCTTCCTGCGCACGTTTGGCATTGCGGCGCTCACCACGCTGCTGTGCGTCGTGATCGGCACGCCCGAGGCGTACATCCTCTCGCGCATGCGCGACCCGTGGCGCTCGCTGTTCCTGCTCGTGATCCTCGCCCCGCTGCTGGTTTCCGTGGTCGTGCGCGCGTTCGGCTGGAGCATGCTGCTCAACATGAACGGCCTCGTGAACCAGTTCTTCGGCTTGTTCGGCGCGGGGCCCTTCAAGCTCGAATACACGACGTTCGCCATCGTCATCGCACTCGTGCACGTGATGCTGCCGTTCATGGTGATCCCGGTGTGGACCGCGCTGCAAAGGCTCGATCCGCAAACCGAGAACGCGGCGCTCTCGCTGATGGCCTCGCCCTTTACCACCATGCGCCGCATCGTGCTGCCGCAACTCATGCCCGGCATTCTCTCGGGCAGCCTCATGGTATTCGGCCTCTCGGCGAGCGCCTTTGCAATTCCGGGCCTGCTGGGCGGCCGGCGTCTGAAAGTGGCGGCGACCGCCGTGTACGACCAGTTCCTCAGTTCGATGAACTGGCCGCTCGGCGCGACCATTGCCGTGCTGCTGCTCGTCGCCAATCTCGTGGTGATGCTCACTTACTACCGCGTGCTCGAACGGCGCTACGCGCGCAGCATGGGCTAAGGAAAAAACATCATGCGCAAAAACGGACCGCTCGCCCTCACGTTCCATAGCTTTGTCATTCTGTTCGTGCTGGCGCCGCTCGTCATCGTCATTCTCGTGGCCTTCACGCCCGACGAAACCTTGACGCTCCCCACGCACGGCTTCTCGCTGCGCTGGTTCCGCGCGATTCTCGACTACCCGGATTTCATCACGGCGTTCTTCAACAGCCTCAAGCTCGCGTTTGCCTCGGCCACGCTCTCGCTCATCGTCGCGCTGCCCGCGGGCCTCGCGATTGGCCGCGCGCGCTTTCCGGGCCGCGGCTTTCTCAATGCGCTGCTGCTGTCGCCGCTCGTGATTCCGGGGCTCGTGCTGGGCATCGCGCTGCTGCGCTTTTTCGCGCTGATCGGCGCAACCGGCTCGTTCGCGTGGCTGATCCTCGCGCACATGATCATCATCACGCCGTTCGTCATGCGGCTCGTGCTCGCCTCGGTGAGCGGCCTCGACCGCAGCATCGAGCATGCGGCCGCTTCGCTCGGCGCGAACGCGTGGACCACCTTCCGCCGCGTCACGTTGCCGATGATCGTGCCCGGCATTACGGGCGGCTGGCTACTCGCGTTCATCAACAGCTTCGATGAACTGACGATGTCTATCTTCGTGACCTCGCCGCAAACCGTCACGCTGCCCGTGCGCATGTACATGTACGCGACCGAGTCGATCGACCCGATGATGGCCTCCGTTTCCGCGCTCGTCATTTTCATCACGGCCGGCGCGATGTTCCTGCTCGACCGTGTGTACGGGCTCAACCGCATTCTGATCGGGCAGCACTGAACACCGCCCGCTTCTTCCGATTCCTGCTGCCGCGCCACTGATCTTTCATGAGCACCGTCACGCCGCTTTCCCCTGCCCAGTTCGTCCGCGTTGCCGATACCGCGCGCGCGAGCGTTTCCTTCGTTCTAGACGGCGTCGAAGTCAAGGCGCTCGCGGGCGATACGCTGCTCACCGCAATCCTCACGCACCAGCGCCACGTGCGCCGCAGCGAATTCAGCGCAGAACCGCGCGCGGGTTTCTGCCTGATCGGCGCTTGCCAGGACTGCTGGGTACGCAGCGAGGACGGCACGCGCCTGCGCGCCTGCTCCACGCCGCTGCGTGAAGGCATGCGCGTATTGACGCGAATCGGTTCGGATACCGAAGTGTGCGAAGGAGGTGCGCAATGAGTACGCGCAAGCCTCCCCGCATCGTCATCGTTGGTGCGGGACCCGCTGGCATTCGCGCCGCGCAAACGCTCGTGGCCGCCGGACTGCGCCCGACCGTGATCGACGAGAACGCGCGCTGGGGCGGCCAGATCTATCGCCAGCCCGCTGCCGATGCGGGCTTTTCGCGCACGAAGGCCGCGCTCTACGGCTTCGAGGCGAAGAAGGCCGATGCCGTTCATCGCGCCATGGCCGACCTCCTCCCGAAGATCGAGTATCGACCCGACACGCTCGCCTGGTCGTGTGAGCCTGGGCGGCTCGATACCTTGCGCGAGGGTCGCGAGGCCACTGTGCCCTGGTCGCATCTGATCATCGCGAGCGGCGCGACCGACCGCATCGTGCCGCTGCCAGGCTGGACGCTGCCCGGCGTTTATACGCTCGGCGGCGCGCAGGTCGCGTTGAAGGCGCAGGGTTGCGCCATTGGCCGGCGCACCGTATTCGCCGGCACCGGGCCGCTGCTTTATCTGGTTGCCTACCAATACGCCAAAGCGGGCGCGCAAGTGGCCGCCGTGCTCGACACGAGTCCGTTCGCGCGCCAGGCCGCCGCTACGCCCAAGCTCCTCAACCAGCCGGGCACCTTCGCCAAGGGCGTTTATTACGTCGCGTGGCTCAAGGCGCATGGCGTGCGCATGGAGCACGGCGTTTCGCTCGCGGCCATTGAAGGCGACGAAGCGGTGCAATATATCCGCTGGCACGCGGCCGACGGGAAAGAGCAGGCCATGGCTTGCGACGCGGTCGGCCTCGGCTACGGCTTGCGGCCCGAAACGCAGCTCGCCGATCTCGCGGGGTGCCGCTTCGCCTTCGACACCCTCAACCGCTGCTGGCTGCCCGAACGCGATGCGGCGGGCCGCAGTTCCGTGCCGGGCGTTTATCTCGCTGGTGATGGCGCAGGTATCGCAGGCGCGGATGCCGCCGAACTTGCGGGCCGCCGCACGGCACTCGCGGTGCTCGAAGACATAGGCATTGAAGCGCCGCAGCATGACGCACATTTGCCCGATGCCGCAACGCTCGAAAAGCGGCTTGAGCGCATTACGCGCTTTCGCGTGGGCATCGAGCAGGCGTTCGCGCCTCCGGCCAATTGCGCCGCCAGCTGGCCCGACGACCTGACCGTCTGCCGCTGCGAGGAAGTCGATGCCGGCACGCTGCGTAGCTGCATCCGCAACGGTCTCGCCACCGAAGTCAATCGCCTGAAGGCGCTCACGCGCATCGGCATGGGGCGCTGCCAGGGGCGCATGTGCGGCGAATCCGCCATGGCGCTCCTGAGCGCCGAAACCGGCAAGCCGCTGCACGAAGTGGGCCGTTTGCGCAGCCAGGCGCCCATCAAGCCAATTCCCATTTCACCGATGCTGTTCGACGACGGCGTGCAGGTCATCGAAGAGGAAGCCCACGATGAGTGACACGCGCCACTTCCAGGTTGTGATTGCGGGCGGCGGGCTCGTCGGCGCATCGGCGGCGCTCGCGCTCGCGCGCAAGGGCGTGAGCGTCGGCTTGTTCGAGCGGCGCTTTTGCGGCGCGCAGGCAAGCGGCGTGAACTACGGCGGCGTGCGCACGCACGGCCGCAGCGCCGAGCAACTGCCGCTCGCGGTGCGCGCCCGGCGCGTGTGGAACCGCTTGCCCGAACTGATCGGCATCGACGGCGAATTCGTCGTTTCGGGACATTTGCGCCTCGCGCGCCGTGACAGCGATCTCGAGGCGCTGCACGCATGGGCAGCCATGGCGCGCGAATTCGGCGTGGAGTCGCGGGTCATGAGCGGCGACGCGTTTCGCCGCCGCTACCCGTGGCTCGGCAAGGCCGCCATCGGCGGCGCGCTCTGCGCGAGCGACGGCCATGCGAATCCGCGTCTCGTCTCGCCCGGCTTTGCGGCGGCGGCGCGGCGCGCTGGCGCGCACGTGCAGGAGCAGACCGCGATCAGCGACCTGAGCTTCGACGGCCGGCGCTTCCAGATGCGCGCGGGCGACGCGCGCATTAGCGCCGACTGGCTCATCAACTCGTCGGGCGCGTGGGCCAATACGGTGGCGGGCGCATTCGGCGAAACCGTGCCGATGAAGCCGATCTACCCGAACATGTGGGTGACCGAGCCGCTGCCGCGCTTTATCGAGCACAACCTCGGCGTGTATGGCGGCGGCGTCTACGCCCGCCAGGTCGAGCGCGGCAACTGCGTGATAGGCGGCGGGCGCGGGCACGGCGACGGCGAATACGCGCAGCCTTCCACCGCCACCACGCGCGCCGTCATGCGCGACGCCTGCGCGCTGTTGCCCGGCCTGCGCGACGCCCTGCTCATTCGCACGTGGAGCGGCGTGGAAGGCGAAACGCCGGACAGCAACCCCATCATCGGTTTCAGCAACACCACGCCGCGCCTCTTGCACGCGTTCGGCTTTTCCGGCGGCGGCTTTTTGCTGGCGCCGGGCGTAGGCGAAGTCCTCGCCGAACTCGTGACCGATGGCGCGACGAGCACGCCCATCGAAGCATTCGCTATCGGCCGCTTCACGCAGTCTTCCGTTCATGCCGCTCTCCCAATCAAATAAGGAGTCCCCACGATGAAATTCACACGCACACTGGTTTCGCTAGCCGCACTCTTTGCCGTTGGCTTCTCGGCCAGCGCCTGGTCGCAAACGAAGACGATCTACATCGGCATGAACGGCGGCCCGATGGAGAAGGCCTACACGAGTCAGGTCCTGCCCGACTTCGAAAAGGCCAACAACGTGAAGGTGGTGGTCGTGCCGGGCACCTCTTCCGACGTGCTCGCGAAGCTTCTGGCCAACCGCAACAGCCCGCAGATGCATGTCGCCTTTCTCGACGACGGCGTGATGGCGCGCGCCGTGAGCATGGGCGTATGCGAGAAGCTCGACGACTCGCCCGTGCTCAAGGAGCTGTATCCGTTCGCGCGCATGAAGGGCGACGTGGGCGCGGGCGTGCAGCTTGGCATGACGGGCATTGGCTACAACACGAAGCTGTTCGCGGATAAGGGCTGGGCGCCGCCCACCTCGTGGCTCGACTTCGCCAATCCCAAGTACAAGGGCAAGGTGGTGTTCCAGTCGGCTTCGAGCAGCACGTTCGGGCTGCACGGCTTTCTCGCCATCAACCGCCTGATGGGCGGCAGCGAAACCAACGTCGAGCCGGGCTTCACGAAATGGGGGAGCACGGTGGGCCCGAACGTCGTCGAATACATTCCGAACTCGGCCAAGCTCTCGGAAATGATCCAGACCGGCGAAGCTGGCATCTTCCCGCTTACGCCCACGGCTGTGGGCGACCTGAAGGACAAGGGCCTGCCCGTGGCCTACGCCAACCCGAAGGAAGGCGCCGTGCTGCTGCTCGTGGACCTGTGCGTGGTGAAGAACAATCCGGACCCGCAACTCGCGCAAAAGCTCGCGCAGTTCCTGCTTTCGGCGCCTGCGCAAAGCAAGGCCGCCGCCGCCGGCAAGCAGATTCCGACCAACCAGAACGCGACCATGCCGCCCGATATGCAAAAGAGCCTGGGCAACCTCGACCAGCTCGTGAAGAAGGTGACGGTGGTGGACTGGGACGTCATCAACGAGCACCGCGCGCAGTGGGATTCGCGCTGGAACCGCCAGATCGAGCAATGATCGTTTGATTGGAGGGCGATAGCAGGGGGCGGCGGGCGCGGCGCGTCCTGTATGATCCACGGGTTGTCGAACCGCCCGCTCGCCCATGCGCTCCACCCTCGATGCTTCGTTTCGCCTTTCCGTTTTCGCCCGTACTCCGCGTGCGGGCATTCTCGCGCTGGCGATAGCCGCCGCGTGCGCGCTGCCGGGGTGCGCAACCGGCCCGGGTTCGCAAAATCAGGCCGGGCAGGCGCTCCCGCCCGACACGGTCACGCTCTTCCCGATCGAGCATTACGACCAGAACGTCGATCGCTGGATCGATCCGGCCAGCGCCGATTACGACAAGCCCTTCATTTCCGCAGACGTCCAGCGCGCGCATTTCGCTGCGCTCGTCGCGCGTTATTTCGGTGCGGGTCCGAACGACCCCTCGCCGTGGAATCGCGCGTTTGTCGAGCAGCGCGTGTATCGCGACGGCGGCAGCGACATCGCCGCCCTGCAAACGCGCCGCCTCGCCTACTTCGACAACACGGACAAGGAAGCCCGGCGCATTGGCTACGGCATGAATTTCCGGCCGCACACGAAGGCGTGGATCGACGCCATCGAGCGCAACGCCAACGTCAACCAGTTCGAGCAGGCGAGCGGCTTCGACCCCACGCGCCGCGCCATTGCCACGACCGCGCTGTACGTGCGCGAGCTGCCCACCATCGACCCGTCGTTCTATTCGCACCGCATTGCGGGCGAAGGCTATCCGTTCGACAACCTGCAGGTGAGCGCCGTGCGGCCGGGCACGCCGCTCTACGTGCTCGGCACGAGCGCCGACGGCGCCTGGCGCTACGTGCAGACGCCGGACGTGCAAGGCTGGGTGCGCAGCGACGGCGTGGCGAGCGTAGACAACGCGTTCGTTTCTGCATGGCGCGCGGCGGCGCACCGCTCGCTCGGCGTCGTGGTGGTGGCCTCCGCGGCCCTGCGCGACGACGGCGGCGTGTTCCGCTTCGAAGCGCCCGCGGGCACGCTGCTACCGCTGCGGCCCGCTGCCGGCGCGACGCCGGGCGAAGTGCTCGTGCCGGCGCGCGACATCAACGGCCACGCGGCGATCCGCACGGCGGCGCTCGATTCCAATGCTATCGTACCCGCGCCGCTCGCGGCCACGCCGCGCCATCTCGCGCAGTTGATGAAGGCGCTCATTGGCCGCCCCTACGGCTGGGGCAACACGAACTTCGACAACGACTGCTCGGCCGAACTGCAGAGCATTTTCGCGGCGTTCGGCGTGTGGCTGCCGCGCCATTCGTCCACGCAGATGAACGCCGGAGAGATGACCGATCTTTCGGCCTCCACGCCCGCGCAACGCCTCGACTGGCTCGTGCAGCACGGCGCGCCCATGCGCACGATCATCTATATTGGCGGCCACGTCATGCTCTATCTCGGCAACACGGAGCGCGACGGCAAGACGGTGCCGCTCGTCTATCAGGACGTGTGGGGCCTGCGCCCCGCCGACAACAGCCGCCGCGCCGTGATTGGCGGCTCGGTGATCCTTCCGCTGCTGCTGACCTACCCCGAAGACCCACGCCTCGAATCGCTCGCTGGCACACCGGTTTTCCAGGTCAGCATCCTGGGCGTGCCCGCCGGAGCCACGCCGCCTCAGGATGAGGAAAATCCGGCCGGGTAAGGCAAGGAAAGGGGCGTCGCTTTTTGGGGCGGAGTGTGATCGTTTCTCCCAGGATGACAGAATCCGCACGGTCGTACAAAAATAGCCCCCATCGAACGTAGCATTCCGTCCACGTTGCACACCTCTCGTCTGGGGAGAAACGATCGGTGAACGCGCATTCAATCCGGCTCATGCCTTGCAGCAAGCCCACGATGACCACGCGCTCGCCCACGATGCTCCTGCACGAGCGACAGGACCCCGGCCGCCGCGCCAGACCGCCGTACTTCATGCTGTACTGCGCGCAATGCGCTGCGCAGTACGCTGAATAGCACTCCGAGCCGTACTCCCAGTTTCCCGATTCGAGCGGTTCCGCCAGGAACCCCGGCCCCCTGTTGCCCGAAATTTTCCGTGCGTTTTTACCTGGAGCCTTGCCTGAAGCGCCCGTAGCACCTTGTCAGCATCGACCTCAATCCATAAATAACACTAAGGATGACGAAATGTTACATCGCGACAACCTCGGCATGAAACGACTGGTGCGCTGCCTCGCGGCGGCCGGTTTGATGGGCGCGGCAGGTGTCGCGAGCGCGCAGAGCACCGTCACGCTGTATGGCATCGTCGACGGGTCGATTCTCTACACGAGCCACACGATGAACATGCTGACGGGCCAGAACGCCGGTCATCAGTTCTCGTTCACGGACAGCGGCATGTCCGGCTCGAACTTCGGCATGCGCGGCGTCGAGGACCTGGGCGGCGGCATGCGCGCGGTGTTCGCGCTTGAAAGCGGCATTAGCATCGCGAACGGCCAGTTCAGCAATTCCAACGGCAACTTCTTCGGGCGTCAGGCGTGGGTCGGCATGGAGAGTCCCTACGGTACGGTCAAGGCCGGTTTGCAGTACTCACCGTTCTTCCTCTCGCTTTACCAGACAGACCCGCGCGGCATGTCGTACTTCGGCAGCGGTCTCGTGAGCTACGTGAACAACGTGTACGTGACCGGCCTCTTCAACAGCAACGCGATCACCTACACGTCGCCGGAAATCGCCGGCATCCAGGCGATGGGCATGTTCGCCATGGGCGGCGCAGCGGGCAACTTCCAGGCGGGACGCCAGTATTCGGCGAGCCTGCGCTACCACATCGCAGGCTTCACGCTCACCGGCGCGCTCTACAGCGGCAACGCCGGCGGCAGCGCGACCTCCACGCCGGTGCCGAGCACCGTGGAGTTCGTGGGCCGCACGATCGGCGCGAGCTACCGCTTCCCGAACTCGTTCACGATCTCCGCTTCGTATGCCCTCTACAAGGTTGCGCAGTCGTTCGACAACAGCGTCTACTCCGGCGGGTTCAGCTACATGATCACGCCCTACCTCGACGTGGATGCAGGCGTCTGGTACACGCGCGACGGCAACGACGGCAGCAATCACTCGCTGCTCGCGTCGACCGGCCTGCAGTTCTTTCTCTCCAAACGCACGACGCTTTACGGCCAGTTTGGCTACGTGAACAATCACGGACGCATGGACACGGGCCTGTCGATCAACAACGCGCTCTTTGAAGTCTCCGGCTCGACGGTGGGCGCAAGCATCGGCATACGGCATCTGTTCTGATGCGCGGCAGTGTTCCGCGAAGCGCGTGGCGCGACGCGGAACACGCTCGCGTGGCCTAGCCTTCTCGCCACGCGCACACGTCGCCTCGCGCAAGCTCACGCGCGCCCAGCACGAACTGTGCCCCTTCGGGGGCCGGAGCCTGCGCCCGTTGCTCGCCAAAGTTGAAGGCGAAACATAATCCGCCGCGCCGGCTCACTCGCATCCCCTCCGGCAAACGCTGCGTTGCGAGGCCCGCGCCGCGCGCAGCTTCGTCGAGCATGGCGAGATGCAGTTCGCGCGTGAACCACGCGGCGGCGTAACGCACGCGCCCATGTGAGAGCAAGGCGGGCCAGCCGTCTTCGAATTGCGCCTGAATGCGCGTAGCTGCGTTCGCGCGCACGTGGTCCCGCCAATGCACGGCCGCACCCTGCACGCCGCCTACCGTGAGCGCGGGCGCGAGCGTTGGCCGCAGCGATTCGGCCTCGAGCACCTGCAAGGGCAGCACGCGCTGCAATGCGCCGGGCGGCAATTCGCCGGGAATGGCGAAGTGCGCGGTCTTCGAACCGCTGCGCGGCCCGAACACCCAGAGGCCGTCGCTGCGCTCGATCTGATCGACGAAGCTGTCGTCGATCACCGCCAGCGACGGCACCACCACGAGCCGGTACGCCGAGAGATCTGCATGCCGCGAGACGATTTCGACATCGAGGCCGAGTTCGCGCAGCGCGCTGTAGTAGTCGAACGCGAGCGTTTGATAGTCGAAGCTCGCGCCGTGGCGCTGGATCTCGAACATCCACTGCGTTTCGTAGTCGAACACGAGCGCCACCTGTGCGCGCCCCGCCGGCGCAAGCGTGCGCAACGCATCGTTCGCCGCGATCTCGCGCGCGGCCTGCTCCACCTCGCGGCCGCCCGGAGACAGCTCGTTATTCGGCAGATTGAGGCCCGAATGCATCTGTTCCTGCGCATACGGGCACTGCCGCCAGCGGAAATACGAAACAAGTTCGGCGCCGTGCGCGAACGCTTCATAGGCCCACAGGCGCACCATGCCAGGCGCCGGCACCGGATTCCAGGGCGCCCAGTTCACCGGCCCCGCCTGCTGCTCCATCACCCAGAAGCGTCCGCCGCCAATCGTGCGGTAACGGTCGTGGTCGAACGAGGAGACATCGGGGTGCGCGGTGCGTGCATAGCGGGCCTTCTCCGCTTCCGGCAGCCCGATCACTTCGGTACGCGCGATTGGATAGCTGTCCCACGTCGCCACGTCAATGGCCTTGTCCGCAGCAAACCGGTAGTGATCGAAGGTCGTGAAAAAGCCCATGAAGTTGTGCAGTACATCCGCGTTCGGCGCGTAGCGGCGCAGCACCTCCGCCTGCTCGCAATGAAAGCTCGCGACTTCGTCGGACATGTAGCGGCGAAAATCCAGATGGTGCGCCGGGTTGGCGTCGGTCGGCGTGCGTACCGGCAGCCCCACCGCTTCGAACGACGGGTACTCCATGCTCCAGAACACGTTGCCCCATGCTTCGTTGAGCGATTCGATCGTGCCGTAGCGCTTTGCGAGCCACGTCTGGAAGCGGCGCTGTGCGGCGTTCGACCAGCTCGGCACGGTGTCGTGGCAGCCCAGCTCGTTGTCGGTCTGCCATGCAACCACCGCCGGATGCGCGCCGTAGCGCTGCGCCATCGCCTCGGTAATGCGCACGCAATGCGCGCGATACGGCTCGCTCGCAATGTCGTAGTGGCGGCGCGAGCCGTAGTTCCATGGCGTGCCGTCCGCGCGCACGGGAAGCATGTCGGGCGTCGCATCGACGAGCCACTTCGGCGGCGATGCCGTGGGCGTGCCAAGCACGATCTTCAGGCCGCGCGCCGCGAGCGTTTCGATCGCGTCGTCGAGCCAGGTCCATTTATACACGCCCGCGCGCGGTTCCATGCGGCTCCACGCGAATTCGCCAATGCGCACGTGCGTGATGCCGAATTCGGCCATGCGGCGCGCGTCGTCGGCCCACATCGTGCGCGGCCATTGTTCGGGGTAGTAGCAAACACCGATTTGCATGAGTGACAATCCGCCTCGGAATAACGTCGGGATAACGAATTAGATGAAAAAGGGCCTTCGGCTGCGGCAAGTCCCGATCAGCCCTTGCTCGCGCCGAAGGTAAGCCCCGCGACAAAATGTTTCTGCATGGCGAAGAACATCAGCACCGAAGGCAGCGCCGCGAGCACCGAGCCCGCCGCCACGAGATTCCACGCCGTGGTCCACTGCCCCTTGAGCGCGGCCACGCCCACTGTGATCGGCGCGGCGTCGTCGCCTTGCGTGAGACACAGCGCCCAGAAGTAGTCGTTCCAGACGAACGTGAACACGAGAATGCCGAGTGCCGCGAGCGCGGGCCGCACGAGCGGCATGACGATGCGCCAGTAGATCGCCCATTCGCTCGCGCCTTCCACGCGCGCGGCCTCGATCAACTCGAACGGCAACTGCTTGATGAAATTGCGCAGGAACAGCGTGCAAAATCCGGTCTGGAACGACACGTGAAAAATGATGAGCGCCCACACGGTGTTGTAAAGCCCCACGCGCAGCGCCATGTCGCGCACCGGAATCATGAGGATCTGGATCGGCACGAAATTACCCGCGACGAAGGCGAACAACACCGCCGTGTTACCGCGAAACCGATACGTGGAGAGCGCGAAGCCCGCCATCGAGGCCAGCGCGATGGCGCCGATCACCGAAGGCACCGTAATCAGCACGCTATTCGCGAAGTAATGCAGCATGGGCGTTTGCGTGAGCGCCGCGCCGTAGTTTTCCAGCAGGGCGAAGTGCTTCGGCCAGCCCCAATAGTCGCCCTGCTGCAATTCTTCTGTAGAGCGGATCGACGTGACGAGCACCGCGAGCATGGGCAACAGCCAGAGCACGAGCGCAATCGGCAGCGAGATCTTGTAGAGCGCGCGATTCGCGGGTTTCCAGCGATCGACGGGAAGCGGATACATAAGCGGCAACTCCGTGAAAATCAGCGTTCTTCGCGCAGCATGCGGCGCAAATGGAACACGATATAAACGAGCATGATGGCGAACAGCACGACGGCAATCGACGCCGAGTAGCCTTCGCGGTAATACTTGATCGCCTGGTCGTACATGAAGTACGCGAGCACGGTGGAGCTGTCGAACGGGCCACCACCGCTCATCACCGCGATGAGGTCGAAGCTGCGCAGCGCGCCGATCACCGTGAGCACGATGGCCATGAAGGTGGCCGGGCGGAGCTGCGGGAGCACCACGTGCCAAAAGAGCCGCCAGCCTTTCGCGCCTTCCATGCGCGCGGCTTCCACGACCTCCGGGTTGATGCCCGTGAGGCCCGTGAGATACAGAATCATGCAGAACGGCGTTTGCGGCCACAGCGCGGCGAAGATGATGCCGAACGTCACGAGCTTCGGGTCGCCGAGCACAGGTATGCCGTGCCCGACGATCATCTTCAGGAGACCGAAGGTCGGGTCGTAGAACCACGAGAACACGAGGCCCACCACCACGCCCGAGAGCACGAACGGCGCGAAGAACAGCGACTTCACCGCGCGTATGCCGCGCACGTGCTGGTTCAGATACAGCGCGAACACGAGACCGAGCGGCGGCGCGAGCAGGAACAGCACGAGCCACAGCAGGTTGTTCTTGAGCGCGGTATAGAACGTGTCGGTCTGGAACAGCTCGACGTAGTTGGCAAGGCCGACAAACGTCTTCGCGGTCATGCCGTCCCAGTTATAGAAGCTCAGCGTAATGCTGCTGAAAATCGGGTAGATCACGCACAGCGTAAAGAGCGCGCAGCCCGGCAGCAGGAAGAACAGCGCGGCGCGATTCTGTTGCCGCCGCACAGTAGAGACGCGACGTGGCCGCGCCGCCCCAATGGGGCGCGCCAGGGTATCGGACATGGTGAAGTCTCGCCGGAGATTGCAGAAGGTGCGGCCAGCGGGCCGGCCGCACCACGGCTTTACTTGTGGTAAATGCGCTGGCGCGTCGTTTCGAGGCGCGCAAGCAGCGTGTCGAGCTGCGACGGGTCGCTATAGAACTGCTGCATGGCCTTCATGCCTTCGTCGGCCATTTCCTTTTGCATGTCGCGGTCGTAGAACTGCGCAATGCCGCCGCGCGTGCTCGCGAGCGTCTGGAAGCCCACCTTGGAGATGGGATCGTCAGGCTCCGCGGCCTTGTTGTTCGAAGGCAACTGGCCCCAGCCGTGCGCGAGTTCGGCGTTGATCGCGGGCGTTTCCATGAAGGCCAGCAGCCGGCGCGCGTCGGCCTTGTTTTTAGCCTTCGCAGGAATCAGCAGCACGTTCACGGGACCGTCTTCGGCCGTCGGCACATTGGCGTCGATGATCGGGAAGCGGAAGAAGCCCACGTCCTGCTTCATGTTCGCCGGGAAGCTGGCCGAGAAGAACGTGCCCATCAGCATCATCGCCGCCTTGCCGTTCACGAGCACCGGCGCGATCGAATCCACGTCGTATGAAAGCGCGTTCTCCATGAAGCAATGGTTGTCCATCATCGTCTTCCACGTGGTGTACACCTTCTTCACGCGCGGGTCGGTATAGGGAATCTGACCGGCCATCAACTGTTGATGGAACTCGTTGCCGTTGATGCGCAGGTCCAGATAGTCGAACCAGGCCGCCAGCGTCCAGCTATCGCGCGCGGCTACGGCAATGGGCTGCACGCCAATGGCGTTGAGCTTCTTGCAGCTTTCCAGCAATTCGTCGAAGGTCTTCGGCTCTGACTTGATGCCAGCCTTGGCGAACAGGTCCTTGCGGTAGAAGAAGCCATAGGCGTCATAGCCGAGCGGCGCGGCGTACTGCTTGCCGTTCCACGTGGACGCGCTCTTCACCGACGCGTACTGCTCGTTCCAGCCGTTCTTGGCCCAGTCCGGCGACAGGTCTTCCAGCAGGCCGCGCTCGGCGTAATAGGCCATGCGCTCGCCGTCGTGCCACGACACCACGTCGGGCGGATCGGTCGCGAGCCAGCCGCCCATTTGGACCTTGTAGGCCTCCTCCGTTATATAGGACACCTTGAGTGTCACGTCGGGGTTGGCCTTCTGGAACTTGTCGAAGGCGTCTTGCCATGTCGAGCGCTGGTTCGCGCGCGCCGAGACGTTGACGGTTAGCGTCCCGGCGTTGGCGGCCATGCTCGTGAACGCGGTCGCCGCAACGATCGCAACGGCCGCCGAGGCGCGGGCCAGCGAACCGAACGTTTTCAAGCGATTAGAAAACATCTGTTGTCTCCTGGGTCGATCCATCCAACTTGCTGTTGGACTGCCTTTGTCGACTGACGGCACTCGCGCCGCCAGACCTGGTAACCCGCTCTGCCGGCGGGGTATAACGAAATCAGGCCAGCGCCGGCGCGTGCGCTATCGCAAGCCGGGGTAGTGCAACGCCTTCTGCGTCGAACAGATGGCACGCTTGCGGCGGCACGTGTACGCGGATGCGCTCGCCCACGCCAATGAGCGAATCGCCCGGCGCTTTGGCGACCAGTGTGCCCGCCGCATGATCCGCGTGCAGATAGCTATGTTCGCCCAGGCGCTCGGCAAGGACCGTTGCGCACGCAATCGATTGATCGTCGCCGGTCAGCCGCAGATGTTCGGGACGCACGCCCAGCGTGACGGGCTGGCCGCGCTGCAATGCGCGGCCGTCCACGCAGGCGAGCAGTGTCTCTCCGCCGTTGAGCGCGATGCGCACGCCCTCCTCGTCCACCGTTTCGACGGTCGCATCGATGAAGTTCATGCGCGGCGAGCCGATGAACCCGGCCACGAAGCGCGACTTCGGATGGTGATAGAGATCGAGCGGCGCGCCGCTTTGCGCCACGCTGCCGTGGCGCTCCATGTCGGCGCCCGCGTGCAGCAGCACGATGCGGTCGGCAAGCGTCATCGCCTCGACCTGGTCGTGCGTGACATACACCACGCTCGCGTCTGTGAAACGCTGGTGCAGGCGCGCGATCTCCACACGCGTGTGGCTGCGCAATGCGGCATCGAGGTTGGAAAGCGGCTCGTCGAACAGGAACACGCCGGGCTCGCGCACGATCGCGCGGCCAATCGCAACGCGCTGCCGCTGCCCGCCGGACAGCGCCTTGGGATGCCGGTCGAGCAGCGCCTCCAGTTGCAGGCTGCGCGCGGCGTCGCGCACGCGGCGCTCGATCTCGGCCTTCGGCACCTTCGCGATCTTCAGGCCGAACGCGATGTTGTCGAACACCGTCATGTGCGGAAAGAGCGCGTAGCTCTGAAACACCATCGCCACGCCGCGCTCGGCGGCGGGCACGTCCGTCACCACGCGCGAGCCGATGCGCAATTCGCCTTCGCTCAATTCCTCGAGACCCGCGATCATGCGCAGCAGCGTGGACTTGCCGCAGCCGGAAGGCCCAAGGAACACACAAAACTCGTGATGCCCGATGTCGAGATCGACGCGCCGGACCACCGGAGGATGATCGCCGTAGCGTTTGCCGACGCCCGAGAGCTGTATCGTCGCCATGTTCTCGCCTCGAAATTTAAGCGCTTAAATTTTTCTGCTGAAAACAGCACGCAGCCCTTGCACAGCGGGCATTTAACCGCTTAAATTCGAATCCGGCATACTCGCGCATTCGTTGTCTCCGTTGATGTTGTGGGAGAAAAGTAGCAAACCCGGCCGCAGCATTGCAACATTTGAATCATCTTCCCTGAATGTGGGAAAGGTCCTCCATGGTCACCTTGTCAGAAGTCGCGCGCCGCGCTCGCGTTACCGCGGCGACCGTCTCGAACGTGCTGCGCAACCGCGAGAAAGTCCGCCCCGAGACAGCCGAGCGCGTGCTGCAGGCCATCGCCGAACTGGGCTACCGCCCCAACCTCAATGCGCGCGCGCTGGCGCAGGGCCGCTCCTCCACGCTCGCGCTCATGCTCTCGAACATCTCCAACCCGTTCTACCCCGAGTTCGTGCTCGCGGCCGAGCGCGCCGCGCGCAAGGCAGGTCACTTCCTCATGGTCTGCAACACCGACGACGACGCGCAAATCGGCCGTGCCTACCTGAACCAGATTGCGGGCACCTTCGCGGATGGCGTGCTCGTGATGAACACCGACATCGCCATGAACGAGCTGTGCATTTCGGCCATGCACAACGGCCCTATTCTGCTGGCGATGTGGGAGCACCCCGAAAATCCGCCCGTGCTGCCGTGCGTGGCCGTGGACTTCGCGCGCGCCGGTGCGCTCGCCGCGCAGCATCTGCTTGAGTTGGGACACCGGAATATCGCCATGCTGATCGGCGACGGCTGCGGCGGCTTGCAGGACGCGCGTTCGGAAGGATTCCGAACGGCCTTGCGCGAAGGCGGCGTGAATCCCGCAAGCGTGGCGCAGATGCAGGTGCGCGACTCGATCGACTCCGGCTACGCGGCCTGCCACACATTGCTGGCGCAGCACCCGAATGTGAGCGCGATCTTCGCGACCAACGACCTGCTCGCGATCGGCGCGATTCAGGCGCTCGTCAGCATGGGGCGCGCCGTGCCCGATGATGTGTCCGTGATCGGCATCACCGACATTCAGCTCGCCCATCAGATGCGCCCCGCGCTCACCACGGTCGCGATCCAGACCGAGGCCGTGGCCGAACTGTCGATCCGCAGCCTGATCCGGCTGATCGCAGAACCGGAGCAGCAGCCGCCCATGGTGCTCGGGCCGCCGCCGGAGCTGGTCACGCGCATGTCCACGGGGCCGCGCAGGCGGCGCGCGCGGGCCTGAATGCGGTGTGGCGAAAACGCCACCGCGCCGAAAATTGAGACGCAAGGTCAAGCAGCCCCCGCCGAGCGCGCTACATTTGCGCTACAGCGAGACACGTCTGCCTGCTCCTGCGGCGGCTGGCCCGTCTGATGGACCGGATTCCTGCGTTCCGCATGGCAATGCCTGCCGGGGGAGAGGCAAGCCGTGCGCGGCATTTCATATGCCAGGAACGCACCGATTCGGGCCGTGCAGCCACCATGGCGACCTGAGAGAACCCAAAAAGAAAATGAGCATCCTGGCCAAACACGTGCCTCCGAAGATCACGGGGCTACTGCCCGCAGCGCTGGCAGACACGCAACTCGACCACGTCGAGCGCATGGTCCAGTACTACACCCACCACGGCGACGCTGCGGTGAGCGGCTTCGACTACGCCTACTGGCGCAAGCGCCTGCGAGCCGTGGCCGAAACCTACGATCTCGTTGCGACCCAGCGCAAGCGCATCGTCGACCTGCTCGACCGGCTCGAACGCGACGCCCTGCTCAGTTTGCCGCCGCACGAGCGGGTCTGATCCGGCGCGCGCGGCCTCGCTCGACAGGTGCGGGCGAAGCGCCGACAATAAATGCCCTTTACGTGCGCGCGGTCCCGATGTGCGGGGCCGGGCGCGCAGACGTTCGCGCGCCTTGGCGCGCACAGGGCACACATGCAGGACACAAACGTAAGCAATCGACATTTCGACACGATCATCGTTGGCGCAGGCTCGATGGGGATGGCCGCCGGCTACTATCTGAGCCGCCTCGGCAACAAGGTGCTGCTGCTCGACGCCGGCGATCCGCCTCACGATCAGGGCGCGCATCACGGCGCCACGCGCCTCATCCGCCACGCCTACGGCGAAGGCGCCGCCTACGTGCCGCTCGCCTTGCGCGCCCAGCAGCTTTGGGAAGACCTCGAGCAGCACGCGCAAACGGCCCTGTTCGTGCGCACGGGCGTCGTCAATATCGGCTCGCCCGGCGACGCGTTTCTGCGCGAGGTGCAGGCGAGCGCGGCCCGCTACGACATTGCGCTCGAAACGCTCGACGCAGCCACGGCCAGCCGGCGCTGGCCAGCATGGCGCCTCAGGCCGGAGCAGATCGCGAGCTTCGAACCCGGCGCGGGCGTGCTGTATTGCGAGCGCGCGATCAGCGCTTACCGCCAGCTCGCGACCGCGCTCGGCGCAACGCTCGGCACGAATACGCGTGTTGCACGCATCGAGTGCCATGGGCGCGAGAGCGTCAACGTCTGGACCGACAAGAACGAGAAGTTCACCGCGCGCGACCTGATCGTATGCGCCGGCAAATCGACTCGCGGCTTGCTCGCCCCGCTGGGCCTCGAGGTTCCGGTTGCGCGCGTGCGCAAGAGCTTTGCGTGGTTCGAGGGCGAGCCCGGCCTCTTTGCGCCGGAGCGCTTTCCGGGCTTTTCCGTCGCCTCTGAAGTGGGGGCCTATTACGGCTTCCCCGATCTCGACGGCAGCGGCCTGAAACTGGGCCGGCACGATGGCGGCGAGCCCGTGGCGGCCGACGCCCCGCTCGCGCCATTCGGTGCGCAGCCGTCTGACCTCGGCGATCTCCAGGCCTTTCTGGAACGCTATTTACCTGGCGCGGGCAAGCTGCGCGTGGGCCGCGCATGCGAATACGACATGACGCCGGACGAGCATTTCATCATCGACCGGGTGCCCACCTGCCCGCACGTGCACGTCGCGACCGGCTTTTCCGGGCACGGCTTCAAGTTCGCCAGCGCGATCGGCGAGGCGCTCGCCGAGCGGATTACGCAAGGCGAAAGCCGCATCGACCTTGCGATGTTCGCGCGCAAGCGCTTTGCATGACGGGGCGGCCTTGACCTAGTTCGCGGGAATCGTCACGACCGGCGCCTTGCTGCTCGTGTCGGCTTCCGCGAGCGCCATGAGGTTTTGCAGCACCGTGAACGCATATTTCGAATCGAAGTCGGCGCGCTCGACCCAGTACGCCGTGCCGTCGTAGTCGATCGCCACATAGGCATCCGCCGGCGCCTTCGGCCCCTGATGCACGACGATAATCGGACGCGTTTCGCCGCCGATCAGTCCAACGGTCGGCTTCGTCGCGCCGCTCTGCACCTGGGCGTCCGGCACCTGAACCTGGGCGCCGATATTCGTGAGGATGCCGAGCACCGAGCGCGTGACCATCGGAATGCGGTTGCCGCCCTGCGCCGAGGGGCCGTAGACAATCTCGTAGGTGCGCGTGTCGGCCGCGAGATGGAGCAGTTCGCGCACGCGCGCAAGGTCCGCCGAAACCTGCGGCGACTGCGCGCTGTTCGTCGCGCCGAGCGCGAGAAACACGCTGTTCCTGCCGTTCTCGTTACGCGACTCCACGTTCAGCTCGCCGGCCAGTTGCAGGCGACGCAGTGCCTGCAGCAACTGGAAGAACCCGGCCGAGCCCGCGCTGCCGTCTCCACCCAGCGCGCTACCGTTCTGCAGCCCGCCGATCGATTGCGCGCTGATGCGCAACAGGAGATCGACCGGCATGCCGCCTTCGGCGAGCGGCATGATCAGTTCCGGCGCAAGCGGACGGATGTAGGCGGACGCGAACGCTTCGCCCGTGGTCGGCGAGAATGTGAAGGTCGGGCGATTCGACCAGGAGACGCTGCCGGTCGCCAGCGCATAGTTCGGTTCCGAGCCCGAGCCGATATTGCCGGTCGCGCCCGCCGTCGAGTCGAATTGATACGCCGCGATGATCGAACTCACCGTGAGGAAGGCGGGCGCATCGCCGTAACGCAATCCAACCACCGCCGCGAGAATTTCGCGCTTTTTTGCATCACCTAACGCTCTTGCGTAGTCGACCTGATCCGCGCGCAAGCGCGTCGGGCCGAGATGCACACATGCCGTGCCCAGCAAGGCCGAGCACGAAACCGCCAGAATCGTCGTTTTTGAAATCATTGCAAGCTTGCGCGGCCGGCCGCGCGCAGAGAGTGGGTCCGCGCGCACAGGTAGCAAGCGTTGTGCCCCGAAATTTCAGACGAGCAGGGAATTGCCGCTCAGCGGCTCGTGTTCTATCTGCGCGGCGCGCACGCCAGCGCCCTTGCCAGCAGCACTTCGCGGTCGCGCGCGTTTTGCGTGAGCGCGGCCGCGCGCTCGAATTCCGTGCGCGCCTCCGCACGGCGCCCGAGCTTGTCGAGCAAGTCGCCGCGCGTGGCCGGCAGCCACGGATAGTGGCGCAGCGCGGGCTCTGCGCACAGCGCATCGACAAGGTCGAGCGCCGCCTGCGGCCCTTGCGCCATGCCCACCGCCACCGCGCGATTCAGGCGCACGACGGGCGAGGCGTCGAGTTGCAAAAGCGCGTCATAGATCGAAACGATTTGCGCCCAGTCGGTCGCCGCCGCACTCGGCGCGCGCGCATGGCACGCCGCCAGCGCAGCCTGCAGGGCGTAGGGGCCCGGCGCAGCCGCGCAAGCCGCACCGCGCGCAATCGCGGCGAGTCCGCGCCGGATCAATAGCGCGTCCCACCGGCCGCGGTCCTGATCGGCGAGCAGCACGGCGCGCCCTGCGCGGTCCACGCGCGCGGGCAAGCGCGAAGCCTGCAGTTCCATCAGCGCAACGAGACCGTGCGCCTCGCCCTCGAGCGGAACGAGTTCCGCCAGCATGCGGCCAAGCCGCAGCGCTTCTTCGCACAGCGCGGGCCGTGTCCAGTCCGCGCCTGCCGTGGCCGCATAGCCTTCGTTGAAGATCAGGTAAATCACTTCGAACACCGAAGCAAGCCGCGGTTCGAGGTCGGCAAGCCGCGGCACTTCGAACGGGACCTTCGCGGCCGCGAGCGTGCGCTTGGCCCGCACGATGCGCTGCGCGACGGTCGCCTCCGGCACGAGAAACGCGCGCGCGATCTCCGCCGTGGTGAGGCCGCCGAGCAAGCGCAGCGTGAGCGCCGCGCGTCCTTCCTTCGGCAGCACCGGATGGCACGCTACGAACACGAGCCGCAGCAGATCGTCGCCGATTTCGTCCTCGCGCGCGGCGTCGAGCGCTTCGACGAAGTCGGGTGCGAAGTGCGCTTCGAGCGCTTCGAGATCCGCGCCCATCGCCTCGTGCGCGCGGGCATGCGAAGCCGCGCGACGCAGCCGGTCGAGCGCGCGATGTTTCGCGGCGGTCATGAGCCACGCTCCGGGGTTCTCGGGAATGCCGCTCGCAGGCCAGCTTTCGAGCGCGACGACGAACGCGTCCTGCGCGATTTCCTCGGCCACGCCCACGTCGCGCACAATGCGCGCGGCGTGGGCGATCACCTTCGCCGACTCGATGCGCCACACGGCCTCGACCGCGCGGCGCGTGGCGGCGAATGCGTCCCGCTTGTCGCCTCGCCCGGTCACGAACCGTGCGCGCCCTTTTCAATCGCGGCCGGCGACATATACATCAGCTCCCAGATATGGCCGTCGGGGTCTTCGAAACTGCGGCCGTACATGTCGGTGCCGTTTTCCATCGGCGGACGCTTCGACGTGCCGCCCGCCGCAAGCGCCTTGTCCACGAGCGTGTCCACTTCCTCACGCGACACGCACGAGAGGCACGTCAGCACCTCGGTGCTTTCGCGGGCGTCGACGAGCGCCTTGTCGGTGAAATTGCGCATGAAGCCGGTGGTGAGCAGCATGGCGTAGATGTTTTCGCCCAGCACCATGCAGGCGGCCTGGTCGTTGGTGAATTTCGGGTCGAACGTGAAGCCGAGCTGGCCGAAGAAGTCCATCGAGCGCTTGAGATCGCGCACGCCCAGATTGACGAAGATGTGCTTATGCATGAGTGTGTTCTCGCAGTGATCGATGAAAATGCTCAGGATGACTTACGTTGTTGCTGAAGCTGGCGAAAACTCTCCACGCCCTCGCACGCCGGAAATTCGTCGAGTTCGTAGAGCTGCCGCACTTCGACCTCACATTCAGCGCGGCCGAAGGGAGACGGGAAGCGGCGCGCCCATTCGATCGCTTCGTCGCGCGAGCGCACCTGGATCAGCGTATAGCCGGCAATCAGCTCCTTCGTCTCGGCGAACGGGCCATCGACGATCGTGGGTTTGCCGTTCGTGTAGTGCACGCGAAAGCCGCGAGAGCTTGGCTGCAGGCCCGAGGCGTCGAGCAGCACGCCCGCCTTCGCCAGTTCTTCGTGATAGCGGGCCATCTCGGCGAATATTTCCACGTCGTCGGGCGGCTCGCCCGCTTCGGTCAACGCGTTGGCGCGCACCATGATCATGAATCGCATTGTCTTCTCCTGAATGTGACGTTCGGGAATGGTCGAAGGCCCCCGTGGGGGCGCTCATGAACACGACGCGCGGCGCCCACGGAAATCGACAACGGACAGCGAAATTTATTACGTGCCTGGGGAAACTACCTGGGAAGACGCCGCTTCAGCGGAAGCACGGCCCGGTTTCACGCACTTCAATGCTCGCCCATTGCGCCGCGGGACAGCGCTGCGCGATGGCGAGCGCCTCGTCGCGCGTGGCGCAATCGACGAGGAAAAAGCCGCCGATCATCTCCTTCGCTTCGGCGAACGGACCGTCGACGATGCTCGTACGGCCTTCGCGCACCTGCACGCGGGCGCCGTTCGCGTCGGCGGTAAGCGCGTGCGCGTCGATCAGCTTGCCCTCGACGGCGAGTTGATCCGCGAACGCGACCATGCGCGCGTAGAGCGCCTCGCCTTCGGATTGCGCGCGCGTATCGCGCTGGCCTCGCGGTTCGGCGATGAGCAGCATGAATGGCATGAAGGTGTCCTCCCGGTCAGCCTGCGATCCTGAAAGGCAAGAGTCTATGCCAGAAGAACCGGCGGGCGTCGGGGCCGTGCACGCCTGCAGGCGCTCACGCGTAGCGCGCGAGGAAGAGATCGGCGGACGATTCGGCAACCTGGCGCTGCTGCGCCTCGTCGAGCGGCGGCTGGCCCATCGCGACCTGCGGCCAGAAGGCGAATGCCTTCACGACGCCTTGCAGTTGCTGCGCGGCGAACGCCGGGTCGGCCGCCTTCAGGCGGCCATCGGCGGCGGCGGCGCGCACCCAGATCGTGAGGTCCTCTTCGCGCTCGCCAATGCGGGCCACCATGTCGCGCGCGCGTTCGGGCGAGTGGATGCCCGCGGCGATCGCCACGCGCGCGAGCTTGAAAAACGCCTCGTCGTTCAGGAGCCGCAGCTTGCGCATCAGCAATTCGATGAGCTGCGCGCGCAGCGGCTCGCCCGCGCGATAGGCCGGCGCGTCGGCGGTCGCGCTCGCGTCCCAGAGCTGGCACAGGATCGACGCGAACAGCGCCTCCTTGCTTGGGAAATGGTTGTAGACCGTGCGCTTCGAGACGCTCGCGCGCGCGGCAATACGGTCCATGCTCGTGGCGTCGAAGCCCGAGGTCAGGAATTCGTCGATGGCCGCCGCGACAATGGCGGCGCGCTTGCGGTCGGTCAGGCGCTGAGGGGTGGCTGGGGTGCAATCCATTTCAAAATCTTACACCACATAGTTTACTTTTTGCCAGTTTAAACTACACTGTGTAGTCTACTTAACGCTCCCAGAGGCAGCCGCCGCCATGACCTCGCCTTTCGCATCGCTGAGCCGTACCTTGGGCCTGAGTGCCGCACAACGCGGCCGCGAGCTCTCGCACACTTCGCCGCAACATGACGGCGAGCGCTTTCGCAACGTGCGTCCGCGTCCGGCCGAGGGCCTTGGCAAGACGCTGAAGATCATGTGGAACATGATCTTTCATAAGCCGGGCGGCACCATGCCCGCCGGCGCGCTGCCCGTGCAAACGCTCACGCGCGAGCAACTCGCCGCCGCGCCCGACCGCAGCGTCTACCGGCTTGGCCATTCCACGCTGCTCTTCAAGCTGCGCGGCCACTACTGGCTCACCGACCCCGTGTTCGCCGAGCGCGCCTCGCCGTTTCAGAACCTCGGGCCGAAGCGCTTTCACGCGCCGCCCATCGCGCTGGCCGACCTGCCGCCGTTGCGCGGCGTGATCCTCTCGCACGACCACTACGACCACCTCGACCGCGAAACCGTACTCGCGCTCGCCGCGACGACGGGCGTCTTTCTCACGCCGCTTGGCGTGGGCGACCGGCTCATCGATTGGGGAATCGACGGGGCGAAGGTGCGCCAGTTCGACTGGTGGCAAGGCGCGAGCGTCGAGGGCATTGAATTCACCGCTACGCCGGCGCAGCACTTCTCGGGGCGCAGCCTGTTCGACGGCAACAGCACGCTGTGGGCTTCATGGGTGATCGCCGACGCCAACCTGCGCGTGTTCTTCAGCGGCGACACCGGCTACTTCGACGGCTTTCGCACGATTGGTGAGCGCCTTGGCCCGTTCGACGCGACGTTCATCGAGACGGGGGCGTACGACCCGCACTGGCCGTACGTCCACATGCAGCCCGAGGAAACGGTGCAGGCGCACGTGGATTTGCGCGGCGACTGGCTCGTGCCGATTCATAACGGCACATTCGATCTGGCGATGCATCGCTGGCAGGATCCGTTCGAGCGCGTAACCGGCCTCGCGCTCGCGCGCGGCGTGACGCTCTCCACGCCGCGCATGGGAGAACGGTTCGATCTGGCGCAGCCGCATCGCGGCGAGCGCTGGTGGCGTGAGGTGGCCGATAGCGCAGAAAGCACGAAGGCGCCGCGTGCTTTGCGCCGGTGGTTTGGCTGTCGCGATGCGGGTGAAGCTCAGTCCTCGTAGCGCTCGCGCCTGTCCCTCCTCACCGCTGCCCGCGCGCCGCACAGCTAAACGAACGCGCGCGGGCACGCCAACTGCTCGTTCCCCGCTTCTTCCCCTTCCTTCCCAAAGTCTCCTAAGCTTTTGCATCGGACGGCCGCGCATCGCGCCGGCCCGCCGCATCGCACCCCATTACCCTTAACGGGATTTCCCCAGGCTGACAGCCCCCGATTTCTGGCATTAAATAAATCAACTTGATTTATTTAGTCAGCGACGGATACCCCGAACGCCGACACTCCCTTCAGCTTTTGCATGGGAGCTTTGCATGGGACCGGAGTCAGTGCTGAAGCACTAACTCCGGGTCGACAGGAGGAGACAAGTGAGAAGTCCGCATGTCGGTCAGGGCAGCAATTCCGCCAACGTCCGCCGCTTCAACGAACGCCTGCTGCTGCAGGCGCTGCGTCGCGCGGGCGAGGCGTCGAAGGCCGATCTCGCGCGTCTCGCGAATCTCACGAGCACGGCGGTCGGCACCATCATCACGTCGCTCACGGCCAATGGCCTGATCGAGGTGAGCGGCCGCCGCGACGGTCAGCGCGGCCAGCCCGCCTCGCTCCTGCGCCTCTCGCCGCGTGGCGCGTTCGCTATCGGCGTGCGGCTCGACCGGACCAACATCGAAACCGTCCTCGTCGATTTCGCGGGTCAGATGATCGAGCGCCGCTCGCGCGACATGCTGCTGCCGCAACCCTCGGTCGCGCAAGAAATCGTGCAGCGAGACATCGCCGAACTATTAGGGTTACTGACGACCGAGGAGCGCAGCCGCCTGGCCGGCATTGGCGTGGCGCAGCCGTACAACCTCGGCAGCTGGCTGCGCGAGCTGGGCCTGCCCACCGACACCTTCCGCGTGTGGAACGACGTGGACTTCGCGGGCGAACTCGCGCGCGCCACGGCGCTGCCCGTGTTCAGCGAAAACGACGGCAACGCAGCCGCGATCGCCGAGATTTTCTACGGCTGCGGGCGCCAGCGCGACGACTTCCTCTATCTGTTTCTCGGCCCGGCCATTGGCGGCGGCATCGCCATCGACGGCGACTGTGTGCGCGGCCTCACCGGCAACGCGGGCGACTTCGCGGTGATGCCCGTGCCGCCGAGCCGCCTGCCCTCCGCGCACAAGCCTGCAGGCCAATGGGACATCCTGCTTTCGCGCGCGTCGCTCATCGCGCTGCGGCGTCACCTGCAGTATTGCGGCGAGACGATCGACAGCCGCGCCGATCTCGAAGCCTGCATCGCGCGCGGCCACCCCGGCGTGCAGGAATGGCTCGACGACTGCATCGATGCGCTCGCCCCCGCGCTGCGTTCCGCCTTCTGCGTGCTCGACGTGCCCGCCGTAGTGCTCGACGCCGACGTGGACGCGGGCCTCATCGACACGCTCATGCAGCGCCTGCGCCTCGCGGTGGCGGCCACCGCGCCTGAGGCGCGCGGCACACCCGCCCTCGTGCGCGGCACCTTCGGACCCGATGCGGGCGCGCTCGGCGCGGCCACGCTGCCCATGTTTTTCAACTTTTCGCCGCGCGCGGGCATCCTCATGGGCGCCGGCGCACAAACTTACGCTCAAGCGCAGGAGGAGAGCCATGTCGCCCTCTGAGTCCACGCCGCCGCTGCTGGAAATGCGGGGCATCAGCAAAACGTTTCCGGGCGTACGCGCGCTCGACAACGTGCGCCTCACCGTCTTTCCCGGCGAGGTCCACTCGCTCATGGGCGAGAACGGCGCAGGCAAGTCCACGTTGATGAAGATTCTCTCCGGCGCCTATCAGGCCGATCCCGGCGGCGAGATTCTCATCGAAGGCAAACCGGTCGTGATCGATGGGCCACACGCCTCGCGCGAACTGGGCGTGGCGGTGATCTATCAGGAGCTGAGCCTCGCGCCCAATCTCTCGGTCGCGGAGAACATTCATGCGGGCCGCGAGCTGCGCAAAGGCGGCCGCCGCTTCGGCACCGTCGACCGCCGCGCCATGGAGCGTGGTTGCGAAGACGTGCTCAAGCGCCTCGGCGCGAGCTTCGGGCCCACCACGCTGGTCGGCTCGCTTTCCATCGCCGAGCGCCAGCTCGTGGAGATCGCGCGCGCCGTGCATAGCGACGCCCGCATCATCGTGATGGACGAGCCCACCACGCCGCTGTCCTCGCGCGAAACGGAACGTCTCTTCAAGCTGATCAACCAGCTTCGCGACGAAGGGCTGGCGATCATCTACATCAGTCACCGCATGGCTGAGATCTACGAACTGTCGGACCGCGTGTCCGTGCTGCGCGACGGCACCTACGTGGGCACGCTCATGCGCGACGCGCTCAACGCGGAAAGCCTCGTGAGCATGATGGTGGGCCGCGATATTTCGGGCTTCTACAAAAAGGCGCATGCCCCCTACGATCCGGGCAAGGCCGTGCTCACCGTGCGCGACGTGGCCGACGACAAGCGCGTGCGCGGCTGCAGCCTCGACCTGCACGCGGGCGAAGTGCTGGGCATTGCCGGCCTCGTCGGCGCGGGCCGCACCGAGCTTGCACGCCTGATCTTCGGCGCGGAGCCGCGCGTGCGTGGCGAGATCGCCATCGACGGCAAGACGCTCCATGTGCACACGCCGCGCGATGCGATCAACGCGGGCCTCGTGTATCTGACCGAGGACCGCAAGCATCAAGGCCTCTTTCTCGACATGAGCGTGCGCGACAACATCAACGTGGCCGTGGCCGGGCGCGACGCGCGCATGGGCGTGCTCGACCTCGCGCGCGGCGGCGAGCGCGCGAAGGAAGCCATCCGCTCGCTCTCCATTCGCGTGCCGAACTCGCGCGTGAACGTGGGCGCGCTCTCGGGCGGCAACCAGCAGAAGGTGCTGCTGTCGCGGCTGCTGGAAACGAAGCCGCGCGTGCTGATTCTCGACGAGCCCACGCGCGGCGTCGATATTGGCGCGAAGTCCGAGATCTACCGCATCATCAACGACCTCGCCAAAACCGGCGTGGGCATCATCGTGATTTCGAGCGAACTGCCCGAGATCATCGGCGTGGCCGATCGCGTGCTCGTCATGCGTGAAGGCGAATTCGCCGGGGAGCTTGGCGGCTATACGGGTAAGCCGATCACCCAGCAAGCGATCATAGAACTCGCCACCGGCTCGCAGCAACCGCTCGGCGAAGCCGCTTGACCTTCACCGCATACGCAAGATACGTCCCTCAGGAGTACGACATGAAAAGCATTCTTCCCCGGCACGGTGTCGCGGCCTCGCCCACGCAGCCCGCACAAGGCGCTCAACCCGCACGCAGCGTCGCGGTCGACGGCCACCGCCAGCGCATGAAGTCGCTCGTGCGCACGGCTGGCATGCTGCCGGTGCTGGTGCTGCTGTGTATCGGCTTCGGTGTGCTCACCGATGGCTTCTTCACGCTGGAGAATCTTTCGATCGTCACGCAGCAGGCGTCGATCAACATCGTGCTGGCCGCCGGCATGACCTTCGTGATTCTCACGGGCGGCATCGACCTCTCGGTGGGTTCCGTGCTGGCCGCCGCGGCCATGGCCGCGATGATCGGCTCGAACATCGCGGGCTGGGGCTGGCTCGGCGTGCCCATGGCGCTCGCGGTGGGGCTCGGCTTCGGCCTCATCAACGGCGCGCTCATCTCGCTCCTGCGCCTGCCGCCGTTCATCGTCACGCTCGGCTCGCTCACGGCGGTGCGCGGCATTGCGCGCCTCATGGGCCACGACACGACGATCTTCAACCCGCAGCTCTCGTTCGCATTCATCGGCAACGGCACGGTGCTCGGCGTGCCCTGGCTCGTGATCATCGCGCTCGTCGTGGTGGCCGGCTCGTGGTTCGTACTGCGCCGCACGGTGCTCGGCCTGCGCATCTACTCGGTGGGCGGCAACCCGGAAGCGGCGCGCCTCTCCGGCATCAAGGTGTGGGGCATCGAGATGTTCGTCTATGCCATCTCGGGTCTGCTCGCGGGTCTTGGCGCGGTGATGTCCGCCGCCCGGCTCTACGCGGCCAACGGCCTGCAACTGGGCCAGTCCTATGAACTCGATGCGATCGCCGCGGTCATTCTGGGCGGCACGAGCTTCGTGGGCGGCGTAGGCTCGATTATCGGCACGCTGATCGGCGCGCTCATCATCGCAGTCCTGACCAATGGGCTCGTGCTGCTCGGCGTCTCGGACATCTGGCAGTACATCATCAAGGGCCTCGTGATCGTCGGCGCCGTGGCGCTGGACCGCTACCGCCAGCGTGGCTCGGCCCGCACGTGAGCCACTGAATCCGTCAACGGACAGAAACAGGCGCGAGCGCAGGCGGTCCTGCTGCGCTCGCCGGGAAAGCACTCAAACAGGACCCAAGCAGGCCCCCTCAGGAGACAATCTCATGTTCAAGAAAAAAGCCGTTCTCGCCGCTGCCGCCCTCACATTTGGCTTCGCACTGCAGGGCGCGCATGCCGCCGACAAGCAGCTCAAGTCGATCGGCATTACCGTGGGTTCGCTCGGCAATCCCTACTTCGTGACGATCGTGCAGGGTGCGCAGGCGAAGGCCAAGGAGATCAACCCGAGCGCCAAGGTCACGGCCGTTTCCGCCGACTACGACCTCAACAAGCAGTTCACGCAGATCGACAACTTCATTTCGGCGCACGTGGACATGATCCTCCTGAACGCGACCGATCCGAAGGCGATCGAACCGGCGGTGAAGAAGGCCCAGGCGGCCGGCATCGTGGTGATGGCGGTGGACGTGAGCGCCGCGGGCGCCAACGCGACCGTACAAACAGACAACGTGAAGGCCGGGGCGATTTCGTGCGAATACCTCGAAAAGAAGCTCAACGGCAAGGGTAATGTGATCATCCAGAACGGCCCGCAGGTCTCGGCCGTGATCGACCGCGTGAACGGCTGCAAGCAGGTGCTCGCCAAGGCGCCGGGCATCAAGATTCTCTCCGACGACCAGGACGCCAAAGGCTCGCGCGAAGGCGGCATGAATGTGATGCAGGGCTATCTCACGCGCTTTCCGAAGCTTGACGGCGTGTTCGCCATCAACGATCCGCAGGCCATTGGCAGCGACCTCGCCGCGAAGCAACTGCACCGCACCAACATCGTGATCACCTCGGTGGATGGCGCGCCCGATATCGAAACGGCGCTCAAGACCGACACGCTCGTGCAGGCTTCGGCAAGCCAGGACCCGTACAAGATGGCGCAAACGGCCGTGCAGGTGGGCTACGACATCATGAACGGCAAGAAGCCCGCCAACCCGATGATCGAAATGACGCCTCAGCTCGTCACGCGCGACAACGTGGGCAGCTACAAGGGCTGGTCGTCGCACTAAGCACTTAGCGCCAAGCGCTCCCGGAAGGCGACCGTGCCCGCAGGCGTTACGCGAGCACGGCGTCCTTCGTCACCACGCGGCGCGGAATGATCTTCAGCTCGTAGAACGTGTCCGCGATCTTCTGCTGCTGCGCGATCACGGCGGCGTCGATAGGCCGGTATTCATGCGCGTAGTGCGTGAGGCCGGTCTGGATCGTCGCCGCATCCAGCCCCTGGATCGGCGAGAGCTTCGCGGCCGCTGCCGCCGTGTTGGCGCGCACCCACTGCCCCGTCTTGCCGAGTTCGTCCAGCGCGATCGCGAGGGCGTCCTTGCGGTTCTGCGCGAATTCGCGCTGGCTCAAGAAGAACTGGTGATGACTCGCCACGCCGCTGGCATCGGCGACGAGGCGCGCGCCATCCTGCGCTTCGACGGCGGCGAGGAACGGGTCCCAGATCGCCCAGGCGTCGATGGCGCCGCTTTGCAGCGCCGCGCGCGCGTCGGCGGGTGCGAGGAATACGGGTTGCACGTCGGCGATGGAAAGGCCGTGCTTTTGCAGCAGCGCGACGAGAAACCAATGCACGTCCGAGCCGCGATTCAGGCCGATTTTCTTGCCCTTCAGCCCAGCCACGTCCTGGATCGGCGACTGCTTTGCCACGACCACGCCCTCTGCGTGCGGCGTGGGCAGTTCGTACGCCGTGTAGACGAAATCCGCGCCCGCGGCCTGAGCAAACACGGGTGGCGCTTCGCCCACGTAACCAAAGTCGATTGCGCCCACGTTCAGGCCTTCGAGCAATTGCGGGCCGGCCGGGAACTCGGTCCATGACACCTTGATGCCGAGCGGCGCGAGGCGCGTTTCCAGCGTGCCGTTCGCCTTGAGCAGCACGAGCGTGCTCGCGGCCTTCTGGTAGCCGATGCGGAACTGGTCGGGCTGATATTTCGCGAATGCGGTGGCGGGCAGCGCAGCGCCGGCGAGCGTCGCGCCCAGCGTGGCGAGAAAATGGCGGCGTGACCAGGTTGCAGGATGCATGGGGCGAGTCATGTTCGGCTAATCCGTGTTGGCTTTGGGCATGCACCCACACGGCGCAGCCATCGAACCGTCGATGCTACCGGCATACACGGGCTCCCAGAACCGATGTTTCGCGCTAAGCAAATCACCCCAGCGGGAATGCACCTGCGGGCACCTCGCCTGAGCCCTACGCACCCGCCGTCATATGCGGATCGGGCGCCATATGCGCCCCGTTCGCGCGATACCAGCGCATGAACGCCTCCGAGCGCATGGGCTTCGCGTAGAAAAAGCCCTGTATGTATGTGACGCCGCGCGCACACAGATAGTCGCGTTGCACCTGGGTTTCCACGCCTTCCGCCACGAGCCGCGCCCCCAGGCTATGCGCAAGGTCGATGATGGCGTCGAGCACCGCCGCCTTCTTGCCTTCCGGATCGATCGTGAGCACGAAGCCCCGATCGATCTTCAGGATATCGAATGGAAATTTCTCGAGATACGAGAGCGAGCAATACCCGGTGCCAAAGTCGTCGATAGCGACGTTGACGCCCTCGTGCCGCAAGGTCAAGAGGCTGTTGCGCGCCTGCTCGGTATTGCACACCAGCGTGCGTTCGGTAATTTCCACCGTGATCGTCGCGCCGCGCTGCGCCACGGCCGTGCGCAGCCGCCGCACGTCGCTCACGAGCTGCTCGCCCGACAAATGCTCGGGCGCGAAATTGACCCCGAGGTGAAAGCCCGGCGCGATGTCCCACGCCGCGACGTCGCGCGCGATGAGCTTCAGCAGATGCTGCGTGAGCGGCACGATCACGTGCTCTTCTTCAGCCGCCTGGATGAACTCGTCCGGGCGCGTCGCACCCTGGCCTGGCCGCACCCAGCGCAGCAACGCCTCCACGCCCTCGCACCGCTGCGTCGCCACGCCGTAGAGCGGCTGGTATTCGACGTGGAATTCGTTCGCGCGCATGCCCCTCAGCAGTTGATCGCGGCGCGACCGCCCGTTTTGCTGCAAACGCCGCACGAGCCATACGAGCAGCGCGGAGAGCGCGGCCGCCCATGGCAGATAGCGCAGCAGCAGAGCGCCCCACGCTTCGTTGATGCGCTCGGGCCGCCCATAGATCTTCAGGTCGATCGTGGTGCCCGACATGCGCTTTTGCACGTCGGCCAGCAACGGCGCGCCGCGCACGTTCACGAGCGCCATGGCTTCGCGCAACACGGTGCCCTCGCCCACGCTCAACTCGGCCTGGCGAAATACCGTGAGCGGCGCGGCGCCATGCAGCAGGTCCAGCAGATACTGCACGTCCACCACGGCCACGACGGCGCGCCCCGCTTCGCCCGCTACGCCAACCAGCAGCGAGGGGCGGTTGCGCACCATCGGCGTGTCGTTGACGATCCTGAGCCATTCGCCGTTCGAGGGCGGCACATAGCCGTTGAGCACGCCGTTGGCGGGAATCGAGTGTTGCGCGAGTGCAGACGAGCAGGTGAAGCGGCCGCCATACAGGATGTTGAGTGTGCGCACATAAGGCACGGCGGCGGCCTTGAGCGTGAGGTCCGGCGAGAGCGTCTCGCATGCCTCGGCCGCGCGCGGCGCGAGCGTGTGGGCCGCGCTCTGCGCTGTCTCGACGATCGAGACGACCTGCCCGACGATGAACGTGGAAGCGAGCGTCGCCTCGCGCCGCGCAATACGCTCGGCCTCGTAGCGCCCGAGCGCCACACACAGCACGATCGGAATCAGCGCCACGAGCAGCAGCACGAGCAAACGCGACACTCGCGCGCGGACTGCGCCGGGGTTGGGCGAGACTTCGGGCAAAGCGTCCTCCGCACCTGGGCCGTCATGGAAGGCGGCTACGGTATGGCGCCAACATACACCAACGCGCGCGCTGCGCGCGTGCGCGGTGCCCGGCGCACGCGAACGTCAGCTAACGTGGCCGCGCGTTATGCGCATTCGATGCGGTTACGTCCGCCTTTTTTCGCGCGGTAGAGTGCGAAGTCGCTGCGCGTGAGCGTGGCTTCGGCGCTCATGTCGGCGGCGTTCATGAGCGTGATGCCGATGCTCACGGTAAGCGCCACGACCTCGCCCACCACCGCGAGCGGTTGCGCGGCGAAGCGCTCCTGTATGCGCTGCGCGACGCTATGCGCGCCTTCGAGGTCGGTGGCCGCGAGCAGGATCGCAAACTCCTCGCCGCCGATACGGCCGGCCAGGTCGCCCACGCGCAACTGCGTGCGCAGGATCTCGGCGAAATGGCGCAGCACGTCGTCGCCGATCGCGTGGCCCCAGCGGTCGTTGATCGACTTGAAGTGGTCGAGGTCGCACATCATCACGGCCGCACTGGCGCCGCCGCGCCGCGCCTGCGCAAGCTGCGCCTCGACGCGGGCCATGAAGTGACGGCGGTTGGCCAGACGCGTGAGGCCGTCGGTGCTCGCGAATTCCTGCAGTTCGGCTTCGATACGCTTGCGCTCGGTCGCTTCCGTGATGAAGCCATGCCAGACCGTCGTGCCGTTGGCGAGCCGCTGCGGCCTCGCATCGCCCTGGCGCCAGCGCAAGCCCTGCTGCGGCAGCAGCACGCGAAACTCCAGATGCCACGGCGTGAGGTTCGCCGCCGACTGCTCGAACGAGGCGCGCCATGCGTCGAGATCGTCGGGATGAATCAGCGCGTCGATGCACGCCGTGTCGTGCGCGGCCTGCGCGGGCGTGAGTTCGAAGATTTCCGCGATGCCCGCACTCGCATAGGAGAACAACGCGTGGCCGCCGGACGTCTGGCGGCGCTGGAACACGAGGCCCGGCACCTCGTTCGTGAGGTTCGTGACGAGCGCCGCGCTCTCGCGCAAACGCTCGGCCATCTCGCGCATCGAGGTGATGTCCGTGGTCGTGCCGATCATGCGCAGCGCGCGCCCGTTCGCGTCGCGGCTCATGACCTTGCCGCGGCTGCAGATCCACTTGTAGCGGCCGTCCTTGCAACGAATGCGGTGCTCGACTTCGTACGTCGGCGTGCGGCCTTCGAAGTGCGCCTGCATCGCGGCCTTCACGTACTCGGCGTCTTCGGGGTGCAGTCGCAGATAGCTGTCTTCGATACGGCTCGTCAACTCGTGCCCGGCGTAGCCGAGTATTGCCTTCCAGCCATCCGAATAGCGGATCTCGCCCGTCACCACGTCGCGGTCCCAGATGCCTGTGCCGCTGCCGTCGATGGCGTGCGCGAGCAGCCGTTCCTGCTCGCGCAATGCTTCGAGTTCGGCATACAGCGCGGGTTCGTCTGTGGCGGGAACGTCGATATCGCGGCTCGTGGCGCGCGCCGGCCGCGCGGCCAGCGCGGCCGCCACGCGCGCAAAGTCGCCGAGACTCGCGCGAGCGGCGGCGTCCAGCTCGCGCGGGGCGGGGTCGATCAGGCAGAGGCTGCCGACGTGCTCGCCCTGCGCGCCGTACAAGGGCCACGCGGCCACGAACCGGAGCGGCTTGCTTGCGTGTGCAAGCACAGTGCACCAGGCGGGGTCGGTGGATATATCGGGCACGATGAGCGGCTCTCTTGCGCCGCTTTCGCTGGTCGGATGCGCAAGCGTGCGCAGTGCTTCGTAGACCGTCTCGTCCACGCCGGCGCCGCGCCCGTGCACGGCGGGCGCCTCGCCGGGCACCACGCAGGCTGCCGCCACCCCGAAATGCGCCGCGACGAGGCGCAACAGGCCATCGAGCAACGGGTCCGCCGTTGCGTGCCCGGCGCCGGGAAAAACCGCATGATCGTGCGAGCGCAACGGCTCGCGCAGGTCGGCGTCCGGCTCCCGCACCCCGGCATACGCGGCATCGCTTACGGGGGGCACGGCCTCGGGCGTCGACGAGGGAACGGTCATGGCAGGCGCTCAAACAGGAAATTCGAGCGCCTAGTATATAGCGCGCGCGTGAGGGCCCGGCGGCGGCCCCGCGAGCCTGCGGTGCCTCATAGGCAACGCGTGCCTCAGGTGTCCCCGCGCCGGCGGAACACCCACCATCCCAGCAGCGCCGTGAAGGTCGCGACCAGCACCACCATGAGCCAGAAGCCGTGGCGGTTTTCCGCAAGCGGAATGCCGCCTACGTTCATGCCGAAGAAGCCCGCGACGATGTTGATCGGCAGCGCGAGCACGGTCACGAGCGTGAGCGTGAAAAGCGTGCGGTTGTTCTGCTCCTCGAGCCGCGCGGCAATTTCTTCCTGCAGGAGCTTGATGCGCTCCACCAGTCCGGCCATGTCGCCCAGCACGAGCGAAAACTCCTCGGTCGCCTCGCGCAGGTCCTGCATGTCGGCTAGCTGGAGCCAGCGCGGCGGGCGCGCGAGCAGACGGAAAATCGAGCCAGGCTCCGGCGCGAGCATCCGTTGCAGGCGCACCAGGATGCGCCGCATGGCCGCGAGTTCATGACGGCTCGCCGAGCGGCGCGAGGCAAGAAACTGGTCCTCGGCGCGATCGACATCGACGCTCGTGCGGCGCACGATCTCCACCATCAGGTCGGCCTGATCGCGCATCAAGTGGATGAGCAACTCGGCCGGCGAGCGGAACGTCTCGCCGTTGCGCACGTAGCCGCGCAGACGGTCGATGGAGCGCAGCGGCTTCAGCCGCGCCGTGACGAGTATGCGTTCGTGCGTGTATGACCAGAGGGTCGCGATCTGCGAGGGCGTGAGTTCGAAATCGAACATCACGTCGTTGACCACGGCGAAGAGCCCGTTGTCCACGTGTTCGATGCGCGTGGAGTGCGAGCCTTCCACGAGCATTTCGAAGAAGGCGTCGGGCAGGTCGAGATGCGCGCGCATCCACGGTTGTGCCGCGGCGTGGGCGAGATTGAAGTGCAGCCAGTAGAACGAGTCGTCGTGCGCGGCTTGCGGCTCGCCGCTTTCGTGCGTGCGCCGCAGCGCGTCGAGTACATCGTCGCACGTGACGGACTGCCCGGGTTGCCCCGGCGTGAAGCGAAAACCGCAAACGAGACCCGACAGGTCGGCGCCATACGTTGCGACGGACGAAGCGAAATCCATGGTCGTCATGGCCGGTTGATCGGCGCACAGCATGCCATAGGCGTGCTTTTGCAGGCAAGCGCGCGAATCGATGCACCGACACGCGCGCGTCATCTGCCTGTGCTAGGCGGCGCCGGGCAGACCTAGCTGGGTGCGGCCGAGCGCGGTGAGATCGGCCACGCCCGCCCGGTCCGCCAGATCGGCTTCGATGTGCTCAGGGGGAAAATCGGGCGGGCTGCGGCCTTCGAGGAAGCTCGGCAACTGGCGCTGCAAATAGGCGTCGTTCTTCGCGCAACCCGGCGTGGCCGGGATGTACATCACGTTGCTGTATCCCGTGCCGCGGTGCTCGTCTTCCACCGAGTGAATCACGTCGCAGTGCCAGAACACGGTGTCGCCGGCTTGCATCTGCGGAATCGATGTCAGCGCGTCGACGAGCGGCGCGTGCCATTCGGAACTGATCGGCAGCCCGCGGCCCGGTTGCGCGCCGCACAGGTCGTCTTCGGCCACGTCGTCCTGCAGCGCGCGCAGGAGCACGTACGCCATGGCGTTGGCGATCGGCACGATCTGCAGCGTGCCGTCGCCGGGGCCCTGCGGCGTGAGCGCGGTCCAGCCCTGGAAGGTGCGGAACATCGAAGAAGCGATGCGCGAAGGAATCTCGCTCGCGTGCGTGCGGTAAGCGCCGTCGAACGGGTCGTAGCGCCGCCAGTCGCCCGAGAACACGTGGCGATACACCTGGCGGAAGCTCTCGTCGACCCAGCGCTCGACCGCGCCGCCGTCGCAATGCGCGGCGAGGCCGGGCGCCGCCGTTCCGGGCGGCCGGCGCCGCAGGCGGTCGGCGTAGGCGGGCACGACATCGGGATCGAAATGCACGCGCCCTTCGCTCTCGTGGCGCCACAGACGGTTGAGAAAGACGCGCGCGGCGGTGAGTTCGGCGGACTCGCGTGCCTGCACTTGCGGGCGCGACCAGTACAAGCCGTAGATCAGCGGGCGGCTCGCTTGCGGCGGGAGGGCATTGCGCTGCGCCGCGCGTTGGGTTGCGAGCGCGTCGAGATCGTTGCGCGCCACGTACTCCGCGATTTCGGCATCCCAGCGCGCGGCCTGCTCCGGCTCGAATACGCGGCGGATCACGCAGGCGCCGCGCGCTTTCACGCGCGCGATCGTCTCGGCGCTCACGCGCTGCGCCGCGATGTCGGCGAAGGCGATCTCCGGAATCACGGACTCGCCCGCCTCGCGCAGTCGCGCGATGCTCCGCGCCTCTTCGCCTATGGCCTGCGCGACCTCCTCGAACACTTCGCGATAGTTCGGCAGTTGCGCGCGCAACGTGCGCTTGGCCTGCCGGATCGCGGCCGGGACATCGTCGATCTGAAGTGCCGCCATGCGTGTCTCCATCGGGGTTGAATGCCGTCGTTTAATGGCAAGCATACGCTCGAATGGGGCACTTCTGGCCGGTTCAACGCAGGCGGCATCATCAGAAAGCTGGCTGGATGATGAGCGGCGTGCGGCTTGAGCGACCCGATACGCGCCGACCTCCTCAGCCGCCCACGCGACTGGTATCGCCGTCACTGCGCTCCCAGAACACCACTCGGCGCTGCACCGCGCGCACGGCCTGCGCGCCGCCCACGCCAATGACGGCGAGCAGCACGACGCCCGCGAACATCGTCGCGACGCTCATATTGACCGAGGCCGAACTGATCAGATAACCGAGCCCGCGCTGCGAAGAGAGAAACTCTCCGACCACCGCGCCGATCAGCGCCAGCGACACGCCGATCTGCAGGCCGCTGAAGATTTCGGGCGCGGCGCAAGGCAACTTCACGTGCAAGAACAGAAACGCACGCGAGGCCGAGAATGCCCGGCACGCGTCGAGCAGATCCGGGTCGGCGCGCTTGAGGCCATTGACCGTGTTCACGAACAGCGGGAAGAAGCACACGAGCACGACGAGCACGACCTTCGAGGCGCTGCCATAGCCGCACCAGACGAGAATGATCGGCCCGAGCGCGACCTTCGGCATGGCCTGCAGGCCAGCGAGCAGCGGGAACACGAAACGCTCGAACGTACGCGACTCCGCGAGCACGGCACCGGTCGCGACGGCGAGCACGCTGCCGATTGCGTAGCCAAGCAGCGTCTCGCCGAGGGTCGCGGCAATATGCGGCCACAACGTGCCGTCGGCGAAGCCCGCCGCGAGTGCCCGGCCCACTTCGGCGGGCGCGGGCAGCACATAGTCCGGTATCGACCACCATGCGACCACGGCCTGCCAGCAGGCGATCGCTGCCGCGAGGCTCGCGAGCGGATACAGCGCCGCGGGCATGCCTTTGCGCTTTCGTTGATTCATTGGAAGTGCCTCCGCAAATACGCGCACGCATCGACGAATGCCGTGGAACTGAGGGTGTCCGCGTCACGCGCTCGCGCGATCGGCACCACCAGTTCGTCGACGATGCGGCCCGGCCGCGCCGACATGACGACGACGCGATCCGCGAGAAAGACCGCCTCGGGAATGCTGTGCGTAATGAACAGCACCGACTTGCGCTGCGCGAGCCAGATACGTTGGAGTTCGAGCGTGAGCCGCTCGCGCGTGAGCGCGTCGAGGGCGGCGAAGGGCTCGTCCATCAGCAGCAGTTCGGGGTCATGCAGCAGCATGCGCGCAATGCCCACGCGCTGCTGCATGCCGCCGGAAAGCTCGGCTGGATAGTTGCGCGCGAAAGCATCCAGTCCCACGAGTTCAAGCAGTTCCCGTGCGCGCGCCTGTGCGTGCTCCATCGGCAGGCCGAGCGTGCGCGCGGGCAACAGCACGTTGTCGAGTACGTTGCGCCACGGCAGCAGGTTCGGCTTCTGGAACGCTACGCCGACCTGGCGGCCCGGCTTCGTCAGCGCCGCGCCGCCGAGGCGCGCACGCCCCGAGGTCGGCGCAATCAGCGCCGCCGCCACCTTGAGCAAGGTGGACTTGCCGCAGCCGGACGGCCCCAGCAGCGCGACGAACTCGCCCGCCTCGATACGCAGGTCCACGTCGAGCAACGCGTCGATCGTGCCGGTACGCGTGCGGTAGCTCACCGAGACCCGCTCGGCATGAAAGGCGCTCGTGCTCATGGCGCGCGCCTCGCTGCGTCGAGGAACTGCAGCACACGCGGCCACGAAGCCTCGTTTGCGCGCGCATTCGCGGCGGCCGTGCCGCCTGCCGTGATCGGCACGCGCGCGACCGGATGCACGCGTGCGATCTGCGTGGTCGGCACATGCGGAAACAGGATCGAGTGGCCCGCGCCCTCGTAGCGCAAATGCTCGACGCGGTGCGGGAAGCCGCGCGCCGCGAGATCGGCGGCGATCATTTCGGCGTAGCGCGACGATGGCCAGAAGCCGTCGTCGGTGCCTGAAATCAGCAAGACCGGTCCGGCAATGCGCTCGACGGGAATACGCGCGCGGGCCACGGCCTCGGCGTCGCCGAGCGCCGACTCGAAGGCCGGCGCCTGACGCACCGGTTCGCCCGGCGCACTCGCGTGGCGGAACGCGGTCCAGTCGGCGTGAGTATTGCGCTCCCACACATGCGCGAGCGGGCGGCCGCCAAGCGTCCACGCGACCGAATCCGGCGGTTCGCCGGGCGCGCCCGCGCGCAGCGTGCCGTGCAGCACGGCGCTCGGCACATAGCCGATCACGGCCGAAACCCGCTCGGGCCACGTCGCCGCGAGCAGCAACGCGAGTTCCCCACCGCGCGACTGTCCCGCCACGGCCACAAAATCGTTTTGCGGGTGCACGCTCTCGCGCAGCCAGTCGAGCGCCGCCGCGAAGTATTCCAGCGGCGTGTGCGAAATGGTGGGCGGCAGTCCCGGCGCGTTGAAATAGCCGAGCGCGAGCGCCGCGTAACCGTGCGCCGCGTAAAGCGCCGCGCGCGGCTCGTTGATGCCGCCGCCCGAGCCATTGAGCACGACCACGGCTGGATGCGGCCCAGGCGTCGCGGGCGTGAACAGCGTGCCGACCACGCCCGCTTCGCGAATCTCGCGGCGCACGACGCCATCGGCCACGTACTGTTGCACGAACTGCGCCGTGGCTGCGGTGTCCGCCCCTCCCGTTTGGCGCGCAACGAGTTCGACGGTCAGCGGCTCGATGCCTTCGGCACGCGTCGGCTCGCTCTCGCAGCGCATCGACCAGACCACGCCCATCGGCTGCACGCCGCTGTGCGCATAGTCGCCCGCCGTGGGCGCGACCTCGCCGAGATCGGCGTTGCCGTCGGCGTCGGTCGCGAAGCGGTTCGTGCTGCGCCATGCGCTGCCGTCCGGCATGTCGAGCCGCGCGGTCAACTCGACCTGCGCATGCGGCGCGAAGCCCTTGAGCACGATGCGCCGCGCGACATCGATCAGCGCCACGCGCGGCGTCACCTCGATGCGCGCGCTCACGGCTGCTGCCGCGCGCGTTCGCGCAGCGCGGCCTCGTCGAAGTGGCTGAAGTCGGCCACGAACTGGTTCGAGAACAGTTGATCGAGCGGCACCTCGCCCTTCGGGAACTCGCCCACCCGCTGCATCTCGGCCAGATTCGCGCGCACGGCGGGCAAGTCGTATGCGCCGGGCTGGCGCGGTTTGCCGTCTGCAGTTCGCAGCACGCGGGAGAGACGCCGCTTGAGCAGTTCCTCCGCCACGCGCAGGTTGTGTGCTTCGTCGCCTGGCGGCTTCGACTCGGGGTGCGCCTCCCAGAAGGCCTTCACGCAGAACGCCGGATTCGCATCGCAGACGATTTGCGCTTCCGTATAGGCGCGGCCGAAGCGCACGATCAGGTCCGGCCGCTCGGCAAACGTATCGCGATGGGCAATGAAGCCGTTGCCGGCCGTTTCGTCGAACACGGCCGGATAGCGGAGGCGGCGGATCGGCGTGCCCGAAAGTTCCAGCATGTCGTCCCAGCTGCTGTTGAAATTGAGCGCGTCGACGGCGCCCGTTTTCAGTGCCTGAAACCCGGAGCCGAGCGAGCCCACGGGCACGTAGTCCACATTCTTGCCAGGCGTGAGCCCTGCCTCGCGCAACGCGGCGCGGCCACCCGGAATCGTGCCCCACGTGAGCGCGCCAACGCCGATCTTCTTGCCGTCCAGATCGGCCAGTCTTTTCACCGGCGACGAGGCGAGCACGGCAAACTCCATCGTGTTCGCGGGCACGCCGTTGTAAAAGTAGCGCACGGGCGGCGGCGTGCCGCCGTTCAGATAGCTCGACAGGAGCGGCTCAGAGGTCGGGTAGCCGAACGTGATACGCTTGCTCGCCACCTGCGGAATTAGCGCCCCTGCGCCCTGGAACACGACGAGCTTCACGTCGAGCCCTTCGCTCTTGAAGAGGCCCAGCTTGTCGGCGGCGGCATAAGGCGCGCCGTCGTGCACGGCGGGCGGAATCGCGAGGCCGACCGTGACGGCATCGAGCGCATGGGCATCGCTTGCCGCAAGCGCGAAAAGCGGCGCGCAGGCCGCGGCGAGCCAGGCGGCCAGTCTGTTACGGGGTTTCATGGAATGAGTGGTCTCCGTGGGTGGGCGCGGTCGCGGCCACGCGGCGCGCGGCCTCGCCTTTGAGTGCGGCGCGGTCGATCTTGTTTGTCGAAGCGATCGGGAGCATGTCGACGAACCACACCCGGCGCGGATGCTGAAAAGCGGGCGCGTGCTCCAGCGCGTAATGCTTGAGCGTGGCTTCGTCAGCCTGCGCGCCGGCTTTCAGGACGACGAACGCCACCGGCTTTGCGCCCTTGATCTCGTCGGCCACCGGCACGACGCACGCCTGCGCGACATCCGGATGGCGTTCGAGCAGGCGCTCGACTTCGCCCGGATAGATGTTCTCGCCGCCGCAGACGAACATATCGTCGCGGCGGCCGACGAACGTGTAGAAACCCTGCGCGTCGCGGCGGAAGACGTCGCCGGTGCGGTAGTAACCGTCTTGCGTGAGCGGCGCGCGCACGTCCGGGCGGTTGTGATAGCCGGTCATCAGCGCCGGGCTGCGCAAATGCAACTCGCCCTCTTCCGCCTGTGCGCCGTTTTCGTCGACGAGACGCAGCTTGACGAGCGCATGCGCGGCGCCGACCGAAAGCGGCGGTGTCGGCAAGCCCTGCGGATGCGGGCCGAACACGACCGGGCCGCCCTCCGTGGTGCCGTACGCGTTGATGACGCGCGCGTTCGGCAGCAGTGCGTGGATCTGTTGCAACAGCGTGGCGCTGACGGGCGCCGAGCCCATCCGCACGTAGCGCACGGAGGAAAGATCGCTTTGCGCAAGCAGTTCGCGCTGTTGCAGCATCATGGCGATCATCGGCGGCACGGCGGTGAGCCACGTGCAGCGCCAGGCGGCCACGGCGCGAATATAGTTGCCGGCCTCGAATTGCGGCAACATCACGGTCGTTGCGCGCGCAGCCAATGTGAGGAACGCCAGCGCAAGGGCATTCATGTGAAAGAGCGGCGCGGCGATCAGCACGCGCTCACCTGCGAGCGGCTGCGACAGCAGGCGCGTGTGTACGACCCACAGGTGGCTCTCGTGCGACAGTACAACGCCTTTGGGCCGCCCCGTCGAGCCCGATGTATAGAGCATGAGCGCGGCTTCGCCCGGCAGCGGCTCGACTGGCTCGAAACGCGTCGCGCGCAGGTTCGCCACGAAGGCCGAAAACGGCGTGACGTGATCGGGCAATTCGCTTGCAAGCAACGGCGCGCGCGCATCGAACACGACGCCCGCGAGACCCGGTGGCAAGTCCGCCACGCGTTTCGCGTCGCAGAACACGAGGCTCGCACCACTGTCCGCTATCACGTCGGCGATGAGCGCGCGAGGGAAGCGGAAGTTTACAGGCACCGCGACGAGACCCGCCCGCATGATGCCCAGCACCGTCGCAACATAGTGCGCCGAGTTCGCGGCGAGCACGGCGATGCGCTCGCCGCGTGCGTGGCGCGTGGCGAGCGCTGCCGCGACGCGGTCCGCCAGCGCGTCGAGTTCCCCGAAACGGTAGCGCACCGGTGTCAGCGCGTCGTCGAGTTCGATGAGCGCGAGCGCTGCGGCGTCGCCGCTGCGGTCGATCAGATCGCCGAGGTTGCGCGGCAAGCTCATGGCACGAACTCCAGCAAGGTATCGAAACGAGGCAACGCGACAAGGCTACGCGTGGCTTCCACTTCATACGGCAATTGCGCGCGCTGCGCGTACGTACCGATCTCGCGCCACTTTGGAGTCCGAATCGTGACCGCGCCGTAGCGCGGCGCGCGCGCCGTAACATGCCCGGCGAGCGCGCCGAAATACGCGTCAAACTGGGCGCGACGGTGAAAGACCAGCTCGAAGCCCGGCTCCGGCTCGCCAAGACGCGCATAGTCCTCGCGCTCCGCGTCCACGAGATGCAGCGCCGCGAGCGCATACGCGCCGTTGGCATGAGTGCGCCACGCTTCGCGGAACACGAACTCGGGCGTGAGGTGCTGGCAGAAGTACACACGCCCGCCCGGCAATTGGCCGGACCCAAGGCGCACGGTCACGAAGCGCGCATCGCCGAGCCCCGCCACCGGCCGCGAGAAGTGCTGCGGCGGCGTTGCGTCGAAACCGGCAGTGCGCAGATCGTCGAAGGTGCGTTGCGGATCGTCGCTGCGCAAGACGAGGCCATCCGCGCCAAGCGGGCTTGCGGCGATCTCCGGCCGCGTGGCCGAGCCGTCGGCGGGCAGGCCGATCAGTTCGAGATAGTGCCCTTCGAACACGATCGCGTGATTGATCGAACCGAGCGTGTGGAACCCGCGCGGCGTGAGTGTAAAGCCCAGTGCGCCGAACAGCGCTTGCGCCGCGTCGGTGTCGTAGCGCGTGTTGATGACGAGGTGATCGAGGCTCAGCATCACGGGCGTGCCGGCTGCGGCGCGGGTGCGGCTGCGCCGGCGGTGGAATAGGCGCCTCGGCCGCTCGCGACGAGTTTGCCGTCCGCGTCGAACACCTGCGCTTCGGCCGTCGCGATCTGCGCGCCGAAGCGGATCACCTTGCCCTTCACGCGCAGGTCGCCCGGCAGCGCCGCGCGGTGGTAATCGACGCGCAGGTCGATCGTCGGCACGCCGCGCCCCGTTTTCGAAACGAGCGCCCAGTCGGCGGCGAGGTCGACCAGCGCGGCCAGGATGCCGCCATGCGTGTAGCGTTTCTCGGGGTTCACGACCCATTCCTCGCGCCACGCCGCAGTGAGTTCGATCTCGCCGTCGGCAACCGCGACGACCTTCAGCCCGAGCCATTCGTGATACGGACCACGGCGCAAACGCGCCTCTACGTCTTCGGCTGTCGGCAATGCCGTTGGGTTTGCTGCCTGATTCATGCGTATTCTCTCCTTGCCCCGATTACGGTGTGACGACGATCTTGCCCAGCACCTCGCGGTCGCGGATCAGGCGCAAGCCCTGGGCGGCCTCTTCGAGGGGCAGCACGCGATCGATGGCGGGCGTAAGCTCGCCGCGCGCGATCTGCGCGAGCAGCGCACGCAGGTTGTCGTCGTAGAAACTGTTCGAGCCGATCACCTTCAGTTCGAAACTCCAGATGTAGCGCAGGTCTTCCTTCGGGTCGTGACCCGCCGTCGCGCCGCATACGAGCACCGTTCCGCCGCGCTTGACGCACTTGAGCGAAGGCACCCAGGTTTCGCCGCCCGTGAAGTTCACGAGCACGTCCACGCCGCCTTCCTGGCTGCGCCGCTGCGGTTTGCCGTACTGCGCGATCGCCCATTTCGAAAAGTCGGTCGTGCGGTAATTGACGACGTGGTCGGCGCCGAGCGCCTTCAGTTGCGCGGCCTTTTCGTCGCTGCCCGCGCAGGCGATCACTTCGGCACCGAGTTGCTTCGCGAGCAGCAGCGAAGCCGTCCCCACGCCGCCGCTCGCGCCGAGAATCAGCACGCGGTCGCCGGCCTTCACGGTCTGGTGCGTGATCAGCATGCGATGCGCCGTGCCATACGCAACCGGCAACGCGGAGGCCGCCTCGAAGCTCACCGCGTCGGGCAGCGGGATCAATTGCGCGGCGGAAACGGCGCAATATTCGGCCATGCCGCCGTCGAGCATCTCGCCCATCAGCCCCTTCTCGCGGTTGAGCGGGTTCACAAGCACGCGCTCGCCAATCTTCCAGCCTTCCACGCCCTCGCCGACGGCGACGATCTCACCCGCCATGTCGAGGCCGATCACGACCGGCAGCGGCACCTTGATGCCCGGCATGCCCTTCACCGTGAAAACGTCGTGATAGTTGAACGACGAAGCGCGCACGCGGATCACCACGCCGCCCGGCTCGGCCCGCGGCACGGGCTTGTCGCTCACGACCTCGAGCTGGTCGAGGTCGCCGTGCGCGCGCAGCACGAGCGCCTTCATGGTGGAAGGAAGGGAAACTGCCATATCTGGACTCCGAATGAATGCCGAAAAAAATAGATGAGGGTTACTGAATGGATCGCGAGGCGGTGTAAGGCGCGGTGTCGAACAGACCGGCGGGCAATTCGCCTTGAATCACGCCGCCGTCGACAAAGATCTTGTGCTCGTGCTGCAAGGTCTCGATGTCGGCCGGCTCGAAACTCACGCGGTTGATTTCAGACCAGCGCGCCGCGTAGGCATCGGCGTCGGCCGCAGGAAGGTTCGCGCTCTTTTGCAGGATCGCCGAAACGTCGCTGTGGTGTGCGGCGCCCCATTGCAGCGCGGCGCGCAAGCCGGCAATCAGCTTCGCCGCGTCGGCCGGATGCTGCGCGAGCCAGTCCGCGCGCACCGCGCTCACGCCGATATACGGCACGGCGTCGCTTTTCGTGAGCTTCTTCCATTCGTCGCCGAACGTGCCGAGCTGGCGCACCTTCAGGTCTTTCAACTGCGCCACGGTGATCGTGCGCACCGCCGCTGCATCGACCTGCTTCTGCACGAGAAACTGCGCGAGACGCCCTTCGTTGCCTGGCACGATCGAAAAGTCGGCGCTGCGAATGCCGTAGTTGCCTTGCAGAACGGCGGTTGCGATCGATGCGACCGAGCTTCCCGGCGGCGACATGCCAACCTTCTTGCCGCGCAGTTCGGCAAGCGAGCGGATAGGCGAGTCTTCGGGCGCAACGAAAGCGACGTCGGCGGGCTGGGTCGCCAGCACGATGCGCAGCGGCGCGCCCTGCGAAGCGGAGCTGAACACGGCGGAAGCCGGCGCGGCGAAGGCGAAGTCGATTGCGCCGGCCGCGAGCGCCCGGTTCGGCGCATTGACGTCGGCGAAGCGCACGAACTGCACGTCGAGCCCGCGCTGCTGCAGGAAGGGCTTCGCCTCGAGCACCGCCCCAAAGCCAAGGCTCACGCCACTCGTCCAGTAACCGATCCGGACGGTGTCGGCCAGCGCCGTTTGCGCGGCGCAAGTCGAAGCGGCGGCGACCAGCGCCGCAACGGCTGCCCGCTTGATGTGTCGTGTCATTTGCATGGTGTCATTCCCCGTAGTCAGTGGATTCAGGCCGCGCGCTTCCAGCGAAAGAGGCGGCGTTCGATCGGCTTGAGCACGCCCGCCTCGAGCAGCAGCATCAGCACGACGAGCGTCACGGTCCAGGCGAACACCTGATCCGTTTGCACGAGATCGGCGGCCTGGCGCAGCCTGTAGCCGATGCCGTCCGACGCGCCGATCGTCTCCGCCACGAGCGAGACGCGCCAGCCGAAGCCGAATGCGAGCCGCGCGCCCGCGAAAAAGTGCGGCAGGATGGTCGGCAAGTAGATCTTGCGCATGATCTGCGCGGGCGAAAAACGCAGGCTTCGCGCGAGTCCGACGTGCTGCGTGTCGACGGTCAGCGCGCCCTGCCATACGTTGGTCAGGATCAGCGGCATGGCGGTCATGAAGACGACGAATATCGTCGTTGCGTTCGAAATGCCGAACCAGATGATCGCGAACACAGCCCAGATCGCCGACGAGACTGTGTTCACGATCGCCAGCAACGGCTCGAAAAAGCGCGCCGCGCGTGGGCTTGCGCCAAGGGCCACGCCGAGCGGCGCACCCACCGCGGCCGCGAGCGCGAAGCCCGCCAGCACGCGGTAGAGCGTCGCGCCGAGATCGCGGAAGAACGAGGGCGAGTGCAGCAACGCAACGAGCGCGTGCGCGACCTGCCCGGGGCCCGGCATCACGAAGGCCGGCATGCGCCGCGCCGCCATCCACCAGACCCCCACGAGCAGGGCCACGAGCGCCACGCGCTGCGCGGCGAGCGAAACGAAGGAACGGGACAGCAAGGCAGGCATCGAAGGGCCCTGGCGGCGTGCAGTAGTGGATGGCATCAGGCTCATACCAGCAGGCGAAGACGGCGGATCGCTTCCGCGACTTCGGCGTCGGTCGCGCTTCGCGGGCGCGGCAGATTGACGGGCACGATCTCGCGCACGCGGCCGGGGCGCGGCGCCAGCACGATCACGCGGTCGGCGAGTACGATGGCCTCCTCCACGTCGTGCGTGACGAAGAGGATCGTGGTCGGGCGCAGCGCGCGCAGCCGCAGCACCTCGGCGTGCATCTGCGCGCGCGTTTGCGGGTCGAGCTTCGAGAAAGGCTCGTCCATCAGCAAGATGCCCGGCTCGCTCACAAGGCTGCGCGCGAGCGCCACGCGACTGCGCATGCCGCCCGATAGTTGATGCGGGTGGTGTTCGGCAAACGCAGCGAGACCCACCATGTCGAGCACGGCCGCCGCACGCTCGCGCCGCTCACGGGCCGCAAGGCGCGGGCGGGCCGATTCGAGCGCGAACTCCGCGTTGGCTCGCACCGTGCGCCACGGCAGCAGCCGGTCTTCCTGAAACATGTACGAAAGCGACTGCCGCCCATTGCCAGGCGCGACGCGCTCGCCGTGCAGCCACAGTTCGCCCGAATCGGCCCCGGCCAGGCCCGCGACGATATTGAGCAGCGTGCTCTTGCCGCAGCCCGAGGCGCCGAGCAGCGCCACGATCTCGCCCTGCCCGACGTCGAACCGGATATCGTCCAGTACGCTTAGTGATCCGAAATATTTACCGATGCCCCGCACCGAAATGGCCGCTGTCGTCACCGTCTCAACTCCGCAACGGTATACACGGGCAGCGACGCGCCCGAGCTGGACAAGCTCGCGTAGACCTTCTCCATCGTCATGTCGCGGAACGTTTCGATGTGCCGGCGGGCGATCGTTTCCGCGCGCCGTGCGTCGTTGGTCTCGAATGCGTCGATCATCGAATTATGGTCGTGACGGATTTCCGGCTTGGTGCCCTGCACGCCGAAGCCGAGCGCGACGAGGCGCGACATCTCGTCCATCAGGTTGGCTAGCGTGTGGTGCAGGCGTACGTTTCCGCTTGCCTGGGCGATCGCGAGATGGAACTCGCGGTTCGCGTCGAGAAAGACGTCGATCTGATCGGAGAGCTCACGCTCGGGGTAAGGCACGCGGCAAGCCGCTTCCAGCTTGCGCAGCAGCGCGACGTCGACGCGGCCGCATGCAAGGCGCGCCGCGAGCGGCTCCAGTTGCACGCGCAGGGCGAAGACCTCTTCGACGTCGCGCAACGTGATCGGCGCGACGCGGTAGCCCTGGCGCGGCATGGCGCGAATGAACCCTTCGTGAACGAGCCGCACGAGCGCGACGCGGCACGTGCTTTTGCCGATCCCGTAGTGCTCCATCAACTGGCTTTCCGTGAGGGTCGCGCCAGGCATGAAGCGGCACGACAGCACATCGCGGCGGATTCGCCAGTAGGCGTCCTCACCGCGCAGCGCCGGCAGGTCGCTCTGTTCCGGCTGGCCGGATGCAATGCCAGTTTCGTTCATCTCGCACTCGCCTTCGTGAGCTGCTCACAATTCGTTCTTGAGGCTTCCATGCAAGCATCGTAGTCGTGCAGGGGCGCCTTGATAACGAATAAAACCGACGAATGATGTGTGCAATCGCGATATCGTGAGCGGCTCAGAGATAAGCATCTGACAATATCTTGGTTGTGCCGGCGACGAAACGGACTAAGGTGAGAAGCGCTTTGCCGCGCACGCGCGGCCGTTTCAGCGTATTTCCATTAAGGCACAAGAGACATGTCGATCGACAAGCATGACGACCCCGCTGCAAACCGCCCGCGACGGGCACTGATCAAGCTCGCGTCGCTCGCCGCGACCGGCGCCGCCCTGCGCGGTGTAACGGGCGTAACGGGCCTTGTAGGCGCGGCCGCGCTGGCGCTGCAAAGCGGCACTGCGCGCGCACAAGACGCCAGGGTGCTGCGCATCGGGTTTCAGAAGTACGGCAACTTCGTCGTGCTAAAGGCACGCGGCACCCTGGAAAGGCGGCTGGCGCCGCTCGGCTTCTCGGTGCAGTGGCTGGAGTTCCCGGGCGGCCCGCAGTTGCTGGAAGGGCTGGCCGCGGGCGCGGTGGATGTCGGCACGGTTGGGGAAACGCCGCCCATTTTCGCGCAGGCCGGTGGCGTGGACTTTGTCTATATCGCGAGCGAACCGCCCGCTGCGCAGGGCGAGGCTATCGTCGTGCACCAGGACTCGCCGATCCGTACGAGCGCCGACCTGCGCGGCAAGCGCGTGGCGCTGAACAAGGGCTCGAACGTGCATTATCTGCTCGTCAAAGCGCTCGAGAAGGCCAACCTGAAGTACGAAGAGATTCAGCCAATCTATCTCGCGCCCGCCGATGCGCGCGCCGCATTCACGAGCCGCAGCGTCGATGCATGGGTGATCTGGGACCCGTACCTCGCGGCCATCGAACGCCAGGCGAACGCGCGCTCGATCGCAAACGGTGAGAGCCTCGTGCGCAATACGCAGTACTACATTGCGAGCCGCGGCTTCGCGAATGCGCACGCGCCGATCATCCACGCGCTGCTCGACGAGATCGGCGCGGTGGACACGTGGGCGCGCGACAACGTGCCCGCCGTGGCCACGCAGCTTTCGCCTCTCGTGGGGCTCGACGCGCCGACGCTCGAAGTCGCGCTCAAGCGTGCGGGATATGGCGTGCAGCCCATCGATGCTGCCACGCTCGCCTACCAGCAGCAGATCGCCGACACCTTCTCCGGTCTCAAGCTCATTCCGAAGAAGCTCGTCGTGGCCGACGCGCGCTGGCGCTCGGCCTGAACGCGCCTGCGCCACGAACCGCCGCCATGTGCAGCGGTCCGGGCGCATGGCGCGTGCAGCGCGCTTCAGAAACCCAAGTCCGCACCGCCAGGACCGCCGGCCGGCGCCGTCGCAGCTCCGGCTTTGGGCGCTTCGTGCACGGTCGCGTCGGTCGTGAGCAAAAGGCCCGCCACCGAAGCCGCGTTTTGCAGCGCCGTGCGCGTGACCTTGGTCGGGTCGAGCACGCCCTTCTCGACGAGGTCGCCGTATTCGCCTGTGGCTGCGTCGTAGCCGAAGTTGCCGGAGCCTTCCGCGACACGCGCCGCCACGACGCTCGCCTCTTCGCCCGCATTCGTGACGATCTGGCGCAGCGGCTCCTCCAGCGCGCGCAGCACGATTTTCACGCCCGCTGTCTGGTCGGCGTTGTTGCCCTTCACGTCGAGAATCGCCTGGCGCACACGGATCAGCGCGACGCCGCCGCCCGGCACGATGCCCTCTTCCACGGCCGCGCGCGTGGCGTGCAGCGCGTCGTCCACGCGGTCCTTCTTTTCCTTCACTTCGATCTCGGTCGCGCCGCCCACCTTGATCACCGCCACGCCGCCCGCGAGCTTCGCCACGCGCTCCTGGAGCTTCTCGCGATCGTAGTCGGACGTGGCTTCCTCGATCTGCGCGCGAATCTGCTTCACGCGCGCTTCGATGCCGGCCGCTTCGCCCGCGCCGTCGATCACGGTCGTGCTCTCTTTGCCCACCTCGATGCGCTTGGCCTGTCCCAGCTCCTGCAGCGTGGCCTTCTCCAGCGTGAGGCCCGTTTCCTCCGCGATCACCTGGCCACCGGTGAGAATCGCGATATCTTCGAGCAGCGCCTTGCGGCGGTCGCCAAAGCCGGGGGCCTTCACGGCAACCGTCTTGAGTACGCCGCGAATGTTGTTGACGACGAGCGTGGCGAGCGCTTCGCCCTCGATGTCCTCGGCAATGAGCAAGAGCGGCCGGCCCGCTTTCGCGACCTGTTCGAGCACCGGCAGCAAGTCGCGAATGTTCGAGATCTTCTTGTCGTGCAGCAGAATGAACGGGTTTTCGAGTTCCGCGATCTGCTTGTCGGGATTGTTGATGAAGTACGGCGAGAGATAGCCGCGGTCGAACTGCAGGCCTTCCACGACGTCGAGTTCGTCGGCGAGCGACTTGCCGTCTTCCACCGTGATCACGCCTTCCTTGCCCACCCGGTCGATCGCCTCGGCAATGCGCTGGCCGATCGACTCCTCGCCATTGGCCGAGATGGTCGCGACCTGTGCGATCTCCTTGCTCGTGGTCGTGGGCTTGCTGATCTTCTTCAGCTCCTCCACGGCCGCCAGCACGGCCTTGTCGATGCCGCGCTTCAAATCGAGCGGGTTGAGCCCCGCGGCCACGTACTTCTGGCCCTCGCGCACGATGGCTTGAGCCAGCACCGTGGCCGTCGTGGTGCCGTCGCCAGCCGCGTCGCTGGTTTTCGAGGCGACTTCCTTGACGATCTGCGCGCCGATGTTCTGCAGCTTGTCAGCCAGCTCGATTTCCTTCGCGACCGACACGCCGTCCTTGGTCACGACGGGTGCGCCGAAGCTGCGTTCGAGCACGACGTTACGCCCCTTCGGGCCGAGCGTGACCTTTACGGCGTCGGCGAGCAGGTTCACGCCTTCAATGAGTTTGGTGCGGGCGAGGTCGCCGAATACGATGTCTTTGGTTGCCATAGTGATGGTCTCTCAGGTTCCGTTATTGATTCACGACCGCGACGATGTCTTCTTCGCGCAGTACGAGCAGCTCGTTCCCATCGACTTTCACGGTTTGCCCCGCGTACTTGCCGAACAGCACGCGGTCGCCCACGTTCAGGTCCGGCGCAATGCGGCGGCCGTCGTTGTCGCGACGGCCCGGACCCACGGCGAGCACCTCGCCCTGATCGGGCTTTTCCGCGGCGCTATCGGGAATGACGATGCCCGACGCGGTGCGGGTTTCCTGGTCGAGTCGTTTGACGATCACGCGATCGTGCAAGGGGCGCAGGCTCATGGGCGGCTTTCTCCGGGGTGTTCTCGATGAGATTGGCACTCGCCACATGCGAGTGCTGATGGAAAGCCCAGTATAGAAAGCGCGCGAGCGGCGCTCCAATAACGAATTGGCAGATGGATATCTCGCGAACGCGCCTATGGATATCGCGGTGACGCGACTCGCGGTTCGATAGCGCGGCGATGAAGGGGATGGAGGCGATGGTTGCGCGAGCACCGGTCAAGCCGCGCAACAAGGAGAAAACGCGGGGCGCATGCGCCCCGCGTTTTGTTATTGACGTGGCGCCAGAGCACGCACGACAGACACCAGCGCATCGACCTCGTCACAGGTGTTGTAGAACGCAAGCGAAGGCCGCACGCTCGCTTCGAGACCGAAACGCCGCAAGATCGGCTGCGCACAGTGGTGCCCGGCGCGTACGGCAATGCCTTCCCGGCTCAACGCCTGCCCCACCTCCTCGGTCGTATACCCCTTCAGCACGAACGAGAGCACGCTCGCTTTGTCGCGCGCCGTACCGACGAGACGCACGCCCGGCACCGGCGCGAGCACGCTCGTTGCGTACGCAAGCAAGTCGTGCTCATACCGGGCGATATTCTCGATGCCGATACGGCTCACGTAGTCGAGCGCCGCGCCGAGACCCACTGCATCCGCGATATTGCCCGTGCCCGCTTCGAAGCGCGCGGGTGCACCATGAAACACCGTCTTTTCGAACGTGACGTCCTGAATCATGTTGCCGCCGCCTTGCCACGGCGGCATGGCTTCAAGCACCTCGCGTTTGCCGTACACGACGCCAATGCCGGTCGGACCGTAAATCTTGTGGCCGGAAAACACGAAGAAGTCGGCGTCGAGCGCCTGCACGTCCACGCGCATGTGCGAGATCGACTGGGCGCCGTCGACGAGCGCTCTCGCGCCCGCGCGATGTGCGAGTTCCACGATCTCCCGCACCGGCACCACGGTCCCGAGCGCGTTCGAGACCTGCGTCACCGCAACGATCTTCGTGCGGTCGTTGAGCAGCTTGCGATACTCGTCGAGCAACACCTGGCCCGAATCGTCGACGGGAATCACGCGCAGCTTCGCCCCCTTGAGCGCCGCGAGCTGCTGCCACGGCACGATATTCGCGTGATGCTCCAGGTGCGAGACGATGATCTCGTCGCCCTCGCCGACGTTCTGCACGCCCCAGCTCTTGGCGATCAGATTGATCGCCTCGGTCGTGCCTCGCACGAACACGATCTCCTCGGGCGACGCAGCGTTGATGAAGCGCTGCACCGTTTTGCGGGCATGCTCGTAGGCGTCGGTCGCGCGCGCGGCCAGAGCATGCGCGGCGCGGTGAATGTTCGAGTTCTCGTGCGCATAGAAGTACGCGAGACGATCGATCACGGCCTGAGGCTTGTGCGTCGTGGCGGCGTTGTCGAACCAGATCAGCTGTTTGCCGTTCACCCGCTCCTGCAGGATCGGGAAGTCGCGGCGTACGGCGTTGACATCGAAGGGCGGATGCGCGCCGCGCAGCAGGTCGCCCTGTGCGGCGCTGCCAGTGCGTGTGCCGGGCGCGACGCCCTCGCTTGCGTCGAGGAAATATCGCGCAGGCCCATCCTGGCCATTGGTGTCCCGTCGATTGAGCGCGAGCAGTTCACGCAGCGTGTCTTCGCCTGGCAGTCCGAATGTCTCCGGCGCAGCAAGGCCTCGCGAGGGCACCTCGATCTCCTGCGCCTCCCGGCGCCAGCCGTGCGTGTCCGCTTGCGTGAAATAGAACGGCGAGCGCTCGCTGGGCGCAACTGCGACCGGAACCGGCTCCTCCGGCGCATACGCCTGCGGCACGCCGAGCAGCGCGCCGCCCACGCGCGGCTCCAGCGCGGGCGCGATTGCGACGGCGTTGTCCGGCAGTCCGTTTGCCGCCGCCGCATGCGGTGCGAGCGCCGGTGCGCGGTTGCCGAGCGAGAGCACGTGAGTCGGCGCGGAAGGCGCGAGGTTCGCGCCCGGCACCTTGCCCTGCGGCGGCGAGAAACCCGGCACGCCCGTGCCTGTGCCGGCCGGTCCCGCGAGCGGCGAGCCCGCGGGCGCCGGATTGCTGACCGAGGCGAGTATCGGCGCGGCCGCGGGCAACGCCGACGGCACGCCGCCAACGGCGCCGCTGCCCGCCGCGACTTCGGGCGCGCCCGCGCTGCCCGGCAGCGAGTTGAAGAACTCGTTGGCGAGCCGCGCGAGCGTAGCGGGGTCCGGCAGACCACCCGGCAGCGGCGCGCGCCCTGCCGCTTGCGGCAATGCCGCGGGATTAGCGGTAGGTGTCTGGATAGTCATGGTACTTGCCGATCTCCACGTCATCGAGGACAGCCAGCGCGTCCGGCGAGTGGACGGCCAATGAGCAATACAGCGAGATCAGGTACGACGCGATCGCCTGATTGTTGATCCCCATGAAGCGCACCGAAAGCCCCGGTCCCTGCTCACCCGCCACACCCGGCTGATAAAGGCCCACCACGCCCTGGCGCTTGTCGCCTACACGCAGCAGCAGGATCTTCGTCTTGCCGTCGGCGACCGGCACCTTGTCGGACGGAATCAGCGGAATGCCGCGCCACGTGAGGAACTGCGAGCCGAACAGGCTGACCGTCGGCGGCGGCACGCCGCGCCGCGTGCATTCGCGGCCGAACGCGGCAATCGCCAGCGGATGCGTGAGGAAGAACGCGGGTTCCTTCCACACTTTCGTGAGCAGTTCGTCGAGGTCATCGGGCGTCGGCGCGCCGGTCAGCGGGAAAATGCGCTGGTCTTCCTCCACATTTGCCAGCAGGCCGTAGTCGGGATTGTTGATGAGCTGGCTTTCCTGCAGTTCCTTGATCGTCTCGATCGTGAGGCGCAGCTGCTCCTTGATCTGGTCGTGCGGGCTGCTATAGAGATCGGAGATCCGCGTGTGAACGTCGAGCACCGTGCTCACCGCGTTGAGGAAGTACTCGCGCGGCTGCTCCTCGTACGGCACAAAAGTCGTGGGCAGCGTGCCTTCGTCCTCGCGCGCGGTACAGGCAGCCCGCACTGCTTCGGGGTCCTTAACGCGATTCAGACGGTAAATGCCGGCTTCGACAGGCACCCATTGCAGCAGGTGCGTGAGCCAGCGCGGCGTGATCGTGGAAAGCTGCGGGACGGTCTTGGTGGCATTCGCCAGTTGCCGCGCGGCATTATCGCCAAGCGCGGTCTGGCCGCTCAGAGTCGTGGACATGAATGAAGGCTCCGGTTACTTATAACGAAAACTGCTTTGCTTATGAAGACGGCCGATTATGAGGAGAGCCATTCTCCGGTTCAACCGGCTATAGACATCAGGCGGACACAGGCGGCATCAAGCGCAATGGCGCGGCGCTGCGCGAAGCATGCGACGCCATTCCAGGCGCGAGTGCCCGTCCGAAAAGACATGCAATCAGGGAGACAGTGGAATGCCCGGCAGCACAGCGGCATGAACCGCGCCGCCGGCAAGCAGGTCGCCGATATCCACGCCTAGCGCGCGAGCGAGTTTCTCCGCCGTGACGATGGATGCGATGGCCGCGCCACGCTCGATTTCGCCGACGTAGGTCCGGTTCAATCCCGCATGCTCGGCGAGCCGCTCCTGCGACCACGCATGCGCTTCGCGCAGGCGCCGTACCGAGGCCCCGAAGTCATGAACGATGGCGCTCATCGCGAGGCGCCCGCCGCAAGCGCAACCGGCGCGGCTGCGCCGGCCTCGGCCGTTGCGACCGCCGCCGGCGCGCGTGTTTCGTGGCGCGAGATGGCCTGCGTGACGTGCGCACCTGGCGGCACGCTCTCGGTCAGCCAGACGTTGCCGCCGATCACCGCGGCGCGCCCGAGGGTGACGCGCCCGAGTATCGTCGCGCCCGCGTAGATGACGACGTCGTCCTCGACAATGGGATGGCGTGCCAAGCCCTTTTCGAGGTTGCCGTGCGCATCGCGCGGAAAGCGCTTCGCGCCGAGCGTCACCGCCTGATAGACACGCACACGCTCGCCGATGACCGCAGTTTCGCCGATCACCACACCCGTACCGTGATCGATGAAGAACGCGCTGCCGATCTGCGCGCCTGGGTGGATGTCGATGCCCGTGGCCGCGTGCGCGAGCTCCGAGATAATGCGCGCGAGCAGCGGCAAACCGAGGCAGTACAGCTCATGCGCAAGCCGGTGATGCGTGATGGCAAGCACGCCGGGGTAGCAGAGCAGCACTTCGTCCACGCTGCCTGCGGCGGGATCGCCGTTGAAGGCGGCGAGCACGTCGGTGTCGAGCAGCGAGCGGATGGCGGGCAGGCGCTGCGCGAACGCGCGCACCGCGGCCAGCGCGCGCGCGTCGATTTCCTCCGGGGCGGCTTCCGCGTGCCGCGCCTTGTAGCGCAGTTCGAGCCGCGCCTGCGCAAGCAACGCATGCAGCGCCGCGTCGAGCGCGTGGCCGACATAGAAGTTTTCGCTCTCCTGGCGCAGATCCGGCGGCCCGAGCCGCATGGGAAACAGCACGCCCTTGAGCGTCTCGACGACTTCGGCCAGCGCCTCGCGCGCCGGCAGGTCGCGGCCACCCGGCTCCAGCGCCCGCCGCTGCAGTTCACGCCATTGTTGCCGCACGCCCTGCAGCGCGTCGACGATTTCAGCCACATGAAATACGGTCACGCCAGTTCTCTCTTCGTTGTTCGCATGAATGATCGGCGAGCGGGTGCGCAACCGGGGCTGCTTTCGCCCTGTCTAGTCCTGCACCCACGGCAGGCCATGAAAACGCCAGCCGTTATGCAAGCCGCGATGCCCCGCATCGTCCAGTTCGCCTTCGAAGCCTTCGGCTACGTTGAAGACGTGCGCAAAGCCCGCTTTGGCGGCGGCTTCGGCAGCCTGCGCCGAGCGGTTGCCGCTGCGGCACAGCAGCAAGACCGCGGCGGCCTTGCCGGTCTTCGCCTCCAGCTCGCGCACGAAGCGCGGATTGCGCGTCAGGCTCGTGCCGGTCGCCCAGGCCACGTGCAAGGTGTCGGGCACGTGGCCGACGAACTTGCGCTCCTCGCCGGTGCGCACATCCACGAGCACCGCCTCGCCCGCCTGATGGAGCGCCCACGCCTGCTGCGCAGTCACGCTGCCCGCATACGGCAAACCGGCCGCCCGCGCGGCGCCAAGCGCGGCTTCGAGATCCGCGTGCAACGGCTTTTCCTGCAATGCCACTGTCATCAGTGCCTCCATGTAATGTTGGCGGCACATCAGGCCCTTTGGGAGAAGCTGCCGCCTTTAGACATCAGGAATTCACTATGCGGGCAAGGCGGCGCGCGTCCAACCAATTAAAAATGCTATCCAAATGGGCATACGCTTCACATGCAATTACGCCAGTTCAGCGGTGATCGCAGACGGCTTGTGCATCGCGAACCTTCGGCGCGACACCGTCAGCCGGTCAGCGGCAAATCACTGCTCCACGGGAATCCACGGAGCGGTCGCCGCGTTGCTCGTGCGGAATGCCGGAAACTTCGTCCCCAGTTCGGCGACCGTGCGGATATCGTTCTTCACGAGATCGTCGCGCGTAACGAGCGTGGGCTTCACGACGATCTGATGGGCGAGCGGCTGCCCGGCCACGGCGATTGCCGCGGCGCGCACCGACACCGCGCCCACGACAGCGGGATTCGTCGCGGCCGTGGCCACCCACGCGCTGTTGGGCGCGCGAATCGCCTCGATGTCGGCGGTCGAGATGTCCGCACTGTAGATCCGCAGCTTGTCGCCGAGATTCGCCTCGTTCGCCGCGAGATTGGCGCCGCGCGCGAACTCGTCATAAGGCGCGATCACCACGCGGATATCCGGATGGGCGCGATAGGCGGCCGCCGCCTGATTCGCCACGGACTGCGCAATCGGATTGTCCACGGTGCCCCAGCGCGCTTTTTCCTGAACCCCCGGATGCTCGCGCTTGAACGATTGCCACACCGCGTCGCGGCGATCGAGCGGTGCGAACCCCGCCACGTAGACGTAGCCGGCGGAAAACGCCTTGCCGTTATCCTTCACGGCCTGCGCAAGCAACAGCGATGCGAGATCGCCGTCGCTCTGCTCGATCTGCGGGACCTTGGGGTTCGCGAGATTGACGTCGAACGCAATGACCTTGATGCCCTTGTCGAGCGCCTGCTGAACGACGTCGCCCAACGACTCGGGCAAGCCGTGATTGACGATGATGGCGGACACGCCGAGATTGATGGCCTGCTGGATCTGGTCGCGCTGCTGCGCCGCGTCCTGACGCCCTTCGTAAATGCGCAAATCGATGCCGAGCGCCTTCGCCTGCTTCTGTGCGCCCGCTTCGTAGGCCTGGAAGAAGTCGCCCTCGGAAATATAGTTGACCAAAGCGACCTTGACGCCGCCTTTGTCGAACGGCGCCGGCGCGCCCTTCAGCGGCTCGGCGTGCGCAGCGAGCGAGCCAACAAGGCTCGCAGCGCACAGCGTGAATGCGCCAAGCGCGCGGCGCGCCGAAGAACGGCGGCGCGATGCGCCGTTGCGAATGAGCTGGTGAATCGATGTCTTCATGACGTTCCCGTTGTGTGTGTGTGTCTGGATCAATTCCAGGCGTGACGCGCCGGCTTCACGCCGTTGAGGTAGTAATTCCCGACGAGGTGATACTTCCAGCGCACCGGGTCATGCAGCGTGTGTGTGCGCGCATTGCGCCAGTGGCGGTCGAGATTGTGGACACTGAGCGTCGCCTGGGTGCCGGCCAGTTCGAACAGCTTCTCCCCTGCTAGCAGGGCGATTTCCGTCGTCAGCACCTTCGCCTCTCCCACGGCGACCGAGGCGCGCGCCACATCCTCTTCCGTTGTCGCACCCTGTGCCGCGAGTTCGTCGAGCACGCGCGCCGCGCGTTCGAGCAACGCCTCAGCCGCATGCAGCTGGATATGCAGATGGCCGACCTCACGGATCGTCAGCGGATCGTCGCTCGCGCGCTCGACACCGCTGTCAACCCACGGCCGGGTGCGCGCACGCACGAACGCGAGCGTGTCGTCGATCGCGGCGCGGGCAATGCCCGCATCGATCGCGGCCTGGATGATCTGCGAGAGCGGACCATTGAGCGTGGGCTGCTCGGAAACGCGATGCGCGGGCAACACGAGACTGGCCGGCACGTGTACGCTTTCGAGCGTGACGGTGCCGCTCGCGGTGGTGCGCTGGCCAAAACCGGACCAGTCGTCAACCACGCTGAGCCCTTGCGTGCCTCGCGGAATATAGGCGAGCCATCCCCTGAGGTCCTCGTCGAGTCCGAGCACGGGGACGAAATGGGCAAATAGCGCGCCCGTCGAATAGAACTTGGTGCCGTCGACCACGTAGTGGTCCCCGTCACGGCGCACCCGTGTTTTCAGGTCGAGCACATGCTTCGTGCCCTTCTCCGAGAAACCGTTGCCGAAGCGCTTGCCGGCGAGCACCTGGCCGAACAGGCCACGCTTTTGCTCCTCGGTGCCCGTTAGCGCGATCACGTCGACGAGACCGAAGTGGTTCTGCGGCAGTTGCCCGAGCGACGCGTCCGCGGCGGCAATGAGCTTGACCACTTCCGTTAGGGTAACGAACGAAACGCCAGCGCCGCCGTATGCCTTCGGCACCGTGATGCCCCACAGGCCCGAGCGCGAAAACCACTCGACTTCTTCATGCGGCAAACGCCGCTCGCTATCGCGCAGCGCGGCGCCCTCGGCCAGCCGTGCGGCCAGTTCCTTTGCAACCGCTATCGCCTCGCTGTCCGTGGCGATGACATGTGCGGCTTCGGTTGCGGGTGTGGCACCCTGTGCCGCGATGTCTGCCAGTGTCTCTGCCATGTTGTGCTCCGCTCGATCAGGTTGTATGACTCGCAAACCAGAAAATAAAATCTGCCGGCCTTCGGATGGCGTCAGTCGCGGCCTTGCGTCCTGCGGCCGACGCTGAACGTAAATGCCAGCGCCACGACCAGCAACGCACCTTTGATGAAGTCCTGGAGGTAGTAAGGCGCGTTGAGCATCGTGAGACCGTTGAGCAGCACGCCAACGAACACGGCGCCGACGACCGTGCCCGGCACGTTGGGCCGCTTTGCGCCCCACACTGCGTAGCCCACGAGTGCCGCCGCCACCGCGTCGAGCAGCAACGAATGCCCAGCGCTCACGTCGCCGCGACCAACGCGCGCGGCAATGAGCAGTCCGCCGAGTGCCGCGATCGTCGCCGAAGCGACATACGCGCCCATCCGGTAACGGGCCGTGGGCGCGCCCGCCAGTCGCGCCGCGTTCTCGTTGCCGCCGATGGCATAGATCACGCGACCCCATCGCGTCGAGCCCATGACGGCCGAAACGAGCACGGTCAGCACGAGCAGCACGAGCACGGGAACAGGCACCACCTCGAAGAAGCGTGCGCGTCCGAGCGCGAGAAATGCAGCCGGAAACATGCCGCTTGCTTCGGTGCCGTCCGGCAGGATCGTGCCTGTGGCTAGAGAACGGCCGCCTGTCGGAATCAGTTGCAGGCCGGCGAGCAGGAAGAGCGTGCCGAGCGTCGCAAGCTGGTCCGGCACATGCAGGCGCGTGATGAGCACGCCGTTGAACAGCCCCGCCGCGACGCCAAGCGCGAGACAAGCGAGCACGGCCTCCCAGCTTCTGCCGTGCCACACCACGAGCACGTAGCTCGCGGCCATCTGCGCGGAGGCGGCGACGCTCCCCACCGAAAGATCGAAGCCGCCAGCGGCGAGCGTGATCGTCACACCGATGCCGAGCAACGCAACGATCGATACGGCCTGCAGGATGCTGAACAGGTTGGCGATATTCAGAAACGCCGGTTCACGTACCGTGAAGATCACCACGAGCGCAGCGAGCACGATCAGCAGCCCGGCGCGTTCGAGCGCGACGAAAAGGCCGCGGCGATGCCGTGCAGTCTCGTGACGGGCGGGAGAGTCTTCGGTGGCGAGTGTCGGCGTGACGGATCTCATGATTCAGTGGGCGAGGTGGGAGACTGTGGAATCCTGATGATCGATCGCGCCGCGATCGAACGAGACGATGCGGTCGGCGACTTCGTGCGCCTCTTCGAGGTCGCTGACGAAAACGAGCGTCGCGCGACCGGCCGCGCGATGACGCAATGTGGCAGCGATATCGGCTCTAGCTCCCGCATCGACGCCCTGAAACGGCTCGTCGAGCAGGAGCAGCCTCGCGGGCTCGGCGTGCCAGCGCGCAAGCAGCACCTTCTGCTGGTTGCCGCCCGACAGCCGTGAGACGCGGTCGTCCGGTCCCGAGCAGCGAATGCCGAACGCCTCGATCGCGTTGCGCGCCTCGGCGTGCTCGCGTTCGTGCGGCAACGCGCCGCCGCGCCGCCAGCGCGACAAGAACGGGAAGCTGATCGTGCCGGCGATCGATGCGAACGCCACCGTGTCGGGAAAGAGCGATGTGCGCCAGCGGTCTTCGCCCGCGAGAAATACGCCTGCGCGAATCGCCTCTGCGGGCGTGCGCGGCGCCCAAGGGCGCCCGTAGAGTTCCATCTGGCCCGCTGCCGCTCGCAGCGCGCCGAAAATCACCTGCGCGAGCCGCGACTTGCCCGCCCCGACCGGGCCGACAATCGCGACGATCTCGCCCTGCGCCACCTCGAGATCGAATGCATCGCAACCCGGCGCGAGACGCAGACCGCGCAACCGCAGCGCGGGCTGCACCGATTGCGCACCGGCCAGCCGCGTGTGAGGCAAGGTTCGCGCCGCCGCCAGCGGCCGGCCGATCATCGCTTCGAGCGCAGCGTCGTAATCCACCGGCGCGTGCTGCTCACCGACAATGCGGCCATCGCGCAGGATCGAAACGCGTGAAGCGAGCCTTCGGAGGTCGCCCAGCCGGTGCGAGACGAGCAACACGGCTACGCCCTCGGCCCGCAGGCCTTCGACGAGCACGTAAAGCCGCTGCGCCTCGCTTGCAGAAAGGCTGGCCGTCGGCTCGTCGAGGATCAGCAGGCGCGGGCGCGACGCCAGTGCACGTGCGATCACGACGCGTTGCTGCCCGGCAAGCGAGAGCGAGCCGAGCGGCGCGTCGAGATCGGCTTCGAGCGCCACGCGCGCGGCCAATGCGCGCGCGCGTTCCCGGCGCGCGGACCGCGGCGTCCACCAGTGCGCGTGGCCGTCACACAGCGCATCGAGCAACAGATTGTCGGCAATCGACAGCGCGGGCACCACGGCGTCGGCAATGCTCTGATGCACCGTGGCGACGCCCAGGCGCTTCGCCGCCTGCGGTGAAGCGGGCGCGTAGGGTTGCCCGCCGAGCGTGAGCGAACCTTCGTCGGGCAGGTTCACGCCGCTCAGGATCTTCACGAACGTCGATTTGCCCGCCCCGTTCGCGCCCATCAGCGCGACGACCTCGCCCGCGCGGATGGAAAAGTCGAGCCGCGATAGCGCAACGGTTGCGCCAAAGCGCCTGGTGATCGCATGAGCAGTCAGAATCGGAGCGGACATCGCAGCGTACGCGTTCGCGCATCGAAGGTTGGCATTGGCACTCATCCTAGCGAGGCGCGGCAGTCAGCCAAACGAAGCGATGCTCATATTCATGCGCCCCCGATTGATAAGGGAAACTACATAACAGCTGCCGCGCAGCACTTCCGCGATGGCAGCGCAATCGCTGTCATCGCGCGGCGTGCCTCCACGCAAATCCGGCAAACCGATATCGATTCGACAATCGGTTATTGGAGTGGCGTCACACGCCTTCCTATACTCATCCTCTTCGTCCCGTGCCAACGGCGGCGCGTGCTGCCCCACACGGCTACGCGGCCCTTGCCTCGCGCAGTGTTGTTACTCCTCATTCGAGAACGAAAGCATGAGTTCATCGCGATCCGACGACACACTCTCCAGCGGCGCCGACTACGACGCCCTCGCCGCCCGTTTCCTCCCCGCCTTCGCGGAAATCGCCGATGATGCCGCCGAGCGCGATCGCACACGCCGCCTGCCGCATGAAGCGGTCGCCCTGCTCAAGAAAGCGGGCTTCGGCGCCGTACGCGTTCCCGCTCGTCACGGCGGCGCAGGCGCCTCGATCGAGCAACTGTTCCGCCTGATCATCGAACTGGCGGCGGCCGATTCGAATTTGCCGCAGGCGCTGCGCGGCCACTTCGCCTTTGTCGAAGACAGGTTGAATGCGCCAGCGGACGAGGACCAGCGCGCCTGGCTCGATCGTTTCGCGGGCGGGCAGCTGGTTGGCAATGCGTGGACCGAAGCCGGCGATGTCGCGCTCGGCCAGATCAACACGAAGGTGAGCCGCCGCGATGGCGGGTTCGTGCTGAACGGCGCGAAGTATTACAGCACCGGCAGCCTCTACGCGGACTGGATCGACGTCTTCGCGCAGCGTGACGACGACGGCAGCGACGTCATCGTCGCGGTGAATGTGCACCAGCCCGGCGTGATTCGTGAAGACGACTGGGACGGCTTCGGCCAGACGACGACCGGCAGCGGCACCACCGTGTTCCGGAACGCCGAGGTGCACGCGCGCCATGTCATCGACTTCGGCCGCCGTTTCAAGTATCAGACCGCCTTCTATCAGCTGTTTCATGTCGCCACGCTCGCGGGCATTGCGCAAGCTGCGCAACGCGACGCCGCCGCGCTCGTGCGCAGCCGCAAACGCATCTACAGCCACGGCAACGCCGGGCGCGCGAGCGACGACGCGCAGATCCAGCAGGTGGTGGGCGAGATCGCCTCGTGGGCCTATGGCGCACGGGCCGTGACCTTGCAGGCCGCGCAGGCGGTGCAGCGCGCATACGAAGCACGCTTTGGCGGCGACGACGAAGCCGAGCGCGCGGCGAACGTGGAGGCCGAAATCGCCTCGGCGCAGAGCCAGCTCGTCGCCTCCGAGTTCGCGCTGCGCGCCGCGACGCATCTGTTCGACGCGCTCGGCGCCTCGGCCATCCGCGCAGACCACGCGCTGGACCGGCACTGGCGCAATGCACGCGCCGTGTCGTCGCACAATCCGCTCGTCTACAAAGCGAAGATCGTGGGCGACTGGACCATCAACGGCACTGAGCCGCCCTTTGTCTGGCAAATCGGCAACGGACCGAAACGCGGGAGCCAATGACCATCATGAGCAAAACCATCCGTTTCAATGCCTTTGAAATGAACTGCGTGGCGCATCAGTCGCCGGGCCTCTGGACGCATCCGCGCGACCGCTCCTGGCAATACAAGGACCTCGCCTACTGGACCGATCTCGCGAAGATCCTCGAGCGGGGCGTGTTCGACGCGATCTTCATCGCGGACGTGATTGGCTACTACGACGTCTACCAGGGCAGCAACTACCACGCGCTTCATCAGGCGGCCCAGATCCCGGTGAACGATCCCTTGCAGCTCGCCGCGCCCATTGCGATGGTCACGTCGCACCTGGGCATTGGCATCACCGCCTCCACGAGCTTCGAGCACCCGTACACGTTTGCGCGCCGCCTCTCGACCGCCGATCACCACACGCAAGGGCGCCTCGCCTGGAACATCGTGACGTCGTATCTCGAGAGCGGCGCGAAGAACATCGGGCAAGGCGGCCTGCGCGACCACCACGACCGCTACGAAGTCGCGACCGAATACGTAGAAGTACTCTACAAGCTGTTCGAGGGCAGCTGGGAAGATGACGCCGTGGTGCGCGACCGCGAACGGCGCGTGTTCACGCATCCGGAGAAAGTGCACGAGATCGGTCACAAGGGCAAATACTTCGAAGTGCCAGGCTATCATCTTTGCGAGCCTTCGCCGCAGCGCACGCCGGTGCTGTTCCAGGCGGGCGCATCCGGTCCAGGCAAGACGTTCGCGGCGCAGCATGCGGAATGTGTGTTCGTCGCCGCGCTCTCGCAGGCCCAGCTGCGCGACTACGTCGCGGATGTACGCCGCCAGGCAGCGCTCGCCGGTCGCGACGCGCACAAGCTGTTGATCTACAACCTCGTCACCGTGATCGTCGACGAGACTGACGCAAAGGCATTGGCGCGCTTCGAGGAGTACCAGCGCCATGTCTCCTATGACGGCTCGCTCGTGTTCATGTCGGGCTGGACCGGCATCGACTTCGGCCAGTACCTGCCTACCGACACCGTGAAGCGCGTGCAGACGAACGCCATTCACTCCGCCGTCGATCATCTCTCAGGCGGCGACAAAACGTGGACGATCGAGGCGCTGGCGAGGTGGGGCGGCATCGGCGGAATGGGGCCCGTGTTCGTGGGCTCCGCCGCGACGATAGCGGACATTCTTCAGGAGTGGGTCGAGGCCACGGGCGTAGACGGCTTCAACCTGGCCTACGCGGTCGCGCACGAGACGTTCGAGGACATCGTGAACCTGCTCGTACCCGAGTTGCAGCGACGCGGCGTGTACCCACGCGACTACGCGCCGGGCACGCTGCGCGAAAAGCTGTTCGGCGCCGGCGCGCGGTTGCCCGACGAGCATCCCGCCGCGCGCTTTCGCGATATCGAACGCGTGAAGCGCGAACTCGCGGCGCGCGCCAGTGAACCGGGCACCGTTCAAACGCCGGAAGACGCGGTCGCTGCATTGCCGCACGAATAGTCAGATCGCGTACGCCAGCACTGCCGCTTCATCCGCCGCTGCGGCCCATCCGTCGTCATATTCCGCTACAGCATATGCATAGCGAATGTGGCTGTTTTGCAGCCACGCGCGCGCCTCGTAGAATCGGTCCGCTCTTCGATGACCACGCTACTAAACCTTTAACTATTCCTTCTCGATCATGAAAGCCATTCGCTCCGTTCTCGTTGCCGCGCTCCTGTCGGCCGTTGCCGCCGTACCCGCCCTCGCCGCCGATGACCTCGCACAAGTCAAGACGTCCGGGGTGTTTCGCGTCGGTACCGAAGGCACGTACGCACCGTTCACTTACCACGACGAAACAGGCAAGCTGACGGGCTTCGACGTCGACATTGCAACGGCCATCGCACAGCGGCTCGGCGTGAAGCCACAATTCGTCGAGGGCAAGTGGGACGGCCTGATCGCCGGCCTCGACGTCAACCGCTATGACGCAGTGATCAACGAGGTTTCGATCACAGACGCGCGCAAGGTCAAGTACGATTTTTCGACGCCGTATATCTCGACGCATGCGGTGCTGATCGTGCGCTCGGACAATACGAACATCCACTCCTTCGACGACCTCAAAGGCAAGAAGTCGGCCAATACGCTGACCAGCAACTTCGGCAAGCTCGCGGCATCGCACGGCGCCGATGTCGTGCCGGTGCAAGGCTTCAACGAATCGATCGATCTGCTGACCTCGGGCCGCGTGGACGCCACCGTAAACGACTCGCTCTCGTTCCTCGACTTCCAGAAGCACAAGCCCGACGCCAAACTCAGGATCGCAGCCACCGACACCTCCTCCGCCGACGACCAGTCCGGCGTGCTGCTCCGCAAGGGCAACCCCGAGCTGGTCGCGGCAGTCGACAAGGCGCTCGCGGACATCAAGGCCGACGGCACCTACGCCAAAATCTCCCGGAAGTACTTCGGCAAAGACATTTCGCAATAAGGCGGACTGAACGATGCCTGCATGGCTGCATCTGATGGCGCAATCGTTGTGGCCACTGCTCTACGCGGGACTGGTGTTTACCGTCCCGCTCACGCTGGCTTCCTTTGCAATCGGCATGGCGCTTGCGTTCTGCGCGGCGCTCGTACGCCTGTTCGGACAGCGCTGGGCGGTCGCTGCCGTGCGCTTCTATATCTGGCTATTTCGCGGCTCGCCGCTACTCGTGCAGCTGTTCGTCATTTTCTACGGACTGCCCAATGTGGGCATCGTGTTCGATCCGTTGACGGCGGCGATCATCGGCTTTTCGCTCAATGTCGGCGCCTATAACGCGGAAGTCATTCGCGGCGTGATCGAATCCATTCCGCGCGGGCAGTGGGAAGCGGCCTATTCGATGAACATGACGCGCGCGCAGGCGTTGCGCCGCGCCATCCTCCCGCAGGCGATCCGCGTGGCATTGCCCGCCCTCTCGAACTCGTTCATTTCGCTCGTGAAGGACACCTCGCTCGCGGCGGTGCTGACCGTGCCGGAAATCTTCCAGGCTGCCCAGCGCATCGCGGCCGTGACTTACGAACCCCTGATTCTCTATACCGAGGCCGCGTTGATCTACCTGGTGTTCAGTTCCGTGCTCTCGCAGGCGCAGGGCCGGCTCGAAGCGCGCTACGGCCGCCACGCCTTGTTTTCGGTGGGGCGCTGATGATCCGTATCGAGCAAATCCACAAGTCGTTCGGCGAGCATCGGGTTCTCGCAGCCATCGACCTGACGCTCAAACCCGGCAGCGTCACCGCGCTGATCGGACCTTCGGGCAGCGGCAAGAGCACGCTCCTTCGCTGCATCAACTTGCTGGAAGTCCCCGACTCGGGCGCGTTGAACGTGGGCGACGCCCGCGTGGAGTTCGGCCCGCGCCGCCGGCTGTCTCACGGCGAAATCGCGTCGGTTCGAAGACATACCGGCATGGTATTCCAGAACTTCCAGCTATTTCCGCACCTGAGCGTCATCGAGAACGTGATGGAAGGACTGCTGACGGTCCTGAAGTGGGACAAGGATCGCGCCCGCGAGCGCGCGGCCACGCTCCTCGCGAAGGTCGGAATCGCCCAGAAGGCCGACGCGTGGCCGTCCACGCTGTCGGGCGGGCAGCAGCAGCGCGTGGCCATTGCACGCGCGCTCGCCCCCTCACCGCAGGTATTGCTATGCGACGAGCCGACCTCGGCGCTCGACCCCGAGCTTTCCGCCGAAGTCGTGGAGGTGCTCAGGCAGCTCGCGTTGGAGGGTACGACCATGCTGATGGCAACGCATGACCTGCGGCTCGCGGCTTCCGTCGCGCACGACGCGGTCTTCCTCAAGGATGGCGCGATCGTCGAAGCCGGACCGTCCAGCGAACTCTTCTCGCGCCCGCGCGATGCGCGCACGGCGCGCTTCGTCTCCACGCTCACGCAAGCGCTGCCGGCATTCTGATCCTACGCGGCGCATCACCCCGCCGCCCGCAGGCCGCGCTGATCGATCCACAGGCGCGCCCAGCGTGAGGCATACGCGATGGCGTGATCGGGCTCGAAAAAATAATCGAGCGCTTCGAAAGAAAACGACGTTTCAAGCGCCGGCGACCTGTTCTCGATGGTCAGGTTCGCCGCATAGAGTCCGCTTGGCAGCGCATGCGCGGACGGTTCGACGTTGTATCCCTTGTATCGCATGTAGGTTCCCGTGAAAGCAGGCGCGGACACGAGCGTCCGCGGCACTTCATGCTAGTGCGCGAAACGCGCGCAGCCAAAGAATGTTTTGGCGTTAGCAAATCAGCGCGGCCGCCGATTCGGGATTACCGTTTGGCCTCGATGTCGTTTGCGTGCATTCGCATCGCTGCCAAGCGGGCAGATCGTGTCGCCGCATGATAAGGATTACGTATGATCTGATAAAGCCGCCATGCGCCGCCCCCTCGCCCGAGCGGTATCAACAATATCTGCCTGGCAACGCGCGTGACGCGATGAACGCCTACCTGGAATGGGAGTATGGTCTCGTCGCTCAACTCGGGAAAGACGGCACGCACGGCTTTTTTGTGATCTGAACGCCCCGTTCACGCCATTGCGCCTGCAGCGCTTCGGCGCTGCCGCCGGAAGAACTGCCACATCATCGACATCGCGTCGGGGCCTCGATCCGAATGAAACGGCTCGCTCGGGTCGCCGCCGCTCCATGCGTGCCCGAGCCCTCGAACAACGCATACCCGTACGACGAGCCTGCCCGCCTTGACATAGTCGGTGTACGCCACCGCGTCGCGGCTATAGCTGCGTATTTCGCCAACGCGCAATTCGCTCTGCGCGTCGAGCAGCCGGTTGACTCGCGCGAACTGCATGCCAAGTTGCATCGCGTTGCGCCTCGCCACGACCGCGTCGAGTTCGCCTTGCACGATGAAGGCGGGCATGCCCGGATGCACGGCGACGTCGAGCGCGGCATCGACGAGATGCACCGGTTCTTCGCGGCTCGCGTGACGCATGACGCTCATCGCGCTCATCGTGGAGGTGGCCGCGCCGAATACCGGCCCGGAGTGCAGGCCAACGGCTGCGAAACGCCACGGATAGCGCATGGCGAGCACGGACGCGAGCCCCGCCCCCGCCGAGATGCCCGCCAGGTAGACGCGTTCGCGATCGAATCCGTGCTCGCGCACGATCGCGTCGACAAGCGATGCGACCGCTGGCGCCTCCGACTGCGCATGATCGCCGTGCCAGTGCCAGCAGCGCTGTGCATGCGCCGTTTTCGCCTGCTCGGGAAGCAGCACGGCAAAGCCTGACCGATCCGCCAGCCGGCAAACGCGCGTGCCCGCGGCGAACGATTCCGCCGTTTGCTTGCAGCCGTGCAGCATGACCACGAGCGGCATGGCCCTGGCCACGCCGGCGGGCAGATAGAGCGCATACGCGAGATGGTTGATGAGATGCCCGGCCCTGGGCGGCGCGGAATGCCAGGAACGCAACCACCTGCCGCCCGTGCCCGCCGGTTGCGCATGCGCCACGTGCGCGTTGCCGGTGTGTTTCGCCGATTTGGTTCCCGGCTTCGCGACGTGCGTGGGCTTCGCGGCCTTCGCGGGCGCCGTTTTACGTGCGGAGGCCTTTTTCTTCGGTCGCGTTGTGCTCATGCGGGTGAGCAGTTCGAGACCCTTGAGCCAAACGTTGGTCTTTTTCCTGGGCATGAGCAATGGCGACAAGGCGTTTTGTTCACGTCACGCCAGGAGCCACGCGGCGGACAGCGCGACACAGCGATCGTGTCGCTGCGAGTCCAACCATCATAGCGGCCCTGACCTCGCGCTGAATTTTGCGTGACAGCGCGCCGCTAACCGCTCCCGCGTCACGCGTGTCGCTGGCGCTATAATTTCGGCGACCGTTGCTGCGCCGCCCATTCCACCATTCCCGTGACTGCTTCCACACCCAACGCCCCGCCGCGCCCCACGCTGTTCGGACTCTTTCTGATATTCAGCCGCATTGGCTTGACGAGCTTTGGTGGCGGTTTGAGCGGCTGGCTGCTGCGCGAATTCGTTCAGGATCGCCACTGGATCAGCGAAGAGGACTTCCTCAACGGGCTCGCCATCTCGCAGGCGCTGCCCGGCATCAACGTCAAGAACATGGCGATCTGGATCGGGCATCGGCTGCTGGGCTGGCGCGGGGCCGCCGTGGCCGTCACCGGTATCGTCGTGCCGCCCGCGTGCCTGATCATCGTGATTGGCAGCGTGGTCGGCGCGCTCATCTTCCATCCGCTCACGCAGATTCTGATCGCCGGCGCCGCGGCTGCGGCCACAGGATTGTCGCTGTCGATGGGCGTCGTGACCGCGCGACGCGTGCGGCGGCAAATCCTTCCGCTGCTGCTCATGGCGGCGACTTTCCTTGCAATCGGCATTCTGCGTTTGTCGCTGGTGTGGGTGGTCGTCATCGGCGGCACGGTTAGCGTGCTCTACGAATACGTGGCGATCCGCCGGGGTGCGCGATGAATGCACGCCTGCTCGGTCAGCTGGCCGCCATTTTCGCGCCACTTTCGCTCGTGACGATCGGCGGCGGCCAGGCGATCGTCGCGGAGATTCAGCGCCAGGTCGTGCAAGTGCATCCCTGGATGACGCACTCGCAATTCGCCGCCGACTTCGCGATTTCACGCATGGCACCGGGCCCGGGCTCGCTGCTCGTCACGCTGATCGGCTGGCAGGTTGCCGGTTTCTGGGGCGCGCTCGTGGCGACCGCCGCGCTCCTGCTGCCAACGGGCTTCCTGATCTACGGCGTCACGCATATCTGGGGCCGCTATCAGGGCGCGGCGTGGCAGCTCGCGCTCGAGCGCGGCCTGCGTCCCATCGCGGCCGGCATGATGCTCGCGGCGGGCTGGGTGCTGCTCAAATCGCTGAACGGCGGCCTTCCCGCGAAGGCGATTGCCGTCGTATCGCTTTGCGTGCTGCTCAGAACGCGCGTCAGTCCGCTGGTTCTTCTCCTGGCCGGCGCGCTTGCGCTCGTTGGCGTGAGCCTGATCGGTGCGGGTCTGCCGCACTGGCTCCAGGTACAGCTCACGTAAAAAAACGCGCCGCCGTTACAACTCCACGGGAATAGCAGCCCACCCGCCGCGGTATACCCATTGCAGTCTCCGTTGATGCGACCGTGCTCCAGCCGGTCGCAGTACCACGCAATTTCATCAGGAGTTCGAAATGATTAACCGCCGCCCGTTTTTTGCCTTCCTCGTCGCGACTGCTTGCATCGGCGCCGTCTCCACCGCTTCCGCGCAAGGACTCACGCGCGCCCAGGTGCGCCAACAGCTGATCGAAGCGCAGGCCAACGGCTCGCAATTCGTGACCGATACCTCGTATCCCGATGTGAGCCCCGTATTCGCGCAACAAGTCGCGCATGCGAAGGCACAACAGCAACAACAGGCACCCAGCGGCATGGGCGCGCCCATGCAAGGCACGAGCGACTCCGGCGCGCCGCACGCGGCGTGCGTTGGGCCGGTGAGCTTCTGCAACCTGTATTCGGGTAGCTGAAAGCGACTGCCGCCTCCCGCTAGTCGCCCCTGCCGCAGTCGAACGCCCCGCTCAGGACGAGCGGGGCATCGCGCGCGCCTTTTTCGCCGCCGCCCTCTACCGCCCCCCCAAGCGTCCTGGCCAGCCGCAGTGTCGGCAACGCGCCATATTCGATGCGCCGGGCATGCACCGGCACGCCGTCGTGCAGACTTTCGTGCGCTACAGGACAAACCCTGCCCCCCAATTGTCTTGTGGCGTGACTACACTATGTGCGTCGGCATTCGTTTGCTATCCGCGTTCGCGTGCCGCCCGCCAGCACGATGACCACTGGGAGGTGTGCTGTGCTCCGCCTGAACTTCGCCCGCAATTCGCGCTCCGCGGCAGCGCTTGCCTTGGCGCTTGCCAGCGCTTTCTGTTTTGATGCTAACGCGGCCACGCCGCCTGCGGCCCCCACCAAGCCGCCCGCCAGTAAAGCAGCCGCCGATAAGGCCGCAAACGACAAGGCGGCTAACGACAAGGCCGCCAGCGACAAGGCAGCCGCGCAGCCGGCCGCCGCCGAGACGTCCGCGCCGGCGGCCGCCACACCCGACTTCTTCTCGCTCGCCGAGCGCTACGGTCCCGCCGTCGTGCACGTGATCGCGCGCAGCGCCGACGACCCGTCCGCGCAGCCCGAGCAGGAGGCCATCGACGCCGACGATCCTTTCTTCGCCTTCTTCAGGCGCGCGCCGAAGCCGGCGTCCGACGCGGACGCCAGCGGGCCGCGCGTGATGACAGGCATGGGCTCCGGGTTCATCGTCAGCCCCGATGGCGTCGTGCTCACCACGGCGCATGTCGTCGACAGCGCCGGGCAGGTGACCGTGCGGCTCACGGACAAGCGCGAGTTCAAGGCGGAGGTGGTCGGCGTCGACCCGCAAAGCGACGTTGCCGTGCTGCAGATCGACGCGCACGGTCTGCCGTTCGTGAAGCTCGCCGAAACGGCGAAGGTGCACGCCGGTGAGCCGGTGCTCTCGATCGGCTCGCCGGACAGTTACCAGAACACCGTGACGACGGGCATCCTCAGCGCGACTTCGCGCACGCTGCCCGACGGCAAGTCGTTCCCGTTCCTCCAGACCGACGTGGCGGTCAACCCCGACAACTCCGGCGGGCCGATCTTCAATCGCGCGGGCGAGGTGATCGGCATCGACGTGCAGATCTACGCCGACACCGGCCGCTACGGCGGCCTGACCTTCGCGATTCCGATCGACGCCGCCAACCAGTTCCGCGCCCAGTTGCAGGCGAGCAAGGCGGCGAACGCCGGCGGCGCCAATGCGGCGAACGCGGCGAATGGAGCCAACGGGGCAAACGCGGGCAACGGCGGCACGATCCGCACGTTCGGCATGCAGGTCGAAGACGTGAGCCCCGGGCTCGCGGCGGCGCTCGGCTTGCCGCACGCGGGCGGCGCGCTCGTCGATTCCGTCGACCCCGCCTCGCCCATGGGCAAAGCGGGTATCCGGGCCGGCGACGTGATCATGCAGGTCGGCACCAAACCCGTCGACCGGGCCGCGACGCTCGCCGCCGCGCTCGCAGCGGTGCCGCCCGCCACGCCGGCTGCGCTCAAGGTGATCCGCAACCGGCGCCCGGCGGTGGCCGGGTTCTCGAACACCGCGTACGAGGCCAAGGCGGAGGATGCGCCTGCTGCTGCGGCAGGCGCAGCAGGCGCAACAGGGGCAGCAGCGGCACAGGCAGCCGACGCCGAACAGGCAGCGGAAAAGACCGACGCGCCAGTCGCGCCCGCCGCCGGGGATGCGGCAAGCAAGGCGCCGCCGGCCAATGTGCACGCCATGAAGACGGTGATGACGGACACGGGCGCCCCGCTCGCCCAACCCGTCGCCGCGCAGGCCCCGCGCCACGCCGCGGACCGCATCGGCCTCGTCGCGCACGCGCTGAGCGAAGAGGAAAAGCGCTCAACCGGCCTGCCGCTCGGTTTGATGGTGGACGCTTCGACCGGCCCCGCCGCGACGGCGGGCGTGCGGGCTGGCGACGTCGTGCTGTCGCTCGACGACACGCTAGTCGAATCGCAGGAGGAAGCCGCCGCGCTCGAAGCCAAGGCGACGAAGAGCGTGTCGCTGCTGATTCAGCGCAACAACGCGCGCAGCTTTGTTGCGGTGAAGCTCAGGTGAAGCTCAGGTGAAGTTCAGCTGACAGGCCTGGAACAAACAAGCGCGGCACGGCGGCCTGACAAGCCGCCGTGCCCGCGCCCGGCGGTGCTCAACTCGGCGTCAACTGCGCATAAACGTCGTGCGCGAGCTGCAAAAGCGCCTTGCGGTCGATACCGCCGGAAAGCGCGTACCCGAAGTCGCCGTCCACCCAGTAGAACACGTTCACCGGTCCATCCTGATACAGCTTGAACGCCGTGGTGTTGGCGCTCGTCTTGCGGTGCGAGATACACAGCGTCACGCGCTCGCCTTGCGCGTTGTGATACATGAACTGCGCGACCTGGCCGCCGTCGTCGGCGGGCAACAAGCGCCCGCCCGAAAGCTCGAAGCCGCTCTTCGACAGCATCGGCGCGCGCACATTCGTGCCGAGCCGGTTGGCGAGCCACTTCACGAAGTCCTGCTCCTGGCTGTCGTCCATGGCGTCGGGCCGCACCACCGTCGGCATGTAGACCACGTGTGCGAGCGCCGCCTGCCGTGCGAAGCGCATGGAGCCGTCCGCGCTCACCGCGTGCAGCTCGCCGCCGCCCGCCACGCCTGCAGGTCCGCCTGTGGCGCCCGTGCCGCTCATGCCGTAGTGCATGCCCCAGCCGATTGCCACGCCCAGCACGAGCGTCGCCGCGAGGCCCGCGAAGCGCGGCCAGTTCGACGCCGGCCGCGTGTTTTGCACCGTTTGCACCTGCGGCTCGGGCTCGGGCGCGGCCACGCGCAGGCGCGCGGGCAGCGGCTCGTTGAGCACGCGGTCGTAACGCTCGTGCAGCAGGTTGTTGAGCGCGAAGAAGTCGCTCGCGCGCGCGGCAAGCTCGGGATTGCGCTCGAGTTCGCGCTCCACGTCGGCGCGGCGCGCCTCGGAAAGCGTGCCGTCCACGTAGGCGTGGATCTCGTCTTGCGTGACTGGATTTTGTTGTTCGCTCATCGCACCACCTTCAGATTCGCACGCGGGACGGAACCGGCCATGAGCGCGCGCAGGCGCTCACGTCCCCTCGACAGACGCGACATGACCGTACCGATCGGGATGTCCAGCGCCAATGCGACGTCGGCGTAACTCATTTCCTCCAGTCCTACCAAAAGCACCACTTCGCGCTGCTCCACCGGCAAGCGCTGCAGCGCGAAATCCAGATCGCGCACTTCGAGCGCGCCCGTCTGCGTGGCGGGCACGGCGTAGTCGGTTTCGGGCACGCTTTCGTCGTCGACGGAAACATGCGCGCCGCGCGCTGCCGACTTGCGCACCTGGTTCACGAAGATGTTGTGCATGATCGTGAAAAGCCAGGCGCGCAGGTCGGTGCCCGAGCGAAACAGCTCCGTGCGGGCGATCGCGCGCTCCAGCGTGTCCTGCACGAGGTCGTCGGCAAGCTCGCGGTTGTTGATCAGCGCGCGCGCGTAGCGTCGCAGGCGCGGCACGTGTTCTATCAGCTCGTCACGGATGTCCATGTTTCATCCTGGATTGCTGCAAGGGTCATTGCGCGGTTTGCATCGCCGGGTGGCTTCACGATCCTTCGCCCTCGCGCGCCGGCGGCGTGGCGAGCGTCGCGAGGTCCGCCGCGCGCATCAGGCCGCGCGTTTGCGCGTTGCCCGCGAGCACCCAGCGCGTGCCATGCTCGCGCCACATCAACAGCCTCAGCGGACCCGCGCGGTGCGCGCTCCATTGGGGCGCCGCGCCCGCCAGCCAGGCGCGGCTCGCGAGCAGCACCACGCGCTCGCCCTGGCTGTTCTCGTAGACATAGCGCTGCGCGTTCGCGAACGGGCCAACCCGCACTTCGCCGCCGCCCAGGAAGTGCAGGCCTGCCGCGCCGAAATCGAACGGCGCACGCGCCGCGCCTGCTTCCAGCGCCTCCGGCTGCCCGTTTTCGGCCTCCATCAACGCCATGACCGCGGCGTTGTTCAAGACTTGCTGCGACGGCTCAGTCACGGCGACCCACGCCAAGGCGGCGCTCGCCAGCGCCAGGGCCGCCGCGAGAGCGATAGCGTAGCGCAACACCCGCCCGCCTCGGGCCGTAGCGGTGCGCGGCTGCGCCGTCTGCGCGGCCTGCGCCGGGTATGCGTCGCGAATCTGCGCGTTCAGGCGCCGGTAGAACAGGATGCGATGCCATTCGCCGGGCTTGCCCGCAAGGTAGCGCCGCACATGCGCCGCCCGCGCGCCGGCGAGCGTGCCGTCGCTATAGGCCTGGATATCGGCTTCGGAAATCGGCGGCTCGTCGAGCGGCCCGCGGAACTTCATGATCGTGATGCGATGCTGATTGGGTGGCGATGCGGGGACTAACACGCGGCGGCGCCGATTATTCCTGCGGGCGGCGAAATTCCCCCTTTTGCATTCGCACGGCGCTCGAGCGATTTTGCGCTGCGCGGCCGCTCTTGCATCGCATCCGCATAAAAAAACGCCACATTACCCGCATTGAATAATATTTGAATTATTTCCTTAAAAGCGCGTGCGAGCATCACGCCCAACGGCCGCACACCTTGCGGCAGGTTCGTGATTTACGGGAATTCAAGTGAAAAATGCTGCTCGCCTCATCGCCTTGTCGCTCGCGCTGCAAGGTCTCGCCACTCACCCTGCCATTGCGCAAAGCACGCTCAACTACACCACGTCCTGGATCGGCAACAGCTTTGGTTTCGGCGACGGCAAGTGGATGCAGCAAGACGTGGAGGCCATTGCCGTCGCACCCGACGGCACCGTCTACGCGAACGCGCCGTGGGACGAAAGCGGCAGCGAGATCGGCGTCTACCGCGGCGGCGACAAGCTCGCCGTGGCCGGCAATACGCACGGCTGGGGCAATGCGGGCGGCGACGCCATCGCGGCGAACAGCACCTATGTGTATGCCGCGATGTCGATCGGCAACGAGAGCAACGGCCTCGTGGGCGCGGACTATCCGCCCGCCAACCAGACGTGGTTCGGCGTGACGCGCCGCCTGCGTTCGGACGTGACGCAAGGCGCGCCGTTCGCGAGCGGCATTGGCAACAGCGCGAACGCGACGAAGAACAGCTTTTTGCGCGTGCTCGCTGCGCCGAGCACTGGCGACGGCGCCGTGCGCGGCCTCGCAGCCACCGATACCGAGCTGTACGTTGCCGATACCGCCGACAACCGCATCGTGGTCTACGACGCGCAGACCATGCGTCAACTGCGCTCGTTCACCGTGCCCGCGCCGGGGCGCATTGCGCTCGCGAACGACGGCACGCTGTGGCTGATCCAGGGCTTGCAGGCCGCGAGCGGCCCGAGCATTGGCCACTACCGCAAGGACGGCACCGCGCTCAACGACGCGCCCGTGCTGCCCGCCGGCACTGTGCCCACCGACCTCGCCTTCGCGCCATCCGGCCAGCTCTCGATTGCCGACAACGGCCCCTCGCAGCAGATCCTGCTCTACGCGCGCGCGTCGAATGGCCAGATGACGGCAGCCGGCGCGCTGGGCACGCGCCAGGGCATCTTCCATGTCGTGGCGGGCACGCCCGGCGACTGGCGTTTCAACGGCATCGCCAGCATCGGCTACGACCAGGCGGGCAATCTGTACGTCGCGCAGAACGGCCAGGGACCGCGGCCGTACGGCACCGCCCTCGTCGGCCAGGGCGCGGTGCTGGAAAGCTACGCAATGGGCACACGCACGCTGGGCTGGCGCCTCGATGGCCTGACCTTCGTCGACGCCGCCGCCTTCGACCCCACCAACGCCGCGAACGTCTTCACCGGCTCCAAACGCTTTACGCTCGACTACCGCCAGGCGCCCGGCAAGCAATGGACCTATGCGGGCTTCACGCTCAACCGCTTCGCGTATCCGGACGATCCCGCGCTCCATTCCACGCGCGGCGTGCGCGGCTCGCCGATGGTGCGCCGCTTCAACGGCCGGCGCTTCCTCTACACGCTCGACCAGTACGCGCACTACCTGAACATCTACCGCTTCTCGAGCGCGACCGATGGCGAAGTCGCGATTCCCTCGGGCCTGCTCGCCCAGAATCCGATGCCGGGCACCTGGCCCGCCGGTCAACCGGCCTACGGCGAATGGATGTGGCGCGACGCGAACAGCGACGGCCATGTGGACGCGAGCGAGATCGCTTCGAACCCCTCCACGGGCGCAACCGTTGGCAACGGCTACTGGTGGGTGGACACGCCCGGCAATGTATGGCTCGCCACGCCGCTTTCGGGCATTCGCGAGATGCCGATGCAAGGTCTCGACGCGCAGGGCAATCCCCAGTACACCTATGCATCGTCGAAGATGTTCGCAATGCCGGCGCCGTTCAACCGCATTGCGCGCATTGTCTACGTGGCCGAAACCGACACGATGTACATCACCGGATTCACGGCGAATATTCCGTGGGACGCGTCGCACTGGAAGGAAGCGGGGCCTGTGCTCGCACGTTACGACAACTGGTCGAGCGGTTCGCCCACGCTCACATGGCAGGCGTCGTTGCCCTGGAACACGAGCAGCAGTCCGCAGGTGACCACGGTGGGCATTGCGGTGGCCGGCAACTACGTGTTCATCGCGGAGCTCTACACGCAGAAGATCGACGTGTACGACGCGCGCAGCGGCCAGCTCGCCGGCTCGATGACGCCCGGCGCCAACGTGGGCAGCACGAGCGGATGGGTGGACATTTATATGGGCATGAGCGCGGCGCAGCGCGATAACGGCGATTACGTCGTGCTCGTGGAGGACGACGCGCGCGCGAAAATCCTGATGTACGACTGGACGCCGCGGTAAACCTTCAGGCTTTACGAGCGCCCCGACACCTGCGTGGAAAACGCCACACGATTGCGCCCGTCGCGCTTGGCCCGATAGAGCGCGGCGTCGGCCTCCTCGATCAGCGCCGTTTCCGCGAGGCCCGGCGCGGGCGTGAGCGTGGCCACGCCAATGCTGATCGTGAGGTGCTCGCTCACGGCGGAGCCCACGTGCGGCAGTGCGAGTCCCGCCACGTCGCGGCGCATTTTCTCGGCGAGCAGCCGCGCGCCCGCGCTGCCCGTGCCCGGCAGGACGACTGCGAACTCCTCGCCGCCAAAGCGCGCCACGAGGTCGCGCGGCTGCCGGATCTCGCGGCGGATCGTCGTCGCCACCGAGCGCAGCACGTTGTCGCCCGCCACGTGGCCGTAGGTGTCGTTATACGGCTTGAAGTAGTCCACATCGATCATGAGCAGCGACACTTCGGTGCGCTCGCGCTCCGCGCGTTTCCACTCGGCGCTCAGGAATTCGTCCAGATAGCGCCGGTTCGAGAGGCCGGTGAGGCCATCCGAATGCGTGAGGCGGCGCAGTTCGAGGTTCGCGCGGAGCAGTTCCTGCTGCGAGCGGCGCAGCGCGCGATACGCCTCGTCGCGCTGGAGCATGTTTACGTAGGATCGCGAATGATATTTCACGCGGGCGATCAGCTCGACGCTGTCCGGCAGCTTCACGAGGTAATCGTTCGCGCCCGAGGCGAACGCCGCGCTCTTGATGGCGGGCTCTTCCTTGGTGGAGAGCACGATGATCGGCACGTCGCGCGTCGCGTCGTTCGCGCGATAAGCCCGCACGAGCGTGAGCCCGTCGGTGCCCGGCATCACGAGGTCCTGCAGGATCACGGTCGGGCGCACTTCCTCCGCCATGCGCACGGCCTGGTCGGGATGCGCGCAGTAGTGGAAGTCGATCTCGCGCTCGCTCGCGAGCGCCCGGCGCACGGCCTCGGCCACGATCGCCTGGTCGTCCACCAGCAGCACCATCATCGGCATGTCGGCGACGGGCAGCGTTTGCTCCAGCGCGCTGCGCACGGCGTCCAGCGCAACGGCGAGCGAGGCGTCGTCGGCGCTGCCGGGGTCGAGGGCGGCATCCGTGCCGCCCGTCTCGAGGCCCGTGCTGTCGGCAACGTTTGCGCTGATTGGAAGAGTGGACTTCTCGGTCATGATGTCGGTCGCGTCTCGTGATGGCTGGCGTCTAGCCGGCAGATTGATGCGGTGATTTCACCCGGCTCGCAAGCTCGGGGGCAATGGCGTCGAGCGGCAGGATCGCGCGCGCGGCGGAAAGCGCCGCCGCCGCCTTCGGCATGCCGTACACGGCGCTCGTCGCCTGGTCCTGGGCGATCGTGTGCCAGCCCTTCGCGCGCATCGCCTTCAGGCCAATGGCGCCGTCGCGCCCCATGCCGGTGAGCAGCACGCCGATCGCCTCGCCCGTCCAGCACTCGACGAGGCTGTGAAAGAAGGTATCGACAGAGGGGCGGTACGGTGTGTCGGCCGGCTCGCGAGTGTAAGCCAGCTTACCGCTCGCTGTCATGCGCAGATGATCGTTGGTCGCGGCGAGCAGCACGCATCCGGGCGCGGGCTGCTCGCCTTCGAGCGCAATGCGCACCGTGAGCGGTGTCTGGTCGTCGAGCCAGGCGGCCATGCCCGCCGCGAACGATTGGTCCACGTGCTGCACGATCACGATGCCCGCGCCGAAACCGGCAGGCAGCGCGCCGAGCACGGCGGCGAGCGCGCTGGGTCCGCCCGCCGAGGCGCCGATCGCAACGAGCGGCGCCTTCGGCATGCCTGGCGCAGTTGCGGCCGGCGCGCGCGCGGTGAAATCGGGCGCGCCGGATACGCGCCCGATCTGCTCGATCTTCGCGAGCAACAGGTCCATCGTGCGGCGCGTGTCGGGCCCGGCGAGCGTGGGGGTGTCCACGGCATCGAGCGCGCCCGCGCCCATCGCCTCGTACACGCGCCAGGCGTTCGCGCCCACGCTGCTCGTCACGATCAGAATGGGGCACGGCGAGCGCGCCATGATCTGCCGCGTGGCCTCCACGCCGTCGATCTTCGGCATCACGAGATCCATGAGGATCACGTCGGGCACTTGCGCCGCGCAGAACTGCACGGCTTCCTCGCCGTTCGCGGCGACCCACAGCACGCGATGGCCGTGCCGCGTCGCAATGGCCTGACGCAGCGCCTCGACGGCGAGCGGCATGTCGTTGGCGATACCGATTTTCATCCTGTCGACTCCCCGATCAGGTCGCTTACGGCGTCGAGCAGCGCTTCGTCGTGGAAGCTGCCCTTGGTCAGATAGTAGTCGGCGCCCGCGTCGAGGCCGCGCCGCCTGTCGTCTTCACGATCCTTGTACGAGACGATCATCACCGGCACGTTGCGATGCATCGCGTCGCCCTTGATCATCATGACGAGTTCGATGCCGTCCATGCGCGGCATGTCGACGTCGGTGATCACCAGGTCGAAGTGCGCATTGCGCAAGGTGTTCCAGCCGTCCATGCCGTCCACCGCCACGGTCACGTCATAGCCGCGCTTTTCGAGCAGCTTGCGCTCCAGCTCGCGCACCGTCAAGGAGTCCTCGACAACGAGAATACGCTTGCGTGCGCGCGCACCGTCAAGGGCTGCGCCGCGCGCCACGCCCGCGAGCTGACCGTCGCGCACGAGTCGCGCAACCGACGTCACGATGTCCTCCACGTCGACGATCAGCGCGACCTCGCCGTCGTCGAGCAACGCCGCCGCCGAGACGTTGCGCACCTTGCCCAGACGCGCATCGAGCGGCTGCACGGCGAGCGTGCGCTCGCCCGCGAAGCGGTCCACGGCCACGCCATAGAGGCCCGCCTCGCTGCCCACCAGCACCACGTTCAGGTCTTCCGTGGCCGCGGGTTCGGCGCCTGCCCCGAGCAATTGGCGCGCGGTGACGAGTCCCACCGGCCGCCCTTCGAAGGCAATGTGCTGCTGCCCTTCGAGCATTTCGATCGTGCTGCGCGGCACGCTGAGCGCGCGGCGCACGTGCGCGAGCGGAAATGCATAGGCTTCGCCCGCGACCTCGACGATCAGGCTGCGCACCACCGAGAGCGTGAGCGGCAACTGCAGCACGAAGCGCGTGCCCTGCCCCGCCGCGCTCTCGATGCGCACGGTGCCGCGCACGGCCTTCGCGAAGTTCTGCACGGCGTCGAGGCCGACGCCGCGGCCCGACACGTCGGTCACGGTGTCGCGCATCGAGAAGCCCGGCAGCAGCAGGAAGTCGAACAGTTCGGCGTCGGACATCGCGGCAACGGCCTGGGGCTGCGCGAGCGAGCGAGCGACGATGCTCGTGCGCAGCGCGTTCAGGTCGATACCCGCGCCGTCGTCGGCCACGGCGATCAGCAGTTTGCCCGCGCTATGGCGCGCTTCGAGCGTGAGACTTGCCTCTTCGGGCTTGCCGGCGCGCCGCCTTGCTTCGGGGTCCTCGATACCGTGATCGAGCGCGTTGCGCAGCAGGTGGCCGAGCGGCGCGTCGAGCATTTCGAGGATGTCCCGGTCCACTTGCGTCGACTCGCCGACAATCGCGAAGCGCACGCGCTTGCCGAGCGAGCGAGCAAGGTCGCGCACCACGCGCGGATACGTGTGCGCCGTGTCGCCGAACGGCCGCATGCGGCATTGCAGGGCCTCGTCGTAGAGGCGCTGCGCGAGTTGAGTGCCGCGCCGGTCAATGCGGTCGATGTCGTCGAATCGTTCGGATAGCTGATGATCCAGCGACGCCAGCGCATCGCGTATGCCGGCGAGCGCGGCGCGTGCGTCGGCGTCGAGCGCATCGGCGTGGCGTTCCTGGAACTGCCCCAGCGCCGCGAGCACGTCGCCCTGCGCGCGGCGCGTGCGCAAGAGACCTTCGGCGAACGGCCGCATGCGGCGCGACTCCACCAGCGATTCGCCTGCGAAACCGAGCAAGCGGTCGAGCGTGCCGGCGCGCACGCGCAGCATGCGCTCGGCGTCGGTTGAACGGGGCTGCGCGGGCCGCGCCAATGGCGCGGATTCGACTTCGCCGGATAACACGGCCTCAGGTTCCGGTTCGGATTCGTGCTCCGGCTCGGGCAGGCGCAGCGATGCCGCAAGCGCAGCGAGGTCGTCGGCTTCCGGCATTCGCACGCTCGCGTTGGCGTCAGCGTTCGCCGCGCCGGGCTGCACTACACCCTGCAGGCGCGCCGCGAACGCCGCAACCGCCTCGTGCGTTATCGGCACCGCCGCAACGTCGCCCGCCGCGCTCAGCAAGTCGATGCCAACGAGCAGCGCGTCGATGCGCGCCGCGTCGATGCGCAATTCGCCGCGCTGCGCCGCCACGAAGCAATCCTCCATCGCGCTCGCCACCTCGACCGCCTCCGGCAGTCCGACAATGCGCGCCGCGCCCTTGAGCGAGTGCGTGGCGCGCATGCACGCTTCGAGCGTAGAGGCATCGTCGGGAGCGGATTCGAGCGCGAGCAGGCCGGCGGAAAGCGTGCGCGTCTGCGCCGCCGCCTCCTCCTGGAAGAGATCGAGCAGCGAGCGGCGGCTCAGTTCGTCGTCGCTCATCGCAAACTCCTTGCAAGCGCATCGAATAGCACGTCGGCGTCGAGCACGCCCACCGAACGCCCGCGCCAGTGCGTCACGCCGCGCACATGCCGCCCAGCCGACTGCGCAAGCGTGGCGGGCGCGGGCAGCAGCGCATCGGCGCCGAAGCTCGTGACGCCCTCCACGGCGTCGACGGGAAACGCCGTCGTCGCACCCGCCCATTCGGTCACGAGCAGGCGCGGCGTGGCGGCGCGCCGTTGCGCGCCTGCCGTAGCGGCTTGCGGCATCGCAACTTCGATACGCAGAAGCGCCGCCAGCGATACCGCGAGCGTGAGCACGCCGCGCACGTTCACCACGCCCAGCACGGCAGCGCTGCGACGGTGCGGCAACGTGTGGATGGCGCGCGCTTCGTCCACATGGCGCAGCGCGGTAGCGGGCAGCGCGAGCCACTCGCCGCCCACGCGAAATACGAGCGAGCCTTCGTGGCGCGTTTGCGGGCCGGCAGACTCCGGCACACGTTCGGGCGCTAGCGCAGATGACGCAAGCGGCGCGGGCCGGTCGAGCATGCGCGCCGCCGCCTCTTCGAAAACCGGGCAATTCAGGCAGCGCACACACGTCTGAAGCCGCGGGCACGAGTTGTCGCCGAGCGTGCCGATGGTTTTCCAGCACGGGTCAAGCGGTTGCGCTGCGAGCACCAGGTCCTCCGTGAAGTCGCGCTCAGGCATGGGTACCTCCCGCATCCGCCGCGCCGCGCTGTGCCATCTCCTGCGCCACGCGCTTCGCGCGGCGCATCAGGCGGCGGGCACCCTCGCCGTCGCCCTGCACTTCGAGCAGCGCAGCCAGATGCGTGAGCGCTTCGTAGTGCGAAGGCTCCAGATAGATGGCCTTGCGATAGTGCGCGAGCGCTTCGGCGGCGCGGCCCTGCGCATCGGCGATCAGGCCGAGCAGGTACCAGGTGTCCGCATTTTGCGCCAGCGCCTTGGCCGCTTGAGCGGCGAGGCGTTCGGCCTCGTCGAGCGCACCGGCATCGGCTAAGCGCCGCGCGTCGGCGAGCGCGGCTTCGGGCGTGGCGCCCACACACTCCGCGCCCGCAGCCGGTGCGCGCACCACAGCGGCGGCGCGCGGAGCCGGCGCGCCGTGCAACGGCCGCAGCGTGTGGCGCGGCGGCGCAGGCCTTGCCCGGTGTGCCGCTGCGGCCACGGGCGCGTCGAGCGGCGTGAACACCGGCGCGCTGCCGAATGCGGGCGCCGCTGCCGTAGCCGCGATCACCGGCAGCGGCGTGAGCGCGGGCGGCACCGCTGCCGCCGGGCTCGCCGGATGATGATCCGTCGTCGCGCCGGGTTCGGGCGTGCGAAAACCGAACGCGAGCGGAATATAGGCGGACACCATTTCATGCCGCATCATCAGCCCGGTTTCCGCCGGTCCCACGAAGATCATGCCGCCCGCCGTGAGGCGCGCGCGCAGCAGGTCGATGGCGCGGTCCTGCGAGGCGCGGTCGAAATAGATCAGCACGTTGCGGCAGAAAATGAAGTCGTAACGCACCGGGTGCGGGGCGAGCCATTCGAACAGGTTCGCGCGCTCGAACGTCACGGCGCGCCGCACTGTTGCGGCGATACGCCAACCGTCGGGCGTCGCTTCGAAGTAGCGCTCGCGAAACGCGAGGCCGTCGCCGCGAAACGCATTGCGGCCGTACACCCCGCGCGCGGCCGCCGCGATGGACTGCGCACTGATGTCGATCGCGTCGATGGCGAACTGCTCGTGCGCGAGCCCCGCGTCGAGCAGCGCCATCGCCGCCGAGTAAGGCTCCTCGCCGCTCGAGCACGGCGCGCTCAGCACGCGCAGCACTTCGCCCGGCTGCGCGGCCAGCCGCTTCGCACCGAGGCGCGCGAGCGCGGCGAAGGCCTCGCGCTCGCGAAAAAACCAGGTCTCGGGCACCACGAGCGCGTCGATCAGCGCCTGGCGCTCGGCCGGCGTGGTCGCGAGTCGCTGCCAGTACGCTTCGCGCGCCCATTCAGGCAGCACGGCGCCGCTCATCCACTCCCTGCGCGTCTCGGCCGGATGCAGGTCCGCCTGAACCTCGAGCGTCACCGCCGCCCGTGCGCCCACCGCGCGCGCGAGCGCGTTGGCGCCCAGCGATTCGGCGTCGATGCCGGTTTCTTCGAGCAACCAGGCGGCGAAGCGCGGGTCGACCTGTCTCATGCCGCGCCTTGCCACGAAGGCGGGTCGGGAAAGAGCAGCGCACGCACGCGCGCGTCGAGCAGTTGGGCAACTTTCACCCACTGGACAAAACCGCGCTCGTCGCGCGCCACGGGCCCAAGCCACCGCGCTTCGGGCGTGGCGATGCCGCCTTCGGCGAAGCACTCGGGCGCGATCGACTGCGTGCGCGTCGCGCTTTCGAGCAGCAGCGCGAGGCGGCGCGGCGGCACCTGAGAGGCGGCCGCGCCAGCGTCGTCCTCGCGGTCATACACGAGCACGAGCCGCGTGGACATGAGCGCGCGCGCGGGCCGCCCGAGCGCGAGCATCGGCAGATCGACCACGGGCACGGGCGCGCCCTCGTAGTCGATCACGCCGGCGATATACGCGGGCGTGCCCGGAAACGCGCGCACGGGAGCGAGCGGCAGCACGTGCGCGATCTCGCGGGCATCGAGCGCGTAGCGCTCGCCGTCCAGTTCGAACACCAGGAAGAGCATCGCGGCTCCCGCGTCACGCCTCGATCCTGAACCGCGACACGCCGGTGCGCAGTTCGTTGGCGACGAGCGTGAGATTGTCGATGGCCTGCGACGACTGGCGCAGCGACTCCGCCGTCTGCTGGGCGGCTTCGGAAAGCTGCGTGAGCGCCTGGGTGATCTGCTCGGCGCTCGTGGCCTGCGCCTGCATGCCGTCGTTCACGACCTGGAAGCGCGGCGCGAGCGTCTGCACGGCACCGATGATCTGCGAAAGCTGCGCGCCCACGGCTTGCACGTCGTGCATGCCGCGCCGCACTTCTTCAGCGAACTTGTCCATGCCCATCACGCCCGCCGAGACGGCCGACTGGATCTCCTTCACGGTCTGCTCGATGTCGTAAGTGGCCACGGCCGTCTGGTCGGCGAGGCGGCGGATTTCGGTGGCGACCACCGAGAAGCCGCGCCCGTATTCGCCCGCCTTCTCCGCTTCGATCGCCGCGTTCAGCGAAAGCAGGTTGGTCTGGTCGGCCACCTTCGTGATCGTCGCCACGACCTGATTGATGCTCACGGCCTTTTCGTTGAGGATGGCGAGCTTGGCGTTCACCGAGCCCGCCGCTTCCATCACGCTGCGCATGGTGTCTTCCATATGCGTGAGGCCGCTCTGGCTCGTGCTGGCGAGCCCCGCCGACTGCTCGGCCACCGTCGCCACCTCGCTCATGGTGCGCACGAGGTCGCGCGCCGTGGCGAAAATCTCACGCGAAGTGGCGCCGATCTCGGTCGTGGTGGCGGCCGTCTCGCTCGCCGTGGCCTGCTGTTCCTTCGAGGTCGCGGCCACTTCGGCCACCGAGGTCGTAACCTGCAGCGACGACTTCTGCGCCTGGGCCACGAGGCTCGCCAGTTCGTCGCTCATGCGGTTGAAGCCGTCTTCCAGCACGCCGAATTCGTCGCCGCGGTTCAACGCGAGACGCTGCGAGAGGTTGCCGGTGCGCATGGAGTCGTGCACTTCCACGAGGCGCGCCATCGGCACGGTGATCGCGCGGTACAGCGCGTAGCCCGTAGCGAGCGCGGCGAGCAGCACGACAGCGAGTGCCGTGGCGAGTGTGATTTCCGTACCCGTGACCGAACTGCGAATGGTCTGAGCGGACTCGTCGGCCTGCTGACGGTTTTCGTCGACGAGCGCGTTGGCCGTGGCGAGCACCTCCTGCCATACCGGGCCGATCTGCATGAACGCGGCCTGCGCTGCCGGGCGCGACGCGGGCAACTGGCTGGCCACCGCTTTCGCCATCGGCAGATAGCGCGCGTAGGCGTCGCGAAAGCGCTGGAAGCGCTCGCGGTCGTCGGCGCGAAAGAGCGAGCGCTCGTATTGCCGCGCATTCTCCTCGACCTGCGCCATCGCCGTGGGCAACGCGGCGACATCGCGCGCAACGCTGTCCGCATCGGCGTCGACGAAGGCCGCACGCTCCACGAGGCTGTAGGTCTGATTGGCCGCCGCGCGCATGGAGGTCGCGTAGAACAGGCCCGGCACCGAATCGTGCGTGAGGCTCATCGCCTCGCTGTCGATGGCGCGCAGCCGGTCCCAGGAGATGGCGGCCGTGGCGAGCATCAGCACGAACAGCAAGCCGAAGCTGAGGACGATGCGCGTGCCGAGGGTGTAACGACCTTGAGTCTGTCGAGGCAGGCCGGCTTGGCCGGAACGGGGCATGGCGGTGCTCATTGCGCTTGGGGCTCTCCGGTGGCGTGGACCGGCGCACCGCCCCTGCCGGCGAGGCGGGGCGCGGCGGCGCACGGCGAGACCGCGCGCGGCGGCCTTGACCGCCGTAGTGTAATGCGTTTGCGTACTTTTTTGTGATAAGGAAGGTTAGCTGACAGCCACGCAGGACGGGGCTCACCGGGCTTTTGGAGATGAATTTGCAGCGCTCGCCGGAGCGTTTTGGCAGCACTGCGCGGCGCTCTACGAGGATGCGGGCGCGCCTTGACCCATGTTTGACCCTTGCTTGATCCATGCGTCGTGCATCGGCGGGCAAGCGCGAAGCGGCCAGGGCGGCCGCGTCCCCAGGTCCGGCTTACTTCTTCACGAAGCGCAGCGTGGCGTCGACGACCATCTCGCGATGGCGCGCGCGCAGGCGCGGATGCGACGGATCACGCCCGAACGCCGCGCCGAACGTGTGGCGGTTGCCCACGCGGTGAAAGCACATCGAGCTGATGAGCAAGTGCAGGTCGATCGGATCGATGTCGTCGCGGAACGCACCGCTTGCCACGCCGCGCGCGAGCAGGTCTTCGATCGTGCGGATCGCGCTGGCGTTGCGGCTGCGGAAGGTCTTCAGGCGCTCGATGTACTTCGCGCCGTGAATGTTCTCGATCGTCACGAGGCGCACGAAGTCGCGGTGGCGGTCGTGATAGTCGAAAGTGAATTCGACAAGCCGCCGCAGGCCTTCGGTAGGGTCCAGTTCGTCGATATGCAGGTCCAGCTCGAGCGCGCGAATGTCGCCGTAGACCTTGTCGAGCACCGCTTCGTACAACCCTTCCTTGCTGCCGAAGTAGTAGTACAGCATGCGCTTGGTGGTGTTGGTGCGCTCGGCAATCGCGTCGACTCGCGCACCGGCGAGACCCATCGCCGAGAACTCGGCGGTCGCGACTTCGAGGATATTGCGCTTGGTCTGCTCGGGATCGTACTTGCGCCGGCTTTCGGATTGAGCAACGTTGCGTTCGGCCGAAGCCGCCGGTCTTGCCATGTTTTTGTGGCCCGCAGCAGGGAAGGAATGCGGGCGATTCTAGCATGCGGGGCGCGGCCCTTTCTCAGGCGCCGCGCCCCGCAATCCAGCTCGAAGCCGCCCGGACGCGGCTTGCGCGCCTTACAACTCGATGCGCTTGATATCGCCCACGATGAAGATATACGAGGCCGCGCCGATCAGCGCGATCACGCCGATGAACACGAGCGCCCAGACGAACGAGCCCGTTGCGCCGACGATCAGCCCGACCACCAGCGGCGTGATGATGCCCGCGAGATTGGCGGCAAGGTTGAAGATGCCGCCCGTGAGTCCGAGCATGCCAGCCGGCGCGATATCCGAAACGAGCGTCCAGCCGAGCGCGGCCATGCCCTGCGCGAAGAACGCCACCGAAAGGATCGCGATGACGGCCACGTTGCTGTCCACGAAGTTCGCGAGAATGATGGTCGAGGCGAGCAGCAGTCCGGCGATGATCGGCAGCTTGCGCGCCACGTTGGCCGAGATGCCGCGGCGCAGCATCCAGTCCGAGAACGTGCCGCCGAACATCACGCCAATGGAGGCGGCAATGAACGGCATGATCGCGAAGAAGCCGATCTTGAGCCAGCCCATGTGGCGTTCGGTGGCGAGGTAGGTCGGGAACCACGTGAGGAAGAACACGAGCGTGGAGTTGCCCGCGAACTGCCCGAGGCAGATGCCCGCAAGCTGGCGGCGGCGCACCAGCTGGCCGGCCATGCGCCAGTCGAAGCCCTGCTTTTTCTCGCCTGCGGGTTGCGCGTCGGCCTTGCGCTCGTGGCGAGCGAGACCGCCGCCCGCCTCGATGTAATCGAGTTCGGCGCGGTTGGCTGCGGGGTGTTCGTGCGGCTCGCGATACAGGAACCACCACACGGCACCGAACGCGATCCCCACGGCGCCCACCACGTAGAACAGCGAGCGCCAGCCGTAAGCGCCCATCAGCGCGAAGAGGAACGGGCTAAAGAACGCAAGGCCGACATACTCGCCCACTGTATAGGTGCCGGTGGCGAACGCGCGCTCGCTTTGCGGGAACCACGTGGCGACCACGCGGCTGTTGGTCGGGAAGCACGGCGACTCGGCGGCGCCCAAACCCAGACGGCACGCGAACAGCGCGCCCACGCCGCTGATGAAGCCCTGTGCGAGCGTGCACATCGACCAGAGCGTCATCGAAAGCCAGTAGGTGAACTTGCTGCCGAAGCGGTCGAGGAACACGCCGCCGGGAATCTGCGCGACGACATAGCTCCAGGAGAACGCCGAGAACACGACGCCCATGAGCGCCGCGTTGATGCCCAGCTCCTTTGTGAGCTGTGGCGCCGCGATGCCGAGCACGGTGCGATCGAGGTAATTGATCATCGTGCCGACGGCCAGCAGGCCCAGGATGCGATAGCGCGCCTTCGAGCGGCGCATCGCGCCCTCCGCGGGCGTTGCTGCGGAAAGGGCCGGCGCGTCGCCGCGCCCCGTGGATACGGGTGGTGCCATGTCTCTCTCCAAACTGTTTGTTATGCGCCGGCGTTGGCCGCCAGCATGGATTGCAGATGCGCATACATGCGTTCCGCGTCGGGCTCGACGCCCGTGAACAGCCGGAACGCATCCACTGCCTGGTACACCGCCATGCCGCCGCCGCTGAGCGTGCGGCAGCCGCGCGCCTCGGCCGCTTCGAGCAGCGCCGTGCGGATCGGGAAATACACGATGTCGGCCACCCACAGCCGCTCGTGCAGATATTCCGCAGGCAACGGCATGCCGGGCAGCTTCGCCATGCCGGTGGGCGTGGCGTGGATGAGACCCGTGGCATGCTGGAGCACTTCGCGCAAATCGCCGCCCGCGCTCACACGGGCCGCCGGGAAGCGCGCCTGCAGTTCGCTGGCGAGCGATTCGGCGCGCGATCCATCCACGTCGAACAGCGTGAGCGTCTGGGCGCCCATCTGCAGCGCTGCGTGCGCGACTGCCGCGCCCGCGCCGCCGGCACCCAGTTGCACCACCGCCTCGAGCGAGACATCGGGCAGGCCGCGCTGGAACGCGCGCGCGAAACCCGACCAGTCGGTGTTGTGGCCGATGCGCTTGCCGTCGCGGAACAACACCGTGTTCACGGCGCCCAGCGCGCGGGCGTCGTCGGAGAGTTCGTCGAGCAGTTCGATCACGGCCTGCTTGCACGGATACGTGATGTTCAGGCCGTCGAAACCCATGCGCTCGGCGGCGAGCAACAACTCGGGGAGCGCGGCGGGCGTGAGCTTCAGCGCTTCGAGGTCGATGCGCCGGTACACATAGTTGAAGCCGAGTTCGCGGCCTTCCTGCTCCTGCATTGCGGGCGTTAGCGAGCCGCTAATGCCGGAGCCGATCAGCCCGCAGAGAAATGAATGGGCGGTTGCACGCGCGCCGAGCGCGTTCGTTTTGCCTGAGTTCTGCGCGCTCATTTCGCCACCTTTTTCGCGAGCAGCGTAGCCATGCGCTCCAGCGCGAGCACATACCCCTGCGTGCCGCAGCCAACGATGATCGCCTCTGCGATCGGCGAAACGAAGGAATGGTGCCGGAACGCCTCGCGCTTGTGCACGTTCGAAATATGGACCTCGATCACGGGCTTTGCGATCGCGGAAAGCGCATCGGCAATCGCCACCGACGTATGCGTATAGGCCGCCGGATTGATGACGATGCCGTCTGCGCGCGTACGCGCTTCGTGAATCCAGTCGATCAACTGATGCTCGGCGTTCGACTGGCGAAAATCGATCTCGAGCCCAAGACGCCCCGCCGCTTCGCGGCACAGGTTGGCAACGTCATCTAACGTTTCAGCGCCGTAGATCGCGGGCTCCCGCGTTCCCAGCAGATTCAGGTTCGGCCCGTTCAGGACCAGTACCGAAGGCATTCCCATTACACACACTCCAGAACAACTTGACGACCGGCGCGGCGCATACTGAGCAACCGACGCATGCTTCACCGCATGGTCGCAAGTGTGCCGCGAAGCGGTCCAGCGGTCACCTGGGGTTTGCCAGAATTTGTACTAACTAGTTAGTTTGGCGTATCCTTCGGACACTCCAGCGGCAAGTGTGCCTGCGGTGCGCCAGTGAGTTAATCGCCCGCCCCACGCCGCCGCGCCGGACCCTTGTTCAACACCGCAGTTGCAGTCAGCCCGTTCGCCATGCCCATGTCCAAGCCGCTCCACACCCCCTCTCGCGCGCTGCGCCGCTCGATCGCCACGGTGTCGATCAGCGGCACGCTCGCCGAAAAGCTCGCCGCCATCCGCGCCGCGGGTTTCGATGCCGTCGAGATCTTCGAAAACGATCTGCTCTATTTCGAAGGCTCACCCGCCGACGTGCGCCGCATGGCTGGCGATCTCGGGCTCGATATCGTGCTGTACCAGCCGTTCCGCGATTTCGAGGGCGTCGCGCCCGAGCGCCTCGCACGCAACGTCGAACGCGTGAAGCGCAAGTTCGACGTGATGCACCAACTGGGCACGGATCGTTTGCTGGTGTGCAGCAACGTCTCGCCCGAAACGATCTGCGACGACGGCCTCGCCGCCGAGCAGCTCGGCGCGCTCGCGCAAGCCGCCGCTGAGGCAGGCGTGACGATCTGCTATGAAGCGCTCGCGTGGGGACGCCACGTGCGCACCTATGGCCACGCGTGGCGGATCGTCAACACGGTGAATCACGCGAACCTCACGCTCGCGCTGGACAGCTTCCACACGCTCTCGCTCGACGACACGCCCGACGGTATCGCCGCGATTCCGGGCGAACGCATCGGCTTCGTGCAGATCGCCGACGCGCCGAGAATGCAGATGGACGTGCTCGAATGGAGCCGGCACTATCGTTGCTTCCCGGGCCAGGGCGACTTCGCGCTTGCCGATTTCACGGCGCAGGTGGTGAAAAGCGGCTACACGGGCCCGCTCTCGCTCGAAATCTTCAACGACGGCTTTCGCGGCGCGCCGCCCGCCGCCACGGCCGCCGACGGTCATCGCTCGCTGCTGCTGCTCGAATCGCTCACGCGCGAGACGCTGCAAGCGGAGCATGTCGAAGCGAGCGCGCTCTACCATCCGAGCGCCGCGCCCGCGCACGCGCAGTGGCAGTTCCTCGAATTCGCCGTGGACGACACGGCGCGCGCGCACGTGGCGAACTGGCTCGAAACGCTGCATTTCCGCCGCGCGGGCCAGCATCGCTCGAAGGATGTAACGCTCTATCAGCACGGCTCGGCCGCCATCGTGCTGAACGCCGAGCCCGACTCGTTCGCCGACGCCTTTTTCCAGCGTCATGGGCTCTCGCTGTGCGCATCGGCGTTTCGCGTGGACGATGCACGCCAGGCGCTCGAACGCGCCGCGGGTTTCGGCTACCAGCCGTTCTCGGGCCGCGTGGGTCCGAACGAGCGCGTGGTGCCCGCCGTCCAGGGGCCGGACGGCAGTCTTAACTATTTCGTTAACGAGGAGCCGGGTCAGCCCACGCTCTTCGAAGCCGATTTCGCGCTCACCGATATCGATGGCCCGGTCGAGGTAGGCCCGATCTCGGGCATCGATCATGTGAGCCTTTCGCTGCCGGCCGGCTCGTTCGACTCCTGGGTGTTGTTCCTGAAGTCGGTGTTCGGGCTCGAAGCTACGCCCGCCGTGCTGCTGCCCGATCCGTATGGGCTCGTGCGCAGCCGCGCGCTCATGAGCCGCGACCGCGGGCTGCGCGTCGTGCTCAACGCCTCGGTGGACCAGCACACAGCCGCGGCGGAAACCGTGCGCGCCTACCACGGCACGGGCCTGAACCATGTGGCGTTCAACACGAGCGACATCTTCCGCGCGGTGACCGAGTTCGAGGCGGCCGGCGTGCCGCTCCTGCGCGTGCCGGCAAATTACTACGACGATCTCGACGCGCGCCACGCCCTCGACCCCGAGTTTCTCGACGCGCTGCGCGAGCACAACCTGCTCTACGACCGCGACGAACGCGGCGGCGAGTTCCTGCACGCCTACACGGAAACGCTCGACCAGCGCTTCTTCCTGGAGATCGTGGAGCGGCGCGGCGGCTACGACGGCTACGGCGCGCCCAACGCCGCTGTGCGCCTCGCGGCGCAAGCGCGCCAGCGTGCGCTTGCCGCAAAGGGGGCGCACGAACTGCAAGATTGATGTACACGCAGTCGATTTAGTCACTTCCCGCAGCAGTACGCACGCCGCATCGACCTGAAAATCGGGCGGCGTAGCAAAGAAAACAATAAGCAGTCCAAATCTCACCGGAGACACACGACGATGAAGAAAACAGGCCTTGGTCTTGGTACGCTTGTCGCGACTGGCGCAGCCCTTGTGGCGAGCCCCGCATTTTCGCAAAGCAGCGTCACACTCTACGGCGCCGTCGACGACGCCATCACTTACGTCAACAACCAGAACGGTCACTCGAACGTTTATCTGCGCCAGGGCAACCTGTATGCGTCGAAGTTCGGCTTGCAGGGCAAGGAGGATCTCGGCGGCGGCACGTTCGCGATCTTCGACCTGCAAAACGGCTTCGACCTCAACAGCGGCGCCCTTTCGTCGAGCGGACTGATCTTCAATCGCCAGGCCTACGTCGGCCTGCAAAACCAGAATCTGGGCACGTTCACGGCCGGCCGCCAGTACACGCCGTATTACCTGTTCGTCGGCCCGCTCACGGGTAGCGCCTGGCTCACCGGCGCGACCGGCGCGCACCCCGGCGACATCGACGGTCTCGACACGACCGTGCGCATCAACAATTCGGCCACCTACACCTCGCCGACCTTTTACGGCGTGCAGGCAAGCGCCATGTACGCGCTCGGCGGCATTGCGGGCAGCACCGGCAAGGGTCAGACGTGGAGCGCCGCGCTGCGCTATTCCGCCGGCCCGTTGAGCCTCGCGGCGGCCATCCTGCGCATGGACAACGCGCAGCTGACGAGCGGCTTCGACAGCTCGTCCACCGGCAGCTTCGGCAAGTCCTCACTGAACACGGGCTATGTCTCCGCAAGCGCGGTCCAGCACATCGCGGCGGCCGGCAACTACACGATCGGCAACCTGATCGTCGGCGCCTCGTATTCGAACGTTCAGTACATCGCGGGCGGCAAGTCGATCTTCCACGACACGGCCATCTTCAACACCTGGGCGGCGCTCGCGGTGTATCGCTTCACGCCGGCCTTCGACGTGGGCGGCGGCTTCGCTTACACGCTCGCTTCGCAGGCCAACGGCATCACGAGCGCGGCGCGCTACCAGCAATACTCACTCAAGGAGGCATACCACCTCTCGAAGCGCACCACGCTCTACGCCCTGCAGGCCTACCAGCACGCGGGCGGCCAGACGCTCGGCGCGAACGGCGCGGGCAACATCGTCAACGCGAGCCCGGCCGTGGGCGACTCGCAGAACGCCACGCCCTCGTCCACGCGCTCGCAGTTCGTCGGCATGGCGGGTATCGCGCTGTTGTTCTGATCGGTTAGCGGGGGCCGTTCGGATGGCTCCCGGTTCCCCCTCAACCCCTCGACGCAGCGGCACGGCGCTGAGTACACTCGCGGGTATCGCCTCAACGAATCCGCGCGAATCTCGCGAACTCACCGTGCCGCCCCTCGTTCCCGCCATCAGCCCACGCCTGCGCAGCAAGCTGCGCACGCTCGCCAAAACCCAGCCCAAGGCCGTTCAGCGCACCTACGACACGCTGCTCTCGCTCGAAGGCTATAGCACGCTCTCAGCGGCGGCGCGCAAGGATATCTTCTCCTCGATCGCGTTTTCCGCGGGCCTATGGTTCCAGTGCCTGCTCGACGGCACGCAGCCCTCCGCCGAAGTCATGGACCAGACTGCGGCGTTCGCGCGCCGCCGCGTGCACCAGAATGTGCCGCTGCGCTCGCTGCTGCGCGCGTTTCGTCTCGGCGCGCGCGAGCTTTGGCGCACCTGCACGGAGCTTGCCGAAGCGGACCCGGCGCTCGCGCACGAGTTGCTGTTCGATATTTCGCCTTATCTGCTCGATTACTTCGATGCAATGGCCGAGCACATTGCCGAAGCCTATCTCGACGAGCAGCATCAGCAGGCGCGCTGGCGCGGCTCGCTGCTGCAGCAGCTCTACGACCTCGTGTTCCATGCCCCGGACGACGCCGCGCGCTTTCGCGAGACCGTCGAGGCGCTCGGCCTCGACGCCACGCTGCCGCGTATCGCGCTCGCCGTCGATCTGGACTTGCGCGATCACGCGCCTTCGGTGCGCGAGGATGCGCTCGATCGTTTCGCGCTCAGCGCCGCGCGTCACTTCGAACTGAAGCCCGACGCGCTCGTGCGCGTGTGGCATCGCGAGCGGCTGGTGTTCTGGCTGCCGTGCGTGCGCGGCGATTCGATGACGCGCAACGATCAGCGCGCGGCCGAGCACGCGGCCGCGCTCTCTCGTGCCGAGCCGCGCGTGCGCAGCATCGGCATCGGGCTCATGAATGAAGGGGCGCGCGGCTGGGCGGCCTCGGTGGAAGAAGCGCTGAAGGCCGTGGACTTCGCGCCGCGCGGCAGCAGCGCGAATGACGACAACGACATTGGCGACGAATTCGGCAACGTCCTTTGCGTGCACCGCTTTTCGTCTATCGCCATCGAGGAGAGTGTGCGCAGTAGCGCCAACGTTCTGCGCTACCTCGTTTCGCTCGCCGAGCAACTGGCGACGGAAGCGGACCTGCTCGCCACGCTCCAAGCGTGGTTCGCAAGCGGCCAGCGCCGCAGGCAGACGGCAGAAACGTTAGGTGTGCATCCGAATACGCTCGATTACCGGCTTGAGCGCATTGAAACGCTGCTGGGCGCGAAGCTCGACGACGCGCAATGGATTGCCAGGCTCGATATCGCGCTCAAGCTGCGTTCAGCGACGCAGGGTTCGGAGCGCGACGGAAAAAAGAAGGAAAGGAAGGGACGATTGGGTGTGAAAAAGGCGAAGAGCGCGGAGCGCTGATTGTCGCGGCGCGCTCTTTTCGCTTTCACACGTTTCACGCCGCCGCGTCGCGCAGCTCCCGCCGCAAGATCTTCCCTACCGTCGACTTCGGCAGCGCCTCCACGAAGCTCACCACGCGCGGCACCTTGTACGCCGCGAGTTGCGCGCGGCAATGCGCGATCACCGCCTCCTCGCTCAGCACCGCTTCACGCGCGGGCACCACGAACACACGTACGGCCTCGCCGCTTCGCTCGTCGGCCACGCCCACGCACGCGCATTCGGCCACGCCCGGCATTGCGGTCACGACCGCCTCGATTTCATTCGGATACACGTTGAAGCCCGACACGAGGATCATGTCCTTCGAGCGATCGACGATGCGCAGGAAGCCTTGCGCGTCGAAGACGCCCACGTCGCCGGTGCGAAAGTAGCCGTCGTCGGTGAATGCAGCGCGCGTAGCCTCGGGCTGGTTCCAGTAGCCCTGCATCACCTGGGGGCCTTTCGCGCAAATCTCGCCAGGCTCTCCCGGCGCTGCCTCGACGCCGTCGTTCATCAGCTTGACGTCGGTGGATGGCACCGGCAGCCCCGTCGTGCCCGTGAAGCGGTCGACGCTCCCTGGGTTGAACGACACCACGGGGCTCGTCTCCGAAAGCCCATAGCCTTCGCGGATGAAGCCGCCGGTAATCGCCTGCCAGCGCTCGGACACGGTGGAAATGACCGCCGCGCCGCCGCCGCCCGCGAGCCGCAGCCGCGAAAAATCGACCTCGCCAATGCGCGGATGCGCAACGAGCCCCGCATAGAGCGTATTCACGCCCATGAAGCTCGTGGGCCGCGCGGCCTTGAACACGTCGATCAGGCCGTCGAGATTGCGCGCATTCGCAACGAGCCAGTTCTGCGCGCCAATCGAGAAGTAGACGATGAGATTCACCGTCAGCGCGAAGATGTGATAAAGCGGCAGCGCCGTCACGACGACTTCTTCGCCTGGGTTCATGAAGCCCGGCATGAAGGTCTTGAACTGCTCGACATTGGCGACCAGGTTGCGATGCGTGAGCAGCGCGCCCTTGGAAAGCCCGGTCGTGCCACCCGTGTATTGCAGGAAGAGCGCGTCGTCGCCGCACAGCGTGGGGGCTTCGAACGGCAAGGTTGCACCTTGCTCGAGCGCCGCGGCGAACGAGCCGGGCTGCGGTTCGCGCTCGCTGCCCGCGCAATCGCTTGCGGCCACGCTCAACACGGTTTGCACGGCCGTATTCGCCTTGATTGCCTCGAAAGTCGGCAGCGCGCCGTCGAACACCACGAGCGTTTGCGCGCCGGAATCTACGAGCTGATGCTGAAGCTCGCGCGGCGTATAGAGCGGATTCACATTCACCTGCACCGCTCCGGCACGCACGATGCCGATCAGCGCAATGGGGAAAGCGAGCAGGTTTGGCAACATCACGGCGACGCGGTCGCCCTTCTTCACGCCCGCGCGCTGCAAGTACGCCGCGAAATTGCGCGAGAGACGATCGACGTCGGCGTAGCTGAGCGTGGCATCTCCCGCGCGCAATGCCGGCCGGTGCGCGTGTTCGCGCATCGCTTCGTCGAACATGTGCGCGAGCGACGGATGCAGATCGGGATTGATAGTAGCGGGAATCTCGCCGTAGCTGGCGAGCCAGGGGGCTTTCGACACGTTCGTCTCCATGAATTCGGATCGCGGCTTGTTTGCAAGGGTGCCGCGTTTCATGCCCATACTACGGACTTGCCCGCGCCTGGAGAACTGGGAAAGCGGATAACGTGATTGTGAAAAGTCACAAAAACACTCACGGGGGCGCCCCGTGCCTGCAGGTGCGACGCCACGTCCGTGTCTGATCTTTGTCAATTGTGCGACACTGCACCGTCTCGTCCCAATCGCCGTTCTGGCGTGCCGGCGCGGCATCGCGCCACGCGCGTTTGCTAACACGCATACGCTGCGTCGAGGCGCTTCCCGAAGCGGATTGACCAGAGCATCGCTTTCATGCCGGACATACCCTTGTCCCCCTCCCGCGCGCCAAGCGCACGCCGCCGCGGCATCGGCGTCGCCGTATTTCTCGCCATCATCGCGGCCGGAGCGATCTATGTCATCGATCATCTCGTCGTCGATTTGCGCGCCGTTCGCGAGAGTTCGGCGCTGCCCTTCGTTCTGCTCGGGCTCGCGCTCATCATCGCGCTCGGCTTCGAGTTCGTGAACGGCTTTCACGACACCGCCAACGCCGTCGCCACCGTCATCTATACGAACTCACTCGATCCGCATCTCGCCGTGGTGTGGTCGGGCGCGTGGAATTTCATCGGCGTGCTCGTTTCGAGCGGCGCCGTCGCGTTCGGCATCCTGCAACTGCTGCCGGTGGAGCTCATCCTTCAGGTGGGCAGCGGTGCGGGCTTCGCCATGGTGTTCGCACTCCTGATCGCTGCCATCGTCTGGAATCTCGGCACCTGGTATTTCGGGCTGCCTTCATCCAGTTCGCATACGCTCGTGGGCTCGATCATCGGCGTGGGCATCATGAACCAGTTCATCAGCGGGCCGTCCGGCACGAGCGGCGTGGACTGGGACCAGGCGCTGGGCGTAGGCAAGGCGCTGCTGTTCTCGCCCGTGGCCGGCTTCGTCCTGGCCGCGCTGCTGCTCCTCGTGCTCAAGCTGCTCGTGCGCGTGCCCGCGCTGTATGCCGAGCCCAAGTCCAACCAGCCGCCGCCGCTCTGGATCCGCACGCTGCTCATCCTCACCTGCACCGGCGTTTCGTTCGCCCACGGGTCGAACGACGGCCAGAAAGGCATGGGCCTCATCATGTTGATCCTGATCGGCGTCGTGCCTACCGCCTATGCGCTCAACAAGGCTGTCACGCCCGAGGAAACCGCGGCGTTCGTGGTCGTGGCGCGTGAGGCGTCTGCCACGCTCGGCCGCTACGCTAACGGCGCGCCGCCCGACAACGCCCGCGCCGAGGTCGAAGCGTTCGTGCGCACACGCAAGCTCACGCCCGCCACGCTGCCCGCGCTGCGCCAGCTCACCGACACCATCGGCGACCAAGTGGCGCTGTCCGGCTCGATGGCGACGGTGCCCGACACAATCGTCGACAACGTGCGCAACAACATGTATGTCGCGAGCGAAGCGATCCGGCTGATGCAGAAGGCGAAGGCGCCGCCGATGTCACCCGCTGACGCCAGGGTGCTCGAAACCTTCCGCCAGCAGATGGACCACTCGACCAAGTTCATTCCAACATGGGTGAAGGTGGCCGTGGCCGTGGCGCTCGGTCTCGGCACGATGGTGGGCTGGAAGCGCATTGTCGTGACGGTGGGCGAGAAGATCGGCAAGCAGCATCTCACCTATGGTCAGGGCGCCTCGGCGGAGGCCGTGGCCATGATCACCATAGGCATGGCCGACGTCTACGGAATGCCGGTGTCGACCACGCACGTGCTCGCCTCGGGCGTAGCGGGCACGATGGCCGCGAACGGCTCGGGCCTGCAGTGGGGGACCGTGCGCAATCTCGTGCTTGCGTGGGTGCTCACGTTGCCGGCTTCCATTGCGCTGGCTGCGGGTCTTTACTGGATGTTCCGGCAGTTTCTCTGACGTCGGCTTCACGCAGCATTTCGCGCAAACGGAACTTTTGCACCTTGCCTGCGGGCGTGGTCGGCATGGCATCGAGCAGCAATAGCCGTTCGGGCAAATACTGCACGGCGACCTTGTGCGACTTGAGGAATGCGACGAGCGAGGGCAGATCGACAGCCGCGCCAGGCCGCGCCACCACCACGGCGCACGCGCGCTCGCCCAGCCGCTCGTCCGCGTACGCGACGATCGCCACTTGAGCAACGGCCGGATGGCGGTAGAGCAGCGACTCGATCTCGACCACGGGAATGTTCTCGCCGCCGCGAATGATCACGTCCTTGCTGCGCCCGCTGATATGGATATAGCCGCGCTCGTCGACAATCGCGAGGTCGCCGGTGTCGAACCAGCCTTCGGCATCCGTAGCATTCAGGTGCGCGCGCTTGAGATAGCCGCCGAAACCCGAGCATGCGCGCACGAAAAGCCGGCCCGCTACGTTCGGCGGCAGCGCGCGGTCGCTCTCGTCCACGACCTTCACTTCCACGCCAGGCAGCGGCACGCCGTCGGTCGTGGATGCGCGTTCATCGTCGTCGTCCAGACCGGTGAGCGTCACCGCACCGAGTTCCGTCATGCCCCACGCGGAGACGATCTTCGCCCCCAGCGCCAGGCGCGCGCGCTCGACCAGTGCGCCGGGTATCGGCGCGCCTGCGCACAAGAACGTGCGCAGCGTCGGCGCACGCGTTCCCGCCGTGATAGCCGCGTTTGCGAGATCTCCGAGGAACGCCGTGGAAGCCATCGTGAACGTCGCGCGCTCCTGCGCGATCAGCGCGAGCGCTGCCTCCGGCTGCCATACGTCCTGCAGAACAGCGCTCGCCCGCAATGCGATCGGCATCATCAGACCGTACATGAAGCCGGTTTGATGCGCCATCGGCGAAGCCATCAGCACGACGTCGTCGTGACCGAGACGCATGGCCTGCGCATAAGGCAGGATGTTCGAAAACAGCGTGTTCGCCGTGTGCATCACCCCCTTGGGCTCGCCCGTCGTGCCTGAGGTGTAAAGCAGTTGTGTCACGTCGTCGGGGCCCGGGCGATCGCGCGTGAGTATCGCTTCGGCGTCGCTCGCCTCTTCCCAGCGCGGGCCGCTCAGGAGCGCTTCGAAGCTGTGCTGTGCAGGCTCTCCTCGATCCGTTGCGCCCACAACTACAATGTGCCGCAAGGCCGGCAACTCAGGCTGCAGCGCGTGCATCATGGCCTCGTAGTCGAAGCCTCGATAGCGCTGCGGCACAATCGTCACCCGGCTGGCGCCATGCTTGAGCATGAACGACAGCTCGCGCTCGCGAAAGATCGGCATGAGCGGATTGAGCACTGCGCCGATGCGCGAGCACGCCAGATAGAGCAGCGTGAACTGCCAGCAATTGGGCAGCTGCATGGAGACCACGTCGCCCTTCGTGACGCCAAGCCGCGAAAGACCCACGGCAATGCGATCCGCCATGCGCGCCATCTGCGCGTAGGTGAAGCGCGTGGCCTCCCCATCTTCGATTCGCACGGCAGTCAGCGCGATCTTCGCCGGGCATTCGCCTACACAGGCGTCCAGTTCGTCGTTGATGGTGCGCCCGGGCCACCAGCGCCGTGCCTCCTCCCGCGCGCGGCGCGGCCCGATCAATACCGCGTCGAACTCCATGTGCTGCCTCCCGTGGCGTTGAAGGGAACGTCGCAGGCGGCGCGCATCATGCCGGCACCGCGTCGCGGCCCGCGTTCGAGCGCGCGATGATGGTCTTCATGATCTGCGCCGTGCCGTCGCCGATCTGGAAGCCCAGCACGTCGCGCAGACGCTGTTCGAGCGGCCCGCGGTCGTAGCCGCCGTGCCCAAATGAAAGCAGGCATTGGTGCACGACGTCATAGGCGAGCTTCGGCCCCCACCACTTGCACATGGCGGCCTCGGCCGTGTGGGGCAAACCGCGGTCCTTGAGCCACAGGGTTTGCAGGCACAACAGGCGCGCAGCCTCCACCTGGGTTGCGTATTCGGCGAGCGGATGCGAAACGCCCTGGAACGCGGAGAGCGGCTTGCCGAAGGCTTCGCGCTGCGCGACGTACGCCCAGGTTTCCTCGAGGCTCACGCTCGCCACGGCGAGCACCTGCAGGCCAATGAGCGCCCGCGAAAAGTCGAAACCCTGCATGACCTGCACAAAGCCCTTGCCCTCATCACCCAGCAGATGATCCACCGGCACGCGCACGTTCTCGAAGAAGATCGAACCGCGTCCGATCGCGCGCTGCCCGTGACAGTCGAAGCGGTTGCGCGTGACGCCCGGCAGATCCATCGGCACGAGAATGGCCGACACGCCGCGCGCGCCGTCTTCCACGCTGCCGGTGCGCGCGAACACCACGGCGGCGTCGGCCTGGTCGGCGGCGGAAATCGAGGTTTTCTCGCCGTTGAGGACGTAGTGGTCGCCCACGCGCTCCATCTTCAGGCGCAGGTTCGCGGCATCCGAGCCGCCGCGCGGCTCCGTGAGCGCGATGGCGAGCAGCGCGCGGCCCTGCGTGAGCCGCTCGAGCCACGGGCGGGCAATTTCGGGCGCGGCGTGCTTCGCGAGAATCTGCCCGTTGAGCGAGGCAAGCAGGTTGATGTACGAGAGGCTCAGGTCGGCGCGCGCAATCTCTTCGTGGATCACACCCGCGGCGAGACACCCCAGGCCCTGGCCGCCATACTGCTCGGGCAATTCCGGCGCGATGAAGCCCATTTCGCCCATTTCGCGCATGAGGCCGCGATCGAGCACGCGCGTAGCGTCGCGTTCGATGAAGCCGGGCGCCACGCGTCCCTGCGCGAAGCGCCGCGCGTGCTCGCCCAGCGCGGCGAGGTCTTCGTCGATATACGGATTCATGGTGTCTCCCGGAAGCAGCTAATTCGATTCGCAATCCTGATCGTCATGAAGACGCCTTTATTTGACGTACTTGCGGAACTCGGGCTTGCGCTTTTCCTGGAATGCACGCACGCCCTCGCGCGATTCTTCCGTGTCGTAGTAGAGCTTCAGTGCGTACATGCCCATGCCCGCAATGCCAGCCTGATGCGCCGTGTCCATATTGAACGAGCGCTTGGCGATCGCAATCGCTGTGGGGCTCTTTTCCATGATCTCGTCGCACCACTTCTGCACTTCCGCGTCGAGCTGATCGTGCGGCACGACCGCATTCACGAGGCCCATGGCCAGCGCTTCGGCAGCGGGATAGCGGCGGCACAGATACCAGATTTCACGCGCCTTTTTCTCGCCCACCACGCGTGCGAGGAACGCAGTGCCGTAGCCAGGATCGACCGAGCCGACCTTCGGGCCCACCTGTCCGAACACGGCCTTCTCCGAAGCAATGGTGAAATCGCAGATCGTGCACAGCACGTTGCCGCCGCCCACCGCATAGCCCTGCACGCGGGCGATCACGGGTTTGGGGACGTCGCGAATCACGGCATGCAGTTCCTCCATCGGCAGGCCGATCGTGCCGCGGCCGTCGTACTGCCCCGAGTGCGCGGACTGGTCGCCGCCCGTGCAGAACGCCTTGTCGCCCGCGCCGGCCAGGACGATCGCACCGATCTCTCGGTCGTAGCCCGCCTTGTTGATCGCGTGAATCAGTTCGTCGCAGGTGCGGCCGCGAAACGCGTTCATCTTCTCGGGCCGGTTGATGGTGATCCATGCCGCGCCGTTGCGCACTTCGTAAAGAATGTCTTCGTAGTTCATGATCGATGTCTTTGCTGATTCGTAGTCGATAGAGAGAGCGTTCGCCGGCATCAGCCCGCCATGGTCAGACCGCCCGATACGCTCAGCACCTGTCCCGTGATGTAGTTCGCGTCGTCGCTCGCAAAGAACACGATCGCGCCGGGCAAATCCTCAGGCTGGCCAATGCGGCCGAGCGGAATGGAACGCTGGAACGCTTCGAGCAGCTTGTCGGGGTTGCCCGCGCCTTCCTTGTATTCGGCGAAGAGCGCGGTGTCGGTCGGACCGGGGCACACCACGTTCACGGTGATGCCGTGGCGCGCATGCTCACGCGCGATGGTCTTCGAAAACGCCACGAGGCCGCCCTTGCATGCCGCATAGACCGCTTCGCCCGACGAACCGACACGCGCGGCGTCCGAGGCGATGTTGATAATGCGCCCGCGCTTGCGCTCGACCATGGCGGGCAGCACCGCGTGATGCATGTGCAGCGCACCCGTGAGATTGATGGCGATGAGCTTTTCCCACTGCACGGGTTCGGTCTTCGTGAACGGGCGGAACACGTCCCAGCCCGCGTTGTTCACGAGCACATCCACGGGGCCGAGCTGCGCTTGCACTTGCTGGAGCGCAGCATCCACTTCCTCGCGGTTCGTGATGTCGCAACGCAGCGCCAGCGCCTCGCCGCTTTTTTCGCGAATCTCCTCCGCTACCTTCAGCGCCGCTTCGAGCGACAGATCCAGCACCGCCACACGCGCGCCCTCGGCTGCGAAGCGCCGGCAGGTCGCCCCGCCGATGCCGCCCCCGCCGCCCGTCACTACGACCGTCTTGCCTTCGAGTTTTCGCACCGCGATCCTCCATTCGGTTGAGCAGTACCATAGACGCCTTCGAAGCCAGCCCTCTTTGAGCCCCGCATCGAATTACGTCAATATGTTGACGTATACTAGGTAACACCCAGATCGAAGACAAGCGCGGAAACACCAGGAGAAACCCTTGCCAAAAACATCAAAAATTCAGAATTCGAGCCGCTTCGATCTTGCCAACCGGCTGTTCTTCCGGCTCTATCAATGCGCAAACATGTTGCACAAAACCGGTACGCGCGCCGTGGAGGCCGAGGGCTTGACCACGCAGCAATGGGCTGTGCTCGGCGCGCTTTCGCGCAAGGAGGCTCAACCCGGCATGAGCGTGGGCGACCTCGCGCGATACTTGATGGTGAGCCGCCAGAATCTCTCGGGCCTGATCAGCCGGATGGAACGCGACGGTCATGTGACGACCCAGGCGGATGCGCGCGATCGCCGCTCGCGGCTCGTCTGCATGACCGGGCCGGGACGCAAGCTATGGGTTGCGCAGGCCACGCCGAAAATCGAGGCGTACTACGAAGCCGTGCTGGACAATTTTTCGTCCGACGACATGACGCACACGCTGCACTACCTGCTTAAGCTGCTCGACAACATGAAGCGCGTGGACGAACGGGAGCGCGCGGCGGACGACGACGAAACGTGAGCCTGCTCCGCTACAATCAGACGACACGCGCAAGGAGAAAACCACGTGAAAATGGACGCATTTCGCTTTGGCACCACCGACTGGTCCAGCGTCGAGCCCACGCAACACAAAGGGGAAACGGGCATGGCCAGCTGGCGCACGCGCTCTTTCGGCGACGAAGCCAACCCGATCCGCGTGCGCATGGTCGAATACTCGCCCGGCTACCTCGCGGATCACTGGTGCAAGAAGGGGCACATTCTGTTCTGCCTCGAAGGCGAACTCGAAACGACGCTCGACGACGGGCGCAAGTTCGTCCTCACGCCTGGCATGAGCTATCAGGTGGGGGACAACGCCGAGGCGCACCAGTCGTACACGCGCACGGGCGCGAAGCTTTTCGTCGTCGATTGAAAGCGGCCGGCGCGCGCCGCTTCAGCGCGGCGCGCCGAGATCGGCGTCGAGCCGCTTGCGCAGATCGCGCACCACACGTGCGGCCGGCACGAGCCACCACGTGGGAGCCGCCACGGAGAAGTCATACGCGAGCGCCGTTTGCGCGGCGCCAGTCGTGTGCGCCCGGCACCAGAACGCCACCACCTGGCGGCGCGTGCCGGTTTGCGAGCCAGGCGAGAAACGCATGACCGCACGCAGCGCGAATTGCGTATCGTCGGGCGCGGCGTCGTACGATTCGATGCTCCACTCGGCGCCGTAGTGCGCCTCGTGACGCAACGCCGCGCTCACGCGGCGGCGCGTTTCGTCGCCGGGCAGCGCCACGGGGTGCTCGCACCCGGCACGCCCCGCGCGGTACAGCGTGCGCTGCGACCAGCCCCAGCCGAACGTGAGCACCACGCCGCCCGCCACGAGCGCCCAACGCAGAACATGGGCAAGCCAGCGGCCAAGCTCGAAGCGCGCGATGGGCGCGAGCAGCAAGCCCACGATCCAATGCGCGATCACGAAGATCACAATGCACGCGAACACGCTCGCGGCGAGCGTCAGCAGCCAGCCTCGCGAAGGGTCGTCGAGTTTCGCAAACAGGAAATCGCGCACACCTGAACGCGCCTGCACGTCAACGGCTTGAGGCTCGGCTGCACCCTGAGGCTCGCCTGGCTGCCCAGCATCCGCTTCGTCGCGCATTGCCGTGAGTTCGCCGTGCAGCGAGTCGCGTTCGGTGCGCATGCGCTGGATCTCGTCGAGGGTTCGCGTGCGCTCGGCGCGCAGCCCGTCCAGCTCGGCACGCACGCGTTCGCGCTGTGCCAGCAGTGCCTGCATCTGCGCGTGCAACTCTTCAGCCTGCGCGACGCTCAGCGCGGCGCGGCTCACCGGCGGCGCGTGATGCACGGACCAGTAGGCCTCAAGCAACTCGCGCGCCTCCTTGACGCGCTTGAACTGGTCGTCGGCCCAGCGCATCGAAGCGGCCGTGGGGTGCCGCCATTTGTCGGGATGCAGGATCTGCGCGAGATGGCGATAGTGATGCTTGATGTCCGCCTCGCTCGCCCCAGGCTCCAGATCGAGCCGGTAGTAGAGGCGGTCGTAATCCACGGGTCGGTAATCGCGGCCTGGCATGACCTGTCAGTGTTCGTCAGTGGATGGGTGGGCAGGCAGGCGCAACGCCTGCCTGTTCAAATTAGCGCAATGCGCCCGGTCCGGCAAGGAAAGCGCCGCCGCCCGCGCCTGCACGGTTTCAGTGCGGCCGCCCCGCCAGCAGGCGGCTTAGCGTCGCGAACGCGGTGGCCGGCAGTTCGTGCAGCTTGCGCACGACCACGGCGTTCGGATAAAACGCCTCAACGGCGTCGTCCAGTATGCCGATGCCGACCAGCTCGATGCCCTGCTCCGTCACCGCCTGCACGCGCGCGAGCAGGTCGGTGCGCAACACCGCCGGGTCGCCGTCACTCGTTGAAGGATAGCCGTCCGAGAGCACGAAAAGCAGCCGCCTGCGCGCCCTGCGCTGCGCGAGCCGCGCCGCCGCCCAGGCGAGCGCTTCGCCGTCGGGGTTCTCGTGGCCGCACTCGATGGCCGCGAGCCCGCTCAAGTCGCGTGAATCGAAGCGCTTGAACACACGCAGATCCAGCCGCTCGACGAAGCGGTTATAGACCCGCAGATTGGCGCCGGCCGCGCGTTCACGCTCATAGCGCGCGCGCATTGCCGGCGCTTCGATCGAGCTGTAGCCGAGCACTTCCGAATCGAAAGCGAGTTGCGTGAGCGCATCGGCGAGTGCCGCCGCGCACAGGCGCGCCAGTTCGATCTTGCCGCCCGCCATCGAGCCGCTCAGGTCGAGCAGCAGCGTGACCACCGTGTCGCGGCCGCTTGCGTGGCGCGCCACGCGAAACGGCGTGCGGTAGCCGCGCGAGGCAGCGAGACGCGCGAGCGCGGCGCGGTCGATCTCGCCGCGCTCCTGCTCGCGCTTCCAGTGCGTGAGTTCGTCGGCCTTGAGCACGCGCTCGAGCTGGGCCTTGAGCGCGCCGGTTTCCGCGCGCGCCAAGGCGCGCAGCTTGCGCCAGGCGGTGGAGTCGCCGCGGCCCGTGAGGTCGGTGACGACGTCGAATTCGGTGGTCAGCGGGATCGACAGGCGTGGGCGCATGTGCGCGGGGCCGCGATTGCCGGCGGCGGCGTGCGGCGCGTCCGCCTCGGAAAGCGATGCACCGGCAGCGGAATCGGACTCCGCGCTCGCGCGCGCCGAAGCGCCGCCGTCACGCTCGCGGGCGTCCTCTGGCTGCGCCGCGCCGCCCGGCGGTTCGACTTCGTCTGGCGCACCGAATTCATCCATCGCCTGCGCGAGCCCGGCCGCTTCATCGTCGAGGCCTTCGGCCGGCCCCGCCGTCTGCATCATGTTGTTCACGCCGCGCGATGCGAGCGAACGCACACCCGCCACGATCGCCGCGGCTGCACGCAGGCTCGCCTGCGTCGACTGGCTCGCGCGGGCCGCGTCGAGCGGAGCGTCGATCGCGCGCAGCGCGGCGGCGAGCGCTGCGGCGTCGCGCTCCAGCACGCCCGGCGCTTCTCCCCACAGCGTGCGCTCGATCGCCCAAGCCAGGCGCTCGCGCCATGCCAGTTTTGGCCAGCGCCGCGCGATGTCGTCGCTGCGCTGCGCGCGCCAGCTTTGCGCGTAGCGTCGCGCGCCAGGGAACGTTCGCGCGAGCTGCGCGAGCACGCGACGGTCCTCGATCGCCTGCGCAATACGCCCCGTCACGCCGGCTTGCGGCGTGTCGAGACGCGCCGCCTGGCTGTAGCGATGGCGCGCCGCCAGCAAGTCGAGCGCGCCGAGCAGTGCCGCTTCATTTGCGGCTTCATTCGCGCCTTCGCTCACGAGGCGCGCGGGCAGCACGAAGCGTTCGCCTTCCACGCGCGGCTCGCCCGCGCCGAACGTCACGCTCACGCGCGTGTCGCCGGTCAGCACGCGCGCAAGACGCCCGAGCGCGCCCTCGGGATCGGCGCCCGCCGTCAAGCCTTCCGTTTCGTCCCGCAAGCTGGACACAAACGCCTCCGCACTCACGCGTCGAAGATCACGTGATGACGAATGATGCTGCGTATGAGCGCTGCATCGTCGGCGCTCACCTTCGCGTAGATTGCCGGCCCCGCCGCGCGCTCGACGTCGCCCGTGCGCAGCATGAGTTCGGCCCAGTCGATCAGGCGCCGCGTGGAAAACGCGCTCGCGAGGTCCTCGCGGGCGAACGCCGCGCGGCAGTCGGCGGCGACGGCAGCGAGTGTCTGCGCGAGCGGCCGCGTGAGCACCGGCAGCGTGCGCAGCAATACTTCGGTTTCCTCTTCAAGCGAGAGATAGTCGAACAGGTACACGCGCCAGCGGTCGAGAAACGCCTCGTTGAGCAGGTTCGCACCCTGGTACAGATGGCGGTACGCGCTCATCGCGCCTGCGGCGTTCGCGGTGGCGAAGAGGCGAAACGACGGATGCGGCTCGACAATCTCGTTGCCGCGCTCCTTGAGCAGCAGGCGGCCGTTCGGTTCCAGCACGGCGGTGAGCACCGCAAGAATGGACGGCTCGGCAAAGTCGAGTTCGTCGATGATGAGCCAGTAGCCCTCGCGCATCGCTACGGGCAGCACGCCGTCCACCCAGATCGTCTCGCCGCCCTTCACGCTCCAGAAGCCCACGAAGTCGCCAATCGTGGTCTGGCCGTTCATGTTCGCGCGCAGCACGCCATAATTCGCACGTGCGGCCACCTGCTCGATGAAGCTCGTCTTGCCCGATCCCGTATGGCCGATCAGCATGACACGGCGATTTTCTACGATGTCCTGAACGATGTCGTCGCCGCGTTCGGTGAAAAGATAAGCCGCGTTCACGCGCGGCACCAATGCGTTCGGCTCGCCGCGCGGCAGATCAACGGTGCCGATGCGTACGGTGGGCGCTTCAACTTGTGCACGGGTTTGAGCGGCTCTCGACTCACGCGCCGCTTCGACGGCTTGCCGCAAGGCTGCCGAAAACGTGCTGCCCGCTTGTGCGGCTCGCGCTTCATCGGCGCGCTGCGCATCGGAAACGAAGCCCTCGCGACGCCACTTGAGCAGCTTCGCTTCGAGATTGTCGAGGTCGATTTCGGTGTCGATATCGACCTTGTCGTCCTCGCCCTGGCCGTGCTCGATGCGGTACATATGCGCACGTGCGGAAGGCGAAACGCGCCACCATTCGCGCGCGCGGCCGGCGCCGCGGGTGTAGAAGCCGAGCGGGTCTTCTTCTTGCAGTGCGGGATCGGATGCGTTCATGGGCAGGCAATACAGGGCGCTGGCGCGCGGTCCGGAAATTCGTCTCATATTACCGGTGCGTGTCGCAGTGCGCAAAAGCGTGACAATGACGACCAAGCGAGGATCACGCCCGCGCCACGGCCCTGCTTCCACGCCACGTCGAGCCATGCTAGCGTGACGACCGCCATACGAGGCAAGCACGCCTCCCCTGTCACCCGGAGACTCCCATGCCCCAAGCCGCGCCGCCCGAACTCGACGACGAGCCCGGGCGCGGCCGTTCGCTCGCGCGCCACTACCCGCGCGGGCTGCAGATCGAGCCGCACACGCATACCTGGGCGCAGGTGCTCTACGCCGTCTCCGGCGTGATGTGGGTCGAGGTGGAGCGCGAAGCGCTCGTCGTGCCGCCGCAGCGCGCCGTGTGGCTGCCGCCTGGCACGCAGCACGCCATTCATATGCTGAGCGCCGTCGAGATGCGCAATCTCTATCTGCACGAGTGCGACAGCCGGCACCTGAGCGAGCGCTGCGAAGTGTTCGAGGTCAACGGCCTGCTGCGCGAACTCATCACGAGCCTCGCGGAACGCGCGCGCGAAGACGACGCCTGGCTCGACGCGGCCTATCGCCTCGCGTCGATCGAGCTTGCCCACGCGCCGCGCTCCACGCTGCGCATTCCGCTGCCCGACGCATCCGACCGCCGCCTCGCCACCCTGTGCCGCGCAGTAATCGACAACCCGTCGGCCGATATCGGCTTCGAGCAACATGCGGCGTGGGTGGGCGCAAGCGTGCGCACGCTCTCGCGGCTCTTCACGCGCGAGCTAGGCATGGGGTTTGCGGAGTGGCGCCGCCAGGTGCAGCTCGCACTCGCGGTATCGCGCCTCGCGGAAGGCGAGCCTGTGAGCGCCGTGGCGCGCATGCTGGGCTATCTGCCCAGCAGCTTCAGCGACATGTTCCGCCGCGAACTGGGTGTGCCGCCCAGCGAGTTCCGGCCCACCGGCACACTGGGCGGCACGGCGGGCTTCGCAGAGGAAAGCGCGGCGCAGTGACTGACGCGCACGCGGGCGCATACCGCAGATCAATGCGGCGGCAGATCGCCCACTAGCGGAAACATGTCGGGCGTATAGCCCATATTGAAGTAACCGGCCCGTGCATACGTGGCGATGCGTTCGAGGTGCTCGGTTTCGCGCGAGGCATCGCGCGGTTCAGGCTCGCCGCCGTTTGGCGCAGGCGGGCTGTTCGCACGGCCGCGCCGCGCAAACCACGCCGGCATCGACAACTTCGACATTGCGGACTCCTTGCAAGGCGTTGACCCCTTCCAATCTAGACAGTCATGGGCGCACACGCAAACAAGCATTTCTGCGTTGCATTGCACACCGCGACCGGTGCTCCCCGATCACCCGACGCGCGTGCTGTAACCGCCTGAAAACCTTACAAATAACTAACGTTTCGAAATTGGCGCACGAGTTGGTTAGACTGCGAGTCTTGGCCTTCGCTGCATGGCAGGGCCTGGCTTCGACGGCATAACAATCATGAGAATGCGTATGCAGCAACTCGACAGTCACCGGCAGCAATTCGCGGCAGACAAGCCGTTGAACGCGCCGATACGGCTTCTCCACACCGCCTCGCGCGGTGGTCCGACCTCATGGAGGCAGGCATGAGCGACGTCCCGCAGACGCACCCCGCGCCCCAGCCACCCCCGCCGCCCGCCCCCCCGCCGCAGGCGCCGAAGCGCCGCCGGCTCGGCCCGCTCATTCTCGCGATTGTCGTGATCTTGCTGATCATGCTCGTGGTCGTGCACATCATGCGCAACAAGAAGACGGAGCACGGTGCCGCGCCGCAGGTCGTGACCGTGGCCGCCGCCACGCTCGGGCCCATGCCCGTGACGCTCAACGCGCTCGGCACCGTCACGCCTGTCGCCACGGTCACGGTTCTGCCGCAAATCAGCGGCTACCTCACCGAGGTGGGCTACAAGGAAGGCCAGGATGTCGTGAAGGGGCAGTTCCTCGCGCAGATCGACCCGCGCCAGTACGAGATCAGCAAGGAACAAGCCATCGCGCAGCTCGCCAAGGACCAGGCCCTGCTCGCCCAGGCGCGCGCCGACCTCGTGCGCTACACGCAGTTGAACGAGAAACGCTCGATCGCTGAACAGACGTACAGCGACCAGCGGTTCCTCGTCATGCAGTACGAGGCCGCGGTCAAGGCCGATCAGGCGAACGTCAGACTGTTCGAACTCGATCTGATCTATTGCCGCATCACCGCGCCGGTGTCGGGGCGCGTGGGCCTGCGGCTCGTCGATCCGGGCAACTACGTGACCTCGTCCAGTTCCACGGGCATTGCCGTCATCACGACGATGAAGCCCACCACCGTCCAGTTCGCGATTCCGCAAACCTCGCTTGGCAGCGTGCTCGAGCGCGTCAACGCCGGCGCGAAGCTGCCGATCAGCGTGTACAGCAGCGACAACACGCGGAAAATCGCCACCGGCACGCTCTTCGCGCTCAGCAACCAGATGGCCACGGCCACCGGCACGGTCACGCTGCGCGCAAGCGTGCCCAACGACGACGAGGCGCTCTTTCCGAACGAGTTCGTCAACGTGAGGCTGCTTGTCGACACGCTGCAGAACGCCGTGCTCGTGCCCACGCCCGCCGTGCAGACCGGCGCGCCCGGCGACTATGTGTACCTCGTGAACGCCGACAACACCGTGTCGGTCCACAAGGTCACGCTCGGGCCGAGCGACGGCCGCTATACCGTGATCTCCGCGGGCCTGCAGCAGGGTCAGCACGTCGTGACCGACGGCCTCGACCGCCTCAACGACGGCGCGAAGATCCAGCCGGCAGGACCGAGGCCCGCCACGCACGCCGGCGCCGCAGGTGCGGCGAGCGGCGCGAGCGCGCCGCATCACGGCAGCGCACCCGTAGCGTCGAGCGCCCCCGGCGCCACGGCGCCGAACGCCTCCGACGCGAGCGCCGCCGCCTCGCAAGCTGGTTAAGCCCCGGACCCAGCGCCGATGAATATTTCGCGTCTCTTCATCCTGCGGCCGGTCGCGACTTCGCTCCTGATGATCGCGATGGTGCTGATCGGCCTCGTCGCGATGAAGTTCCTGCCGGTTTCCTCGCTGCCCGCGGTGGACTACCCCACCATCCAGGTGCAGACGTTCTATCCGGGCGCGAGCCCGAACGTGATGGCGACCACCGTCACGGCGCCGCTCGAAGTGCAGCTCGGTGAGATCCCCGGCCTGCAGCAAATGATCTCGTACAGCTCCGAGGGGGCCTCGGTCATCACGCTGCAATTCGACCTCTCGCTGAGCCTGGACGTTGCCGAGCAGAACGTGCAGCAGGCCATCAATGCGGCGAACAGCTTCCTGCCGAGCGGTCTGCCCGCGCCGCCGACCTACGCCAAGGTCAACCCGGCCGACCAGCCCATCCTCACGCTCGCGATCACGTCGAAGTCGATGTCGCTCACGCAGTTGCAGGACGCGGCCAACAACCGTCTTGCCACAAAAATTTCCGAAGTGCCGGGCGTGGGCCTCGTCACCACCGCGGGCGGCAACGTGCCCGCCGTGCGCGTGGAGGCCGACCCCCAAAAGCTCGCCGCCTACGGCCTGAATCTCGACGACCTGCGCACGCTGCTCGCCAACGTCAACGTGAGCAACCCGAAGGGCAACTTCGACGGCCCCGAGCTCAACTACACGATCAATTCGAACGACCAGATCTCGGACCCGAAGGACTACGAAGACACGGTCGTCGCCTATCAGAACGGCTCGCCCGTGTTCATGCGCGACGTGGCGCGCGTGTCCACGGCGGCGCAGGACGTGGAGCGCGGCGCCTGGTACAACAAGGCACCCGCCATCGTGCTGAACGTGCAGCGTCAGCCGGGCGCGAACGTGATCGCGACCGTCAACCAGATCATGCGGCAGTTGCCGCAGCTCGAAGCGTCGCTGCCCGCGGGCATGCAGGTCACGGTGGTGTCGAACAGCGTGGGCGTGATCCGCGCTTCGGTAAGCGACGCGGCCTTCGAACTCGTGCTCGCCGTGGCGCTCGTGGTGGCCGTGATCTTCGTGTTCCTGCGCAACCTGCCCGCCACCATCATTCCGAGCATCTCGGTGCCGGTCTCGCTGATCGGCACGCTCGCGCTCATGTACGAGCTAGGCTACTCGATCGACAACCTCTCGCTCATGGCGCTCATCATCGCCACGGGCTTTGTGGTGGACGACTCGATCGTGATGATCGAGAACATCGTGCGCTACCTGGAAGAAGGCGACAAACCGCTGCAGGCAGCGTTAAAAGGCGCAGGCCAGATTGGCTTCACGATTCTTTCGCTGACCATTTCGCTCATTGCCGTGCTGATTCCGCTGCTCTTCATGGGCGGCGTGATCGGGCGCCTCTTCAGCGAGTTCGCCGTGACGCTCGCGGTGACCATCGTGCTGTCGGCCGTGGTCTCGCTCACCGTCGTGCCGATGATGTGCGCGCGTATTTTGCGCGCCCAGGCCGAGCGGCACCCTAGCCGCTTCGAGCGCATCAGCGAAGGGCTCTTCAACAAGACGCTGAACGCCTACGAACGCGGCCTGCGCTGGGTGCTCGACCACCAGGTGCTCACGCTCGTTGTTTTCGCGGTGACCGTCGCGCTCACCGGCCTGCTCTATGTGGTCATCCCCAAGGGCCTTTTTCCGGTGCAGGACGTGGGCGTGCTGCAGGGCATCAGCGTGGCCGACAACTCCATCTCCTACCAGGCGATGGTGCAGCGCCAGTCCGCGCTCGCCGAGGAAATTCTCAAGGACCCCGATGTGGTTTCGCTCACCTCGTACGTGGGCATCGACGGCATCAACAACACGCTCAACAACGGGCGCTTCCTTATCAACCTGAAGCCGCACGACGACCGCTCCGAAACTGCCGACGAGATCGGGCGGCGCATCCAGCAGTCGGTCGCGAACGTGCCAGGTGTGCGCCTTTACGTGCAGCCCGAGCAGGACCTCACGCTCGACACGACGGTGTCGCGCAACCAGTACAACTTCGTGCTGCGCGGGCCGAACCAGGAGGCGTTCGACCAGTACGTGCCCGCGCTCATCGCGCGCATGAAACAGATCACGTCGATTCGCGACGTCACGAGCGACCTCAACACGGACGGCCTTTCCGTGAACGTCGAAGTGAACCGCCAGCTCGCGGCGCGCTACGGCATCACGGCGGCGACCATCGACAATGCGCTTTACGACGCACTGGGCCAGCGCATCGTTTCGACCATCTTCCAGCAGTCGGACCAATACCGCGTGATTCTGGTCGCGAAGCCCGAGTCGCTGCCCACGGTCGAATCACTTGGCGACCTGTATCTGCCGAGCCAGACGAGCAGCGAGGGTCAGGTGCCGCTCAAGGGCATTGCGAAGATCAGCATCACGCGCTCGCCGCTCATGATCAGCCACCTCGCGCAGTTCCCGTCGGTCACGATCTCGTTCAATCTCGCCGATGGCGCCTCGCTCTCCGCCGCCGTGCGCGACGTGCGCAAGGCCGAGGCCGCCGTGAATCTGCCGCCCTCGATCACGTCGTCGTTCCAGGGCGCGGCGCAGGCGTTCGAGGATTCGCTTTCCAGCGAGGTGTATCTGCTGATCGCGGCGCTCGTGGCTGTCTATATCGTGCTGGGCGTGCTCTACGAGAGCTATGTGCACCCGGTCACGATCCTCTCCACGCTGCCCTCGGCCGGCATCGGCGCGCTGCTCGCGCTGATGATCGCGGGCAAGGACCTGGACGTGATTGGCATTATCGGCATCGTGCTCCTGATCGGCATCGTCAAGAAAAACGCCATCATGATGGTGGACTTCGCGCTCGAAGCGGAGCGCGTGCACGGCAAGCCGGCGCGCGAGGCGATTTTCGAAGCGTCGCTGCTGCGTTTCCGGCCCATTCTCATGACCACGCTCGCGGCCATGCTCGGCGCGCTGCCCATGCTGCTCGGCAGCGGCACGGGCTCGGAGCTGCGCCGTCCGCTGGGCCTTGCGATCATCGGCGGGCTCACGCTCTCGCAGTTGCTCACGCTCTTTACGACGCCCGTGATCTATCTGTACTTCGACCGGCTCGCCGAGCGATTCGGGCGCAAGCGCAAACCGGAAACCGACGCAGACAGTGACGCAGAAGGCGGCTCCGGCAACGGCGCGCCACCCGCGCCCGAGGGCACGCCGTGAACCTCTCGGCGCTCTTCATCCGGCGGCCGGTCGCGACGTCGCTACTCGCGATCGCGATCCTCATTTCGGGGATGCTCGCCTTTTTCCGGCTGCCGGTCGCGCCGCTGCCCAACATCGCCTATCCGGTGATCGTCGTGCAGGCCAACATGGCGGGCGCGAGCCCGGACATCATGGCGTCGACCGTAGCCGAGCCGCTGGAGCGGCGCCTCGGCACCATCGCCGACGTGAGCCAGCTCACGTCGATCAGCAACACGGGCTCGTCGCTGATCGTGGTCGTGTTCGGCCTGAACCGCGACATCAACGGCGCGGCGCGCGACGTGGAGGCCGCCATCCAGGCCGCGCGCGCGGACCTGCCCACCACCTTGCGCAGCAACCCGACCTACCGCCAGTACAACCCCGCGAGCGCGCCGATCATGGTGCTCGCACTCACGTCGGACACGCTCACCAAGGCGCAGCTCTACGACTCCGCCGATTCGGTCATCATGCAGCAGCTCTCGCAGGTGGACGGCGTGGGCCAGATCACGCTGGGCGGCGGCGCGCTGCCCTCCGTGCGCGTGGAGCTGGAGCCCAGCAAGCTCAACAGCTACGGCATCGGGCTCGAAGACGTGCGCGCGTCCATTGGCGCGGCCAACGCCAACAGCGCGAAAGGCCATATCGACCAGGGCAACCAGCGCTACACGGTGCTCTCGAACGACCAGATCAGCAACGCCGCGCCGTTTCGCGACGTCGTGATCGCCTATCGCAACGGCGCGCCCGTGTTCCTGCGCGACGTGGCTTCGGTCATCGACTCCAACGAAAACATCCGCAACGCGGGCCTCTACAACGGCAAGTCGGCCGTGCTCGTGATCGTCTACCCGATGCCCGGCAGCAACGTCGTGAAGACGGTACAGCAGATTCGCGCGCGCCTGCCCTCCATCGAAGCCGCGCTGCCCGCCACGATCAAGGTGAACGTGGCGGTCGACCGCTCCGAGTCGGTGCGCGCCTCCGTGGCCGACACCGAGCGCACGCTCTTCATCGCCGTGCTGCTCGTGATCGGCGTGGTGTTCGTGTTCCTGCTTTCGCCGCGCGCCACGCTCATTCCGGCGGTGGCGCTGCCGCTTTCCATCGTGGGTACGTTCGGGCCCATGTATCTGCTCGGCTACAGCATCGATAACCTCTCGCTCATGGCGCTCACCATCGGCACCGGCTTCGTGGTGGACGACGCCGTGGTGGTGCTGGAGAACATCGTGCGCCACGTCGAGGCCGGCATGGAGCCGAAGGAAGCGGCGCTCAAAGGCGCGGGCGAAGTGGGCTTCACGGTGCTCTCCATGAGCCTTTCGCTCATCGCCGTGTTCCTGCCCATTCTGCTGATGCCCGGCATCGTGGGCCTGCTCTTTCACGAGTTCGCGATGACACTCTCCATCGCGATCCTCATCTCGCTCGTGATCTCGCTCACCGTCACGCCCACCATGTGCGCCTACGTGCTCAAGCGCGAAGCGCTGCACCACAAGCCCTCGCGGGCGGCCGTGTGGATCGACGCGCAGTTCGAGCGTTTCAAGCAGTTCTACTCGCGCACGCTCGACGTGGCGCTCAATCACGCGCGGCTCACGATCTTCGTCTTGTTCGCGCTGCTGGTCGGCAACGTGTTTCTCGCGCGGCTGCTTTCCGGCACGTTCTTCCCCGAGCAGGACACCGGCATTCTGATCGGGCAGATCATCGCGGACCAGAGCATTTCGTTCACGGCGATGGAGAAGAAGCTCGCGCAGCTGCAGGCCATCGTGAAGGCCGACCCCGCCGTGCAGTCGGTGGCGGGCTTCACGGGCGGGCGCGCGCTCAATACGGCCACCGTGTTCGTCGAACTGAAGCCGATTGCCGAGCGGCGCCTGACGGCCACCGAGGTCGTGAACCGTCTGCGCCCCAAGCTCAATGCCGTTTCCGGTGCACGCCTTTTCATGCAGGCGCAGCAGGACCTGCAGATCGGCGGGCGGCAGTCCGCGGCCGAGTATCAGTACACGCTGACGAGCGACGACGCCGACGCCCTCTTCACCTGGGTGCCGCGTCTCGTGGACGAGCTGAACAAGCACCGCGCCCAGATGACGGATGTGAACTCGGACCTGCAGCAAAATGGTCTGGAGGCCTACATGACAGTGCAGCGCTCGACCGCCAAGCGCTACGGGTTCGATCCGAACCAGGTGGACAACGTGCTCTACGACGCCTTCGGCCAGCGCACCGTTTCGACCATCTACAACGCGATCAACCAGTACTTCGTCGTGATGGAAGTGGCGCCGCAATACTGGCAGTTTCCGCAGTCGTTCCAGGATATCTGGCTGAGCACGGCGGCGGGCAACGCGAGCGGCGCGGCGCAAACGCAGATGCCGTCGAGCGTCATCTCGGGCGTCACGCCGTTCACGGCCGTGACCACGACCAGCTCGACGAGCAGCAACACCAACGAGCGCAACGCCAATGCGGTGGCCAACCAGCAGAACAACGCGATTGCCAACAGCAAGGGCGGCAGCTCGAGCGGCAGCGCGGACAGCACGGCCGCCGAAACCATGGTGCCGCTCATGGCGCTCATGGACTGGAAAACGCGCCATACGGCCACGCAGGTCAATCACCAGGGCACCGAAGTGGCGGGCACGATCTCGTTCAACCTGCCCCAGGGCGGCTCGCTTTCCGAGGCCAGCAACATCATCGAGCAGGCCGAGCGCAATATCGGCATGCCCGCCTCCATTCACGGCGCGTTCGCGGGCGCGGCGCAGGCCTACGCGCAGTCCATGGGCGTCGTGCCGCTGCTCATTCTGGCCGCGCTCGCCGTGGTGTATATCGTGCTGGGCGTGCTGTACGAAAACACCATCCACCCGCTCACGATCCTCTCCACGCTGCCTTCGGCCGGTATTGGCGCGATCCTCGCCATGCTGATCTTCGGCACGCCGTTCTCGGTGATCGCGATGATCGGCATCATCCTGCTCATTGGCATCGTGAAGAAGAACGGCATCATGATGGTCGACGTCGCCATCCAGTTGCAGCGCAACGAAGGCATGGAAGCGCGCAAAGCGATTCACGAAGCCGCCGTGGTGCGGCTGCGCCCGATCATGATGACGACCTTCGCCGCCGTGCTCGGCGCGGCGCCGCTCGCGATCGGCATCGGCCAGGGTGCTTCGCTGCGCCAGCCGCTCGGCGTGACGGTCATGGGCGGCCTGATCCTGAGCCAGGTCTTTACCCTGTACACCACGCCGGTGATTTACCTGTTCCTCGACCGCCTGCGCGCACGCCTTGCGCGCTGGGCCGCGCGCCTGCCGTGGAATCGCCAGGCCGATGAGAGCGCATCATGATGAAGACTTGCCTTGCCCCATCGAATCCATCGCTCATGCGAATGCTGACCTCCGCCGCCCGTTGCGCGGCCACGCGCGCACTGCCGCTCGCGCCTCTCAGCGCCGCGCTGCTGCTCGCGGGCTGCATGGTCGGGCCGGACTACCACCGGCCCGAGGTTGCCGTGCCCGCCACCTGGAAAGCGCTGCCCGGCTGGACCCAGGCCGAGCCCGAAGCCGCGCAGGGCCCCAAGGGCGACTGGTGGACCGCCTTCCAGGACCCGCTGCTCGATGAGCTGGAGCCGCTCGTCGTGGTATCGAACCAGACCGTGCGGCAAAGCTACGCGAACTACCAGGAAGCGCTTGCCGAAGTGCGCGTGGCGCGTGCGAGCCTCTTTCCGACCATCGGCATTACCGGCTCGCTTGCGCGCGAGCGCTCCTCCACAGGCACGCTCAGCAGCGTGAGCAGCATCACCTCCACGCCGAGCGGCGCGCGCATCGTCAACGGCGGCACGCTCGAAGCCAACGCGAGCTGGGACATCGACCTCTGGGGCCAGGTGCGCCGCCAGATCGAGGAACAGTCGGCCACGGCGCAGGCGAGCGAGGCCACGCTGGCCAACGCTACGCTGTCCGAACAAATTGCGCTGGCGAACGCCGTAATCAATCTGCGTATCACCGACGCCGATATCGACCTGCTCACGCATACCGTGCAGGCATACACGGACTTCCTGCGCGTGGTGGCCAACCAGGACCAGGCGGGCACCGTCCCGCCGTCCGACCTCGTGTCCGCGCGCACGCAGCTCGAATCCGCTCGCGCAAGCCTGATCGCGCTGGGCGTGGCGCGCGCGCAATACGAGCACGCCATTGCGGTGCTAGTGGGCCGCAACCCCGAAGAGGTCGATATACCGCACAGCACGCAGCTTCCCGCGCTACCCGCCATTCCGGCCGGCGTGCCCTCCACGCTGCTGCAGCGCCGGCCCGACATTGCGACCGCCGAGCGCCAGATGGCGTCGGCCAACGCGGCGATCGGCGTGGCGGTGGCCGCGTACTATCCGTCGATCTCGCTCACCGCGCTCGACGGCTTCACGCAGTCGCCGCTTTCGGGCCTGCTGCACATAAGCAATTACGTGTGGTCGCTTGGCGCGAGCGCGACCCAGACGATCTTCGACGGCGGCCAGCGCAGCGGCCAGGTGGCGGCGGCGCGCGCGAGCTATGACGCGGCGGTGGCGAACTATCGCGGCACGGTGCTGACGGCGTTCCAGGGGGTGGAAAACGATCTCTCGGGCCTGCGCATCCTTGCGCAGCAGGCCGAAGTGCTCGACGCCGCCGTACGCGACGCCATACACGGCGCGCAGATCACGCAAAACGAATACGAGGCGGGAACCGTGGACTACACGACGGTCGCCACGGCGCTCGCCACCCAGGTGACCAATCAGCAGAGCGCGCTCAACGTGCAGCAGCAGCGGCTGCTCGATACGGCTTCGCTGATCGGCGACCTGGGCGGCGGCTGGTCCGGCGAGCTGCACGATGCGCAGCATCCGGCGCGCGCGGCGACGCCGGCTTCCGGCGCTGCAGCGCCGGCAGCGGGCGCGAGTGGCCCAGCGAACGTGGAGGCGAGCCGCGCGCAGGGCGCCGTTCAGAGCCCCTGATCGCAATCCGTGAGCGAAGGAATTCGCGCTACGTGCGCGGTTCCGTGTCCGAAGCGGCTGTCACAGGCATGGCGGAGGCCGGCAGCCCGAACACGGCGTCGAAGATCAGGTTGTAGACGTAGTTGTAGACGAGGAAGAACACCGAGAGCCCGATATCCATCGCGAACGCCTCGATCAGTGGGACTTGCAGCGTGAGCGCGATCATCGGCACGAGAAACACGATGAGCCCGCCCTCGAAGCCGACCGCATGCGCAATGCGGCGCGCGACACTGCGGCCGCGTTTCGTCTGGCGCGCTTCCCAGCGCTCGAACAGCACGTTGAAGACGAAGTTCCAGCCGACCGCGATCAGCGATGAAAACAGCGCCGCGGCGCCCGCGCGATTCATGCCGCTGCCCGAGAGCGAGGCAAAGCTGGAGCCGGTAATCAGGATCGCGATGCCTTCGAACAACGCGACGTAGACGATGCGGCGCTTGATACCCTGCATGGACGAATGCTCCTGATGCGGCTCCCGCGTCAATCGCCGCGCCTGTTGCGCGCGCGGCGAAATCGTTCGCGAATCAACCCAGATCGGTAAATACCGAAGCCGCAGACAAACGCGACTTCGGCAGCTTCGCGTTGAAGTCGTCGGCGCTGCGGTAGCCGAGACCGATCACCACGAGCGCGGTGAGGCCCTGCTCGCGCAGTCCCAGCTCTTCGTCGAGCGCCTTCGCGTCGAAGCCTTCCATCGGGCAGGCGTCGATCTCGAGCGTCGATGCGCCGATCAGCAGCGTGCCGAGCGCGAGATACGCCTGCTTCTCCATCCACGCGGGGAGGTCGTTGCGCTCGCGATGCAGGTTCACGTAGAACGAGCGCGTCTTCTCCTGACCGGCCTTCGCTTCGGCATTGGCGAAGCGGCCGTCTGCCTCTTCCTGCGCGAGCACTTCGGCGAGGTGGGCTTCGTCCATGTCGGTGCGCACGCACAGCACCACGACGTGCGAGGCGCGCGTGACCTTCGGTTCGTTGTATGCGAAACCTTCCATGCCGCGGGCGATACGCGCGCGCGCAGCGTCGCTTTCCGCCAGCACGAAGTGCCACGGCTGCGAGTTCACCGACGAGGGGCTGAAGCGGATCAGCTCCTTGAGTTCCGCGATGACAGCGGCGGGAATCTTGCGGGCGGGATCGAACGCCTTGGTGGCGTGGCGGGCTTTCGCGTAGCGGGTGAGGTTCAAGCGGTTTTCTCCTTCGTGTGCGGTCGGCCGAGGCAGCGCCCGGCAAGGCCGACATCGTACCAGCATCGCGCGCCGGCCGCGGACGCGGTCTGCGCGCGAGGCGCGCCTGCGCTATGCTTGAGAGTTGACATTGCCGCGGCGGCCCGTGAGCCACGCGCCGAGGCCCGCAAGGAGAACACCATCATGCGCCAGGCCATCCATCATCTGCCGGTGAACACGCGTACGCGCGGGCTGGTCGAAATCAGCCATGAAGTGCGCGCGTTCGTGCGCGAACAGCGCATCGCCACCGGCTTGCTCACCCTCTTTTGCCGCCACACGTCGGCCTCGCTCGTGATCCAGGAAAACGCCGATCCCTCGGTGCGCCGCGATCTCGAACGCTTTTTCGAGCAGCTCGCACCCGAAGATCCAGCGCGTTACGAGCACGACACCGAAGGCCCCGACGACATGCCCGCGCACTTGCGCACGGCGCTCACGCACACGCAGCTCTCGATTCCGGTCGAGCACGGCAATCCCGTGCTGGGCACGTGGCAGGGCATCTATGTGTTCGAACATCGGCGCGCGGCGCACACGCGCGACATCGTGCTGCATCTGATCGGCGAATGAGCCCGCGGGTGCATACACACCAATCCCGTACGCAAGCGCTATGCTTGCGTCTTTCGTTCAACCGACTCACCAAAGGTTGCCCCAAATGAAACAGTCCGCCGGTTCCATGATTTCCTTTACCCGCCCTGACGGCCAGTCGCTCCAGGGTTATCTCGCCAAGCCGGAGAAGGCCGAAGGCGCACCCGCCATCGTCGTGATCCAGGAGTGGTGGGGTTTGAACGACCAGATCCGCGGCGTGGCCGACCGGCTCGCGCAGGCGGGTTACCTCGCGCTCGTGCCGGACCTCTATCGCGGCAAGAGCACGGTCGAGCAGGAAGAAGCCCACCATCTGATGACGGGCCTCGACTTCGCGGACGCGGCCTCGCAGGACGTGTACGGCGCGGTCACTTACCTGAAAACGCTCACGGACCGCGTAGGCGTGACGGGCTACTGCATGGGAGGAGCGCTCACGCTGCTCGCGGCCACCATGGTCCCGGGGCTTTCGGCCGCCGTGGTGTGGTATGGCTTCCCGCCGCTCGACTACATCGATGCGAGCAAGATCACCGCGCCTATCCTCGGCCACTTCGCGACCCAGGACCAGGCGTTCAACATCGAAACCGTGGCGGAGCTCGAAACGAAGCTCAAGAACGCCAACGTCGACGTCGAATTCCATCGCTATCTCGCCCACCACGCGTTCGCGAACGAGACCGCCGTGGGCCCGACCCGCATCGCCATCACCCAGTACGACCCGGTCTGGGCGCAGCTCGCGTGGGACCGCTCGCTGACGTTCTGGGGCCGCACGCTGTGGCCGCAAGGCGCGGCGCGCTGAAGCGCTGACAGCGGCCCGCGCCGGCGCGCGGATCTGTCGTAGAATCGGCGTCGTCCCGCCTCGCGCGGCCGACGCCGATTTGCATTGCAGCGCCTTCGTCCCTCTCACGCTCTCGCGGAGACTTCATGACGCCGCTCATCCTCCAGCGCCCTGCGCTGCTCTTCATCGTGCTAATCCTGGTCCTGCCGCTCGCCGCCGGGCTCGGCTCAAAAGTGCTGCACCGATGCTTCCCGCTCGCCGAGGAAGCGCGCGAGAACTACAAGATCGTGCAGGGCGCGACACTCACGCTGCTTGCGCTCCTGATCGGCTTCACGCTCTCGATGGCCGTGAGCCGCTACGACCAGCGCAAGAACCTCGAAGAAGACGAGGCCAACGCGATCGGCACGGAGTACCTGCGCGCCGAGCTGCTTGGTGGCGAGGCGGCTGCCCAGACCAAGGCGCTGCTCGCGCGCTACCTTCAGGCGCGCATCCAGTTCTATGTCGTGCACGACGCTGCCGCACTCGATCAGGTCAACCGCAACACCGGCGAGCTCCAGACGCAACTCTGGGCGATCGTGCGCGATGCCGCGAAGGCGCAGCCGAATCCGGTGATGGCGCTCGTGGTCGGCGGCATGAACGACGTCATCAACTCACAGGGCTATACGCAGGCCGCGTGGGTCAATCGCATTCCCGTCGCCGCCTGGGCGCTGATGATCGTGATCGCCATCTTCAGCAACCTGATGCAGGGTTACGGCGCGTCCGGCCAGGTCGGCCGGCGCGTGCTGCTGCTCGTGCTGCCCATTACGGTGACGCTGTCGCTCACGCTCATCGCCGATATCGACAGCCCGCGCGGCGGCTTGATTCGCGTCGCGCCGATCAATCTGTTGAGCCTTGCGCAATCCCTGCCTGCGAATCCTTGAGCGCCGCTTCGCGGCGCCGCATGATCGCGCCCATCCCCGTCCAGCCATGAAAGTCATCCGTTCGAAAACCTTCACCGCCAGCCGCCCCTGGGGGGCGCTCGACATCGCCAACATGAGCGGCACCACTGTGCGCCTGCACTGGACCGACCAGCCGTACAAATGGCACGTCAACGACGGCGAGGAGGTGTTCGCCGTGCTCGACGGCGTGGTCGACATGCATTACCGCGAAGGCGGCGCGGAGCACGTCGCGGTGCTCGAGGCCGGCGACGTGTTCTTCGCGGGCGTGGGCTGCGAGCATGTCGCGCACCCGCGCGGCGAGGCGCGCATTCTTGTGGTCGAGCGTGAAGGCAGCGTGTAATCCGCGCCTTGCGGCGAAAAGACGGCACGCGCCGTTTCCACTACACTTGGCGGCCTGACTCCACTCCCTCCATCGGCCCCTGGCGCGTCTAACACGGCTCGCGCCCCGGCGCCGATGGGCTTTCAGGACTGCAAGGACCTCGCATGAACGACCTTTCCGCATTTCCCATCACGCGCAAGTGGCCAGCGCTTCATCCCGAGCGCATTCAGCTCTATTCGCTGCCCACGCCCAATGGCGTCAAGGTCTCGATCATGCTGGAGGAAAGCGGCCTGCCCTACGAGCCGCATCTCGTGCGCTTCGACGCGAACGACCAGATGTCGCCGGAATTCCTCTCGCTGAGCCCCAATAACAAGATTCCCGCGATCCTCGATCCGAACGGGCCGGGCGGCGAGCCGCTCGCGCTCTTCGAGTCGGGCGCGATCCTCATTTATCTCGCCGACAAGTGCGGCCGTTTCCTCGCCCGCGAAGGCGCGGCGCGCTACGAAACGATCCAGTGGGTCATGTTCCAGATGGGCGGCATTGGCCCGATGTTCGGCCAGGTGGGCTTCTTCCACAAATTCGCGGGCAAGGAATACGAGGACAAGCGTCCGCGCGACCGCTACGTCGCCGAATCGCGGCGCCTGCTCGCCGTGCTCGACCAGCGCCTCGAGGGCCGCAAGTGGATCATGGGCGACGAGTACACCATCGCCGACATTGCCACATTTGGTTGGGTGCGCAACCTTGTTGGCTTCTACGAGGCGGGCGACCTCGTGGGTTACGCCGATTTTAAAAACGTCGCACGCGTGCTCGCGGCGTTCATCGCGCGGCCAGCAGTCGAGCGCGGGCTCAACATTCCGCCGCGCGGCTGAGGCAAGTCGTGCGCGAGCGGCGTCATTGCGGCGCCGCTTTCACGCGTGCGGCGACCGAGTCGGCCACTTCGGCCGCCGCCCGGTCCACGTTCTTGCGGTCATCGGCGCGCGCCAGCACGAATTTGGCCGCCGCCACATACGGATTGAGCGCAATGGCCGCGCCGGCGCCCGGCTTCGCGTGGCTCGACTCGCTGTCGATCACCTGATAAAGCGGCTGCGGCGCCTGGGTGGCGAGGTTGTCCACCGCTACCGCCAGTTCGATCTGGCTTGCGCCCGAGCCGAAGCCCACCACCGCGCGCCGCAAGCTGTTGCCTTCGTCCACGCTCAGGAATACGCCCCGCACGAGCCAGCCCTGCGCGGGCAGCGGCGCGCCACTGGGCAGGCGGCGCGCGTCGAGACCCTTCGCGCGCAGGTCGTTCACCAGTGCATTGGCCATTTTTGCCACGTCCTGATCGGCCCGCTGCTGCGGGTCGCGGTGACGCAGCAGCGGTCGTGGCAATAGCCCGCCCACGTGCTCGCGCGCATTCTCCACAGGGTTCGAATCCTGTTTGACGTTGGCCGCGTCGAGTTCGAAATCCGTCACGTACACGACCGGCGCGCCAGGCGCAGGTCCTGGCGCCGCGGGCGCGCCCAGGACTTGCGCCGAAGCAAGCGGCGCGAACGCACACAGCCACAGCGTCGCAACCAGGTTCCAGTGACGTCGTATCTTCATGGCATGCTCCCGTAGATTGGCCATCAAACGTCGATCAGCCCGAGCCGCGTGAGGTCACGCGCGAGCGAATCGGTTTCGACGAAGTGACACGCCTGCAGACCCGCGTCGAGCGCGCCCGTCACGTTCGCTTCGCTGTCGTCGATGAAAAGCGTTTCCTGTGGCTGGGCGCCGATCTGCGCCACGCAGCCAAGATAGGTCTGCGCAGCCGGCTTGACGGCGCCGAACGTTGCCGACGAATAGATTTGCGAGCCGAAAAGCTGCGCGACCGGCGGATTCAGATAATCGAGGTGATGCGTGACGAGCGAACAGTTGTTGGTCAGCACAGCGATGCGGCATCGCGCGGCCACGCGCTGCGCCAGTGCGAGCGCCGCCTCGTTCGGCGTGATCGAGGCGCGCCGCGAAGCGAGCCACACGTCGCGGGCCACCTCGCAGCCGAGCATGGCGCCGAGCGCTTGCAGATACGCGTCGGGGTCGATCTCACCGGCGTCGGCGCGCGCTTCGAGGCCCGAGCCCCAGATCGCATGGCGCACGGTTGCAGGCGGCGCGCCAGTGGCGGCCGCGAGGCTCGCCACGCGCGCGTCGCGATCGTAGTGGGACAGCACGCCTTCCATGTCGAAGAGGACTACGCCGATCGCCGCCATCTGCCGCTCCCGCGATGAAATGTCCAACTGCGGTCCCTAACCCCGTCCGCTGCCGATCATACCGCCGGGCTGGCGCAAGCGCGGCATACCATGATCGCGCCCTGAAACCGTCGATGGATTTTGGGTAAACTGGACCACATGGACACCTGCCGGTACTGCGGAAAATTGCGCGACGAATGGGATTGCCACGGGCCAGCGTGCCGCCAGGCGATCGCGCAGGCGCTGCGCCGCCAGCGCAAGGGGCTGCCGATGGTGGCGAACGTGATCCGCAACGAAATTCCCGCCGACGCCACCACCGGCCAGATCATCACTGTGCTTTCGCGCCAGCGGCAGCGCGCGCGGCGCGGCAACGAGGAACGGCGCGAGCGCAAGGCACTCGATATTCCCGAAGGGGAGTGAGGCACGCCCCTGGGGGGCGCCATCCATTGCAGTGCCCATCTTCACACTCATGCGACTGCCCTCCTGCTGACGAAAGAAACCGTCTCGTTCAACGATAGGGTTCAGTGCCGTCCGATTCAACATCGTGCAACCGTCGACATGACGCAAGGTCAGTCGTCAGGACGCGTGTTACGTATACCGGCCTTGTGCCA
>NZ_CAJMYY010000026.1:0-137982 GCF_905220185.1 Paraburkholderia sp. J11-2 | reverse complement strand
CCGTCTGGGCCAGGCGTTCAACGAGATGGTCAAGAACGGCGAACTGAAGGCGCCGATCGTGATCGGCCGTGACCACCTCGATACCGGCTCGGTGGCGAGTCCGAACCGCGAAACGGAATCGATGAAGGACGGCTCGGACGCCGTGAGCGACTGGCCGCTGCTCAACGCCTTGCTGAACACGGCGGGCGGCGCGTCGTGGGTGTCGCTGCACCACGGCGGCGGCGTGGGCATGGGCTTCTCGCAGCACTCGGGCGTGGTGATCGTGGCGGACGGCACGCAGGCGGCCCACGAGCGGCTTGGCCGCGTGCTGCACAACGACCCGGCCACGGGCGTGATGCGCCACGCGGACGCCGGCTACGAACTCGCGCAGCAGACCGCGCGCGAGGCAGGCCTCAAGCTGCCGATGCTCGGCCGATGAGCGGCCATAAAATGGCAGGCGGCGCGGTGCAGGCGGCGAGGCTCACGCTGCTGCGTGGCGCGGCGCTCGTGGCGTCGCCGTGGAAGAACGGCGGCGGCGTCACGCGCGAAATCGCGGTGGCGCATGTGGCCTCGCACGCTGGCACGTCGCTCGACACGTTCGCGTGGCGCGTGAGCGTGGCCGATGTCGCGCAGGCGGGACCGTTCTCGCGTTTCGAGGGCGTCGATCGTACGCTGGTGCTGCTCGAAGGCGCGGGCATGCTGCTCGATGAAGCGGGCTGCACGCATGCGCTCACGCAGCCTCTGGACGTTGCGCGTTTCGCGGGGGAAGCCGCGATCGATGCGCGCCTCGTGAGCGGCGCCACGCGCGACTTCAACCTGATGGTGCGCCGTGGTGCGGCGCGCGGCACGCTCGAAGTGTGGCGCGAAAACGGGCCGCGCAGCATGCATGCGCAAACGGTATTGCTGTACTGCGCGCAAGGCGGGCAGGACGTGCGCGTGGACGCGGAACGCCGCGTGCGCCTCGAAGCGGGCGACACGCTGCGCATCGATACGCTCGACGCGCAATGCCCCTTGCACATCGAAACGCGCGGCGCGGGCGCCTTGCTCGCCGTGGCGCTCGACGTGCTGAACGCGCCACAGCAAGACACTACGGAAACGGCATCGCGCGATGCTGTGCACACCTGATGAAACGCACTCTCTGGCAAAACCTCAACCTGTGCCCGCATGGCGACCCGGGCCACACTATCGAGCACGCGGCGATTGCGGTGGAAGACGGCAAGATCGCGTGGCTCGGCGCCGCTGCCGACTTGCCCGCGCAGTTCGCCGAGTGGCCGCGCGAGGACCTGGGCGGCGCCTGGGTCACGCCCGGTCTCGTGGATTGCCACACGCACCTCGTCTACGGCGGTCAGCGCGCCGATGAATTCGCGCAGCGCCTCGCGGGCGTGAGCTACGAAGAAATCGCGCGCCAGGGCGGCGGCATCGTCTCGACGGTGCGCGCCACGCGCGCGGCCGACGAAGCCACGCTGTTCGCGCAGTCGGCGGCGCGCCTCGAAGCGTTGCTCGCCGAAGGCGTCACGGCTGTCGAAATCAAGTCGGGCTATGGCCTCGATCTGGCAAGCGAGCGCAAGATGCTGCGCGTTGCGCGTCAGCTTGGCGAGCGCTACCCGGTCACGGTGCGCACGACCTTTCTCGGCGCGCACGCGTTGCCGCCCGAGTTCGCGGGCCGCGCCGACGACTATATCGACGAAGTGTGCGAGCGCATGCTCCCGGCGCTCGCCGACGAGGGGCTCGTCGACGCCGTCGATGTGTTCTGCGAACGAATCGGCTTTTCGCTCGCGCAGAGTGAGCGCGTGTTCGAGGCGGCCGCGCGGCGCAAGCTCGCGGTCAAGATGCACGCCGAGCAGCTTTCCAATAGCGGCGGCGCGGCGCTCGCCGCACGTCACGGTGCATTGTCGGCCGACCATCTGGAGTTTCTCGACGAAGCGGGCGTCGCCGCCATGAAAGAAGCGGGCACGGTGGCGGTGCTGCTGCCGGGCGCGTACTACTTCATCCGCGAAACGCAACTTCCGCCGCTCGACTTGCTGCGGCGCAACGAGGTGCCGATCGCCATTTCCACCGACAGCAATCCCGGCACGTCGCCCACGACCTCGCTGCTGCTCATGATGAACATGGCGACCACGCTGTTCCGCATGACCGTGCCCGAGGTGTTGCAGGGCGTGACGCGGCATGCCGCGCAGGCTTTCGGCGACGCCGGGCGTCATGGCACGCTCGCGGCCGGCCGTCCCGCAGACTTCGCCGTATGGACGGTGCAGTCGCTTGCTGAACTGGCCTACTGGATCGGGCGTCCGCTCTGCGCACGTGTGGTGCGCGGCGGCGAGACCGTTTTTGAGCGTCGCGCATTCGAGCGTCGCGTTTGAGCGCTATTTCACGCATGAATCACACCATCGAAACGAATCCGACTTCGCGCGCGCTCTTTGCCGAGCACGCGTACTTGCCCGACGGCTGGCGCCGCAACGTGCTGCTCGAATGGGACGCGGCGGGCACGCTGCGCAGCGTGACCCCCGACCTGGCGCAGGCGCCTCAAGGCGTTGCCCGCGCGGCAGGTCCGCTTGCGCCTGGCATGCCTAACCTTCATTCGCATGCGTTTCAGCGCGCCATGGCGGGTCTCACCGAATATCGCGCGAATCCTACCGACAGCTTCTGGAGCTGGCGCGACCTCATGTACCGCTTCGCCGCGCGCATCACGCCGGACGATCTCGGCGCGATCGCGCGCTGGCTCTATGTCGAGATGCTGAAGGCGGGTTACACGTCGGTTTGCGAATTCCACTACGTGCATCACGGCAAGGATGGCCAGCGCTATGCGAGCCCCGCCGAACTGGCGCAACGTGTGGTGGATGCGGCGGACGTCACCGGCATCGGCATGACGATGCTGCCCGTGCTCTATCAGTACAGCGGCTTTGGCGCGCAGGCGCCGCGCGACGATCAGCGCCGCTTCATCAACACACCGGAACAGTTGCTTGGCATCGTCGAGTCGCTGCGCGAATGGCGGCCCGAGCATGGCGCACTGCGCTACGGCGTTGCGCCGCATTCGCTGCGTGCCGTTTCGCACGACTCGTTGCGCGCGCTGCTGGAAGGTCTCGACCGCATGCTTCCGGGCGCGCCGGTGCATATTCACATTGCCGAGCAAACGGCCGAAGTCGAGGCTTGCCTCGCGAGCGAGAGCGCGCGGCCGGTGCAGTGGCTGCTCGACCGTTTCGATCTGAGCGCGCGCTGGTGCCTCGTTCACGCGACCCATGTCGATGCGCGTGAGACCGCCGCGCTCGCGCAGAGCGGCGCGATTGCGGGCCTGTGTCTCACGACCGAAGCGAATCTCGGTGACGGCATGTTCCCCGCGCGCGAGTATCTCGACGCCGGCGGCGCGTTCGGCGTGGGCTCGGACAGCCATATCGGCGTGGACTGGCGCGCGGAGCTTCGCCTGCTCGAATACGGTCAGCGGCTCGCACGGCGCGAGCGCAACGTGCTGGCTGCGCCGCATCAGGCGCAGGTGGCGGACCGGCTCTTCGAAGGCGCGCTCGCTGGCGGCGCGCAGGCGACCGGGCGCAAGGTCGGTGCCTTGAAGGAAGGCGCGCGTGCCGACTGGATCGTGCTCGACGCCGAGCATCCGAATCTTGCCGGGCAGAAGCCGCTCACGTGGCTCTCGTCGGTCGTCTTCTGCGAGCATGGCGAAACGCCGGTGCTCGACGTCTACGCGGGCGGCGTGAAGGTCGTGGAGGCGCGCCGCCATCGCGACGAAGCGCGCCTTTATGCCGACTATCGCGCGGCGCTCGCCAGGCTGCTGGCCGAGGGTTGAACGCGGGGGTTAAACGCACCCGCCATTCACGAGACTACTTTCGATGACTGATATCTTTTCGCTGGAACGCGGCACGGCGCCGCTCATCATTTCGATCCCTCATCTGGGCACGCACATTCCCGCCGCGATGCACGGCCAGTACACGGACGTGGCGCTGACCGTTGCCGATACGGACTGGCATCTCGATCGCCTTTACGCCTTTGCGAAGGAGCTGGGCGCGACCGTGCTCGGCGCACGCGTTTCGCGCTATGTGATCGATCTGAACCGGCCGCCGAACGACGAGAGCCTCTATCCCGGCCAGACCACCACGTCGCTGTGCCCAACCGAAACGTTTCGCGGCGAGCCCCTCTATCGCGACGGCTGTGTGCCGGACGCGCCGGAACGCCAGCGTCGCGTGCAGACATTCTGGCAGCCGTATCACGACACGCTCGCCGCCGAACTCAAGCGCCTGCGCGCAGCGCACGCGAATGTGCTGCTGTGGGAGGCGCATTCGATTGCGAGCGTGCTGCCGCGTCTGTTCGACAACAAGTTGCCCGACCTGAACATCGGCACTCAGGATGGACGCACGGTGAACGCCGCGGTGCAGGCGCGCGCGGAACGCGCGGCGGCGGCAAGCAGCTATACATGGATTGCGAACGGACGCTTCAAGGGCGGCTACATCACGCGCCATTTCGGCGCGCCGCAGGACGGCGTGCATGCGATTCAGCTGGAGATGTGCCAGTCCGTTTACATGAACGAAGCGGCGCCGTTCGACTATGTTCCCGCGCTTGCGGAGAAAGTCCAGCCCGTGCTGCGCGAAATGGTGGGCGGCGCGCTGGAGGCCATCCAGGCGATGAACAAAGCTGCGGCCTGAAGTTGGCCGCAGCGTATCTGGCTCGATGAGGGAAAGCGGTGCTTCGCGCCGCTGGCCTTATTCCTGCTCGACCGGCAGGATCAGGCGTTCGGGAATGACCGCCGGCGTAAGGCGCATGGCGGCGTAATAGAGCGCGCCCGGCACGATCAGGCCGAGAATCCACGAGATGTCCGTGCCGCCGAGTGCATCGACGAAGGGCCCCGTATAGAAGCTCGTCGAGATGAACGGCAATTGCACGAGCACGCCGAGCACGTAGATGCCAATGGCCTTGGTATTCCAACGGCCATAACGGCCGTCGGGGTTCGAGAGCGCCGGCACGTCGTAGCGCGAGCGCGTGAAGCAGTAAAAGTCCACGAGATTGATCGCGCTCCACGGCGTGAAGAACGCGAGCAGAAACAGAATAAACGCCGTGAACTCCTTGAGAAACGAGTGGCGCCCCGCGAGCGCGACGAGCGTCGAGATGCCGACCATGCCGACGATGTAGACGAAACGGTGGCGCGTGGAGATCGCGCGTTTCGCGCGAAAGGCGCTCACGATCGTCGCCATCGACATGAAGCTGCCATACGCGTTGAGCGTGGTGACGGTGAGCTTGCCGAAGGCGATGCTGAAGTAGAGCATCGCGGCCACCGCGCCGCTCGCGCCAAGGCCGACGATATAGGCCACTTCGTGATGCGCGAACGCGTGGCCCGCGAGCGCGGCGGCGAACACACCGAACACCATCGCGGCCTGCGCGCCGATTACCGAGCCGAGCCCGACCGCGAGGAACGTGCGCGCGGGCGAAGTCGAGCGCGGCAAGTAGCGCGAATAATCGGCAACGTAGGGGCCGAATGCGATCTGCCATGAAGCCGAAAGCGACATGGAAAGCAGGAAGCTCGCAATCGAGAAATGGCGGTTGGCCAGCAGCGCGCCGACGTCATGGTGCGCGAAGAGCTGCGCAAACATGAACATGAACGCGAGCACGCCGATCACGCTGGCAATGCGGCCAACGAAGTGAATCGAGCGATAGCCGAGCAGCGTCAGCACGACGATGAGCGCCGCGAACAGGCAAATGCCCGCCGTATCGGAAACGTTGAGCAGTTGTGCGGTGGCCTGGCCGGCGAGCACCGTGCCGCTCGCGGAAAAGCCGACGTACATGATGCAAACCAGCACGATCGGAATGGCCGCGCCGTAGACGCCGAATTGCACGCGGCTCGAGATCATCTGCGGCAGGCCGAGCTGCGGGCCCTGCGCGCCGTGCAGCGCCATGACCGCGCCGCCAACGAGTTGTCCAATCAATAGCGCGACGAGCGACCAGAAAACATCGCCGCCGAGCACGACGGCCAACGCACCGGTAATGATCGCCGTGACCTGGAGGTTCGCGGAAAGCCAGAGCGTGAACTGGCTGAACAGGCTGCCATGACGCTCAGCTTCGGGGATGTAGTCGATCGAGCGCGTTTCCAGCAACTTGCGGCCATCGGATTCGAGACTGGCGACGGATTCAGGCATGGCCACGGACGGCTCCGGATGAGGGGGGATGTCCGCATCATGTTGAATAGACAACTTCGGTGAAATAGGGGATAACCCTTTCGATGCCAATGCTCGCCTGTCGTGGCTCGCTGTGGCCTATAGCAGCCACTCGATAGGCAGGATGGAGAAGAACCAGACGCTCATGCGCTGGTTCCAGCTGGTGTTCGGCTCGGTGTCGTAGCGAACGACCGTATCGCCGTCAAGGCGTGTCCAGTAGAGCTTGCCGTTTTCGTCCAGATGCGCCTGCCAGGCGAGCTGCGGCACGCGCGTCCAGAACGCTTTTTCGATCTGGGTGGCGAGCACGGGGCTGTCGATCACGAGCCCGAGTTCGGTATTGAGATTGGCCGAACGCGGGTCGAAATTCACTGAGCCGACGAATACGCGCTCCGCATCCACGGCGAAGGTTTTGGCGTGCAGGCTCGAGCCCGAGCTGCCAAACGGACCGCTGCCAGCGCCTTTGCCCTTCTCTTTGCCGGCCGCGCTCCGCAGCTCGAACAGCTCCACGCCGCCTTCGAGCAGCGCCACGCGGCGCCGCGCATAGCCGGAATGAACGGCGGAAACGTCGGTGGCTTCCAGCGAGTTCGTCAGCACGCGCACGGTCACGCCCTGGGCGGCAAGCTGGGTGAAGTATTCCGTGCCCACCTTGCCCGGCACGAAGTACGGCGACACCAGATCGAGTTCACGGTGCGGATCGCCCACGATCTCATGCAGTTGGCTGAGGATCAGCGTGTCTTTGGGCGCCGTGCCTAGCGCTTTCGCCGGGTCGTCGCTGACCAGTTGCGTCTTCGCCCATTCGAGCGGCAGCGTGCCGTCCAGCAGACGGCGTACGTCGGTGGTCTTGCGCAGCGATTCGATGTATTCCGCGGCGTCAGGATCCGTGCGCGCGGCTAGCGCTGCGCGATCGAGCGTGTCGAGCGCATCGGGCGCCGTGTACGGCAGGATTTGCGACGCGGGGTATGACGAGGCGCTGGCCCAGTAACGGTCGAAGTCGTGCGCGACATCGGTGGCGGCAGGGCCGATGGCCAGCACGTCGAGATCGGCGAACACTACGCCGTCGGTCGCGCCGTAATATTCGTCGCCGACATTGCGTCCGCCCAGAATGGTCGCCACGCCGTCCGCCGTGAGCGACTTGTTATGCATGCGCCGGTTCAGGCGCGAGAAGTCGGTGACAAAGCCGATGTATTTGGGCCTGCGCGTGACGAACGGATTGAAAAGGCGCACCTCGATGTTGGGATGCACGTTCAGTGCGGCGAGCGTGGGGTCCAGCGAGGACGGAATGCCGTTGTCGTCGAGCAGCAGGCGCACGCGCACGCCCCGGTCGGCAGCCTCGCGCAGTTCTTCGAGCAGCAGCGTGCCGGTGAGATCGTCGCGCCAGATGTAGTACTGGACGTCCAGCGTACGCTGGGCGGCGCGCACGAGCGCCACGCGCGAGGCGAAGGCGTCGAGCGGATTCTGGAGCGCGTCGATGCCGGTGAAGTCGGGGTGGGTCGCGAGTTCGGACGCTACGGCCGCGCCAAGTTGAGTCGATCGCGCTTGCTCTGCCGTGAGCGCCGTGGTTTGCGTGCGCTCGCCGAGCGGCGGCAATTCCTGACACGCGGCAAGACAGGTGGCAAGCGCGATGGCGCATAGCCGCAGCGTCGTGGCGCTCAGTTTCGGCAACCCGTTTGCAGTCAGCGCGATGAGCGATCTTTGCATGGAGCGTTCGCTTTTCCGTGTCGATCCCGCTTCGAGGCGCGAAGCGCGGGGCTTCGCGAGTGGGCGTGCAACGACGTTAGCTTACGCGATTGGCGTGGCAGGCACCACGCCAGGCGTCCAGCTTCGGGGCGAACGCGTTGGGAGACGCGCTTAGTGTGCCTGGTGCGCTAAGTGTCCTTAATGCGCGTCGAGCGCGGCTTGGGCGCGGGCGCGCGAGTCTTGTGCCGACTGGTTGCGCTCGGTTCGTGCGTCGCGCGCTTCCTGCTTGAAGGTCTGCCGCGCTTCCGCGGTCCGGGCGCGCTGTTGCCGGTTGGCTTCGCGAACTTCCATGCGCTTCTGAACGATCGGGTCGCTGTGCGTCACCGTGGCGGGGGACGGGCCTTCGTTGCCTGCCGGTGCGGCGGTTTGTGCGAACACCTGGCCCGCAAACAGGGCGCTGATCACGATGGCGACGACGGCAACGGTGCGAGTTCTGACTTTCATACGTTTTTCTCCGGCAAGTAAGTTTGGATGACTAACTAATTCTCATGCTCCGGTAAGAGCGAGAGCGGGGCCTGTCGAGCGATGAGAGGCGGGTAGCCTCGACTGCTCTTGTTTTTCAGAGCTTTCATTTTACTTTCGGGTTGAGTCGGGTCAACCCAGGCGCGGCTCTAACGACATGGTTGTGCGCCCGCGACGCGCCTGTTCATAGGCCACTGAGGAATGTGCATGACAGATGGTCGCAGCAACGCGTTCTGTCACCGACGCAGCATGTCTGCAATCGTTTGTGTGAGCAACGTCTGCTTGTGCGCTTTCCGGTGAATCATGCCCACCGTGCGGAGGAACGGCCGGCAGGGTAGAGGCACGAGCCGCAAATTTGGATCGCTGCGCCATTTGCCGCCTTGCAGAACGGGCAGCACGCTCACGCCCACGTCGTTGCGCACCAGCGAGACGATCGTTTCGATCGAGTTCAGCTCCAGATATTCAAGCGGTTCGATACCCAACTCGGTCAGCGCGTGGTCGATCACGACGCCCGTCGGCACGCGCCGGTCGAAGCGCAGGAAGCTGCGCTCGCGCAGGATGCGGCGCGCATCGTCGCCGGGGGTCGCGCGGCTCGTGACGAGCATCAGCGGTTCTTCGTAGAGCGGCGACCACGCGAGCGACTCGTGCAGCGAGCCATCGGCACTGCCGACCACGACGGCGAGGTCCACGTCGCCGTCTTCGACCATGCGCGCCAGTTCGTTCGAACGCGCCGAGGTGAGGCGCACTTCGAGCTCCGGGTGGCCGGTTTTCAGATGCGCGACGGCCAGCGAGAGCGCGCCGATCACCGAGACCACCGCGCCGATGATGATCGAGCCTCGCATGGTGTCGCCGGCACTGGCGGGCAACTCGTCGATCAACGCGAGAATGTGCTCGACCTTCGCGCAGATCTCGCGGCCTTCGCGCGTGAGGGCGACCTGGCGCGCGCGGCGGTCGAAGATCTGACGGCCGAGCGCTTCCTCGAGTCCACGCATCTGCAGACTCACGGCCGCCTGCGTGAGCGCGGTTTTCTCGGCGGCCGTGGCGAACGACCCGCTGCGCGCGACCGCCTGCAGAGTGCGCAGCATGCGTAGGGTGAGCATGTAAATAAAACTTAAGTAACGAGAATAAAATATTAATATTTTTTTGCCAGATCCTTCAAGATAATCGATAGATCAGCTCGAGCCGTGCGCGCCGCAACTGAATGCGGCGGTGCGCGGCCGCCGCTATCGTTCATCAGTTCATTACCGGAATTCGAACTTCCATGACGCGCTTCAACTGGCAAAACCCCTATCCGACGCCGCGCCTGCCGGTGTTCGCCCGCAATATCGTTTCCACCTCGCATCCGCTCGCCGCGCAGGCCGGACTGCGCATGCTCTGGAAGGGCGGGAATGCCGTCGACGCGGCGATCGCCGCCGCAGCCGCCATTACCGTGGTCGAGCCGGTATCGAATGGCCTTGGCAGCGACTGCTTCGCGCTCGTCTGGGACGGCGCGAAGCTGCACGGCCTGAATGCGTCGGGCAATGCGCCGGCGGCGTGGAGCGTCGATTATTTCCGCCGCAAGTACGGCGAGGAGAACGGCCTCGCGAAGCAGCCCAAGCGCGGCTGGGACACGGTGACCGTGCCGGGCGTGATCGCGGGCTGGGAAGCGCTGCATACGAAGTTCGGCAAGCTGCCGTTCGCGGACCTCATGGAGCCGGCCATCGAGATCGCAGAGCGCGGCCATGCGGTGGCGACCATCGTCACGCGCAAATGGCAGGCGGCGATTCCCGAGTTGCACAATCAGCCGGGCTTCGCCGAGACCTTCATGCCGCACGGTCGCGCGCCTGAAGTGAGCGAGCGCGTGTGCTTCCCCGGCCATGCCGCCACACTGCGGCGCCTCGCGAAACACGGCCCGCGCGACTACTACGAAGGTGAACTCGCCGAGCGCATCGCCGCGTTCGCGCGCGAAGGCGGCGCGGCGCTCACGCTCGACGACCTGCGCAACTATCGTCCGGAATGGGTCGAGCCGATCGGCAAGAATTATCGCGGCTACACCGTGCACGAGATACCGCCGAACGGGCAGGGCATTGCCGCGCTCATCGCGCTTGGCATTCTCGAGCAGTTCGACATGGGCTCGCTCGCGCTCGACAGCCTCGAATCGCAGCATCTGCAGATCGAGGCCATGAAGCTCGCGTTCGCCGATGTCTATCGCTATGTTGCCGATCCGCGTTCGATGGAAGTCACGCCCGAGCAGATGCTCGACGACGCCTACCTCAAGGAGCGTGCGAAGCTGATCGACCCGAAGCGCGCAACGCAGTTCGACTTCGGCATGCCGCGCTCGGGCGGCACGATCTATCTCTCCGCCGTGGACGAGCACGGCATGATGGTGAGCTTCATCCAGTCGAACTACATGGGCTTCGGTTCGGGCGTGGTCGTGCCGGGCACGGGTATCGCGCTGCAGAACCGCGGCTGCGGCTTTTCGATGGACCCGGTCTCGCCGAACGTCGTCGAAGGCGGCAAGCGCCCGTTTCACACCATCATTCCGGCGTTCCTCACGCAGCAGGTGGATGGCCGCCAGGAGGCGGTCATGAGCTTCGGCGTGATGGGCGGCGACATGCAGCCGCAAGGGCATTTGCAGTCGGTCGTGCGCATGCTCGACTACGGCCAGCAGCCGCAGGCCGCGTGCGACGCGCCGCGCTGGAAGGTCAACCGCGACTTCACGCTCGATATCGAATCGACCTTCAACCCGCAAACGGCGCGCGCACTGCAAGGGCTCGGCCACGAGATCAAGGGCATCGACGATCCGTACATGGACTTCGGCTCGGGCCAGTTCATCTGGAAGCTCGATCGCAACGACCCCGAGCGCGGCTATGTGGCCGCGAGCGATACACGTCGCGACGGGCTAGCAGCGGGCTTTTAAGCGGCGCGCAACGTGTGCCGCGAGCGGGAATGCCTCGCTCGCGGTTCACGGCCAACAATGAGTAGACCAAATAAAAATGGAGGAGACTGACATGGAGACCGGTTCAGCGGTTTCGAGAGCGCCGCTCAGCCGCGGCATGGTGCGCCGCATCGTGTTCTCCTCGTCGATCGGCAATGCGCTGGAGTGGTTCGACTTTCTCGTGTACGGCTACTTCGCGCCCATGATCGCGAAGCAGTTCTTTCCCGTGCACGACGAATGGCTCTCCACGCTGCTCGCGGTCGGCACCTTCGGCATTTCCTTCCTCATGCGCCCGCTCGGCGCGATCGTGCTGGGCATCTACGGCGACCGCAAGGGGCGCAAGGCGGCGCTCACGCTTGCCATCGCGCTCATGATGGCCGGCACGCTCGCCATGGCGGTCATGCCGCCGTATGCGTCGATTGGTATCGCGGCGCCGCTTCTGATCCTGCTTGCGCGACTCGTGCAGGGCTTCGCGGTGGGCGGCGAATTCGGCAGCGCGACGGCGTTCATGGTCGAGCACAGCGCCGCAAAGCGCGGCTACTACGCGAGCTGGCAGTTCGCGAGCCAGGGCGCGGCGGCGATTCTCGCGGCGTCGTTCGGCGGCGTGCTCGCATGGTGGCTGCCGCCCGAGCAACTGCAGGCGTGGGGCTGGCGCGTGCCGTTCTTCTTCGGGCTCGTGCTCGGGCCTGTGGGCTGGTATATCCGCTCGCATCTGGACGAGACGCCCGAATTCCTCGCGAACCAGCAGGCGCAGAGCACACAAGATGCGCACGCAACGAAGGAGCCGGGGCTCGGCCGCCAATGGGTGAACCTGCTGCTTGCGGTGGGCATCGTTGCGCAGTCCACCGTCGGCGTGTATATCCTCCAGCTCTACATGCCGATGTACGCGGTGAAGCAGCTCCATATGGCGGCGGCGACGTCGTTCGGCGTGGTCGTGCTCAATGGCGGCCTGCAGTTCGTGCTCTCGCCGGTCATGGGTGCGCTCTCGGACCGCATCGGGCGCATTCGCATCATGCTGACCACGTCGATCCTGCTTGCTTCGCTCACCTATCCGATGTTCGCGCTCTTGCAGCGCCACCCCACGCTTGGCTGGCTGCTCGTGCTCCAGGGCGCGGCGGGGATCTTCAAGGCAGCCTATTCGGGCCCGATGCCCGCGTTGATGTCGGAAATCTTTCCCGTGCGCGTGCGCTCGGCGGGGCTTTCCATCGCGTATAGCGTTGGTGTGACGCTCTTTGGCGGCTTCGCGCCGACGATTGCCGAAGTGCTGATTCACGTAACGGGCGATACGCTCGCGCCCGCGTATTACGTTTCGGTCGCCGCCGTGATCTCGGGTGTTTCGCTCGCGATCGTGGGTTGGCGCACAATGCGGCAGGCTTCGATGCGAGCCACGCTCGCGAGCTGATGCACAGAACTCCGAACTGACCCGATTGCTGGTGCGCCCGCAGAATTGCCCTTTAAAACAGGGCGTGAATGCGGGCGCGGTTTTTTTTGTGAATGCTTCATGACTTCCTGCGGACCTCGCTGAAGCATCACGAAAGAGGTGATATAGTCGCCCCCTTACCGCCGCCGTCCGGCGGGGCGAGCATTACGTTTTGTCAGGTTTTGGGAGAAGTATATGGCAGTCGAGTATCGTGGCTTTCGAGTCACTGTCGATGCGAAAGCAGACGCGACGGACACGCAATGGCTGTGCCGCGCGGTTATGGAAGGTGTCGATGCACAAGTGGAAACGGCGAAGCTGCCTTCCGTGGAGCTTGCCATTCCCAAGCTGAAGATCGATGTGCTGATGGCGCTCAGCGTGGTCGAGCAGTCGGCCAAGCAAGCCGTCGATGAATTTTGGCACGCGAAGCAGCCGGAAATGGCCTGATGTTTCAGGCGCAGGCAATCCCGATGCGATTGCCGCGCCTTGCGCTCAACGCGCGGTCACTACCGCAGTGACCCCCGCAGTGACCCCATTGCGCGGCTTGCCTTCGTAATAAGCCGCAATATTCTCGACGAGTTGATCCGCAAGCGCCTGCATGGCTTCATCGCTCGCCCACGCAACGTGGGGTGTGAGGATGAACGCCGGGTGCGAGACGATGGCCTGGAACGGATGATCGGCAGGCAGCGGTTCCTGCGTCACGACATCGAAACCCGCGCCTGAAATCGCGCCGGATTGCAGTGCGTCCACCAGCGCCGCTTCATTCACGAGTCCCCCACGCGCCGTGTTGATCAGCAAGGGCCGCCGCTTCATGCGCGCGAACGCCGTGGCGTCGATCAGATCGCGTGTTTCCGCCGTCAGCGGACAGTGCAGCGTGATGATGTCGCTTTCCTCTAGCAGCGTTTCGAGCGGCACATAGCCCGCTTGCGCGTCGTTGCGCGTTTTGCGCGCGGCGAACCGCACGCGCAGGCCGAGCGCGCGCCCCATTTGTGCGACCGCTTGCCCGAGTGCGCCGTCACCAATGACGCCGAGCGTCGAACCTGCGAGATTGCGAATCGGATAATCGAAAAAGCAGAACTGCCCCGATTCGAGCCAGCGGCCGGCGCGCACGGCGTCGCGATACGCGGCCAGGCTGCGGCGCAGCGCGAATATCAGCGCGAACGTATGCTCCGGCACGCTGTTGCCGGCGTAGTCGCGCACGTTGCTCACGACGATGCCGCGCGCCGCGCACGCAGGCAGATCGACGTTGTCCGTGCCCGTGGCCGCGATGGCGATCATGCGCAGGCGTGTCGCGCCGGCCAGCGCCTCTTCAGTGATGCGCGCCTTGTTCGTGATGACGATGTCGGCGTTGCGGATGCGTGCGGCGACTTCTTCGGGCGCGGTGCGCTCGAACGTTTCCAGTGTGTGATCGAAAGGCAGCGGGCGAAGCTGCGTCTGGGGCGCGAGTGTCGCGCGATCGAGAAAAACGACGTGCATGGATTCCGGCCTGAGCGAAAGAGGGGCAGTACGTGTATTGTCGCGCACCGGGCGTCAGGGTGGTTTGCCCGATCCGCCAGCTGACTTTCCGATGAGGAAATTCACAGCAATGCCGAGCAGGATGCGAAACCGACCGGCGCCTCCAGTGCTCTCGCAGCCTTTCCATTTGCTCAAGCCAGATTGAGCAAGCATCGATTATCAAAGGGTGCGGTCGGGTTCATCATGTCTCCCACAGTCAGTCGCAGTCAGTGAGGAGACACAGCCATGCCACGACCACTCGAAGGAATCCGCGTGCTGGAGCTCGGGCAGCTCATCGCGGGTCCGTTTGCCGGCCGCATGCTCGCCGAATTCGGCGCGAGCGTCATCAAGGTGGAGCCGCCCGGCGTGGGCGACCCGCTGCGCAAGTGGCGTCTGCTGCACGACGGCACGTCGGTCTGGTGGGCTGCGCAGTCGCGCAACAAGGAATCCATCACGCTCGATCTGCGCACGCCCGAAGGGCAGAACGTGATTCGCCGTCTCGTCGCGCAAACCGACGTGCTGATCGAAAATTTCCGCCCCGGCACGCTCGAAGGCTGGGGCCTCGGCTGGGACGAACTCAGCGCCATCAATCCCGGCCTCATCATGCTGCGCGTCTCGGGCTATGGGCAGACGGGACCATATCGCGACCGGCCCGGCTTCGGCGTGGTCGCGGAAGCGATGGGCGGCCTGCGCCACCTGAGTGGCGAGCCCGAGCGCACGCCGGTGCGTGTCGGCATCTCGATCGGCGATTCGCTTTCCGCGCTGCATGGCGTGATTGGCATCCTGCTCGCGCTGCGGCACCGCGAGCAGCAGGGCGGCAAGGGCCAGGTCGTGGACGTCGCGCTCTACGAGTCGGTCTTCAACATGATGGAAAGCCTGTTGCCCGAGTATTCGGTGTTCGGCGCCGTGCGCCAGCCGGCCGGCAGCAGCCTGCCCGGCATCGCGCCGAGCAACGCCTACCGCTGCAGCGACGGCAAGTACGCGCTGATCGCGGGCAACGGCGACAGCATCTATCGGCGCCTGATGGAGCTGATCGGGCGCCCGGACCTCGGCAACGATCCCGCGCTCGCGCAGAACGACGGACGGGTCGCGCAGGTCGAGCGCATCGACGCCGCGATTGGCCAGTGGACTGCGCGCCAGTCGCTCGGCGAGGTGCTCGCGGCGCTCAACGAAGCGCGCATTCCGGCAGGGCGGATCTACGACGTCGCGGACATCGCGGCCGATCCGCATTACCATGCGCGCGAAATGATCGTGGACGACACCTTGCCCGACGGCACATCGGTGCAGGTGCCGGGCGTGGTGCCCAAGCTGTGCGCAACACCCGGCACGATCGAGCGCAGCGCGCCGAAGCTCGGCGAGCATACCGACACGGTGCTGGAATCGATAGGCGTGCACGCCGCAACGCGCGCAGCATGGCGCGAGCGCGGCCTGATCTGAACGGAGAGCGGCAAGATGGGAATCGGACATAACGAAAGCTTCAAGGGCAAAGTGCTGTATCTCAACGAAGTCGCGACACGCGATGGCTTCCAGAACGAAGCCGCGTTCATCGACACCGACGACAAGATCGCGCTGATCAATCGCCTGAGCGCATGTGGCTACGCGAAGATCGAGGTGACCTCGTTCACGTCGCCCAAGGCGATTCCCGCGCTGCGCGACGCCGAGGCGGTGATGCACGGCATCGAGCGCGTGCCGGGCGTGGTCTACACGGTGCTCGTGCCGAACGTGCGCGGCGCGGAGCGCGCGCTGTCGTGCAACGTGAATGAAGTGAATCTCGTGATGTCGGTGAGCGAGACCCACAATCGCACGAACTTGCGCATGACGCGCGAGCAGTCGTTCGCGCAGCTGCGCGACGTGATCGATGCGGTGCGCGGCACGGGCGTGGCGATCAATGTTTCGCTCTCCACAGCAATGGGATGCCCGATGCAAGGCGACGTGCCCGTTGAAGACGTGCTCGGCTGGATGCGGCGTTTCGCCGAACTGGGCGTGCAGGGCGTCACGCTGTGCGATACGACCGGCATGGCGTATCCCGCCCAGGTGCGTGCGCTGTGCGAGCGCGCTTCGCAGGCGTTTGGCGCGCTCGAGCTTACGCTGCATTTCCACAATACGCGCGGCATGGCGCTTGCCAATACGCTCGCCGCGCTCGATGCGGGCATCGTGCGCTTTGACGCCTCGCTTGGCGGCCTGGGCGGCTGTCCGTACGCGCCGGGTGCGAGTGGCAACGTGTGCACGGAAGAACTCGTGCACATGCTCGAACTCGACGGTTACGACACCGGTGTCAATCTCGCCGCCGTGCTCGACGCCGCCGCGCTGTTGCCTGGCCTGATCGGCCACGACGTGCCGAGCCAGATTCTCAAGGCCGGCCGCCGACTCGACCTGCATCCGGTTCCCGAACTGACGCAAGGCATGCCCGTACAACGGGCATTCTCATGACAAGGAGCGAAGAATGGCGTTGATCGACCACCTCGACCATCTGGTGCTGACCTGCGTGGACCCCGAGGCCACGAAGCACTTCTATACGGAAGTGTTGCAAATGCAGCTGGAAACCTTCGGTGCGGGGCGGCTTGCGTTTCGTTTCGGCAACCAGAAGATCAATCTGCATGTGCGCGGTGCGGAATTCGAGCCGAAGGCGCATGTGCCGGTGCCGGGCGCGCTCGATCTGTGCTTCATCGCTTCGGTGCCGCTCGACGCGGTGATCGCGCATCTCGCGCAAAAGCACTGGCCGATCGTCGAAGGTCCGGTGGAGCGCACAGGCGCGACGCAGAAAATTCGTTCCGTTTATGTGCGCGACCCGGACCTGAACCTCATCGAAATCTCCGAGCTGATTTAGGCCGACCCAGCCATTTCGCCAGTTTTCGCCGTTGAACCGGGGGGCGCCGGCGCAGCGGCGAGCACTCCGGCCCGCGTGGCCGGTACGCGGACGTGCATTCCGGCACGTCCGCCTCTCCACCCAACGCTCCGTACTTCCTCCCGAGCCCGCGATGCAGGACAATCGTCTCTCGCGCGGCCTTGTCCCATTCATCATGGTCAATCCACTTCACTTCGATCTGCAGTCGCTGCGGGTCTTTCTGCTCGTCGCGGAACATGGCAGCCTCACCAAGGCCGCCGAGCACGGGCAGCTCACGCTATCGGCCGTCAGCAAGCGCATTGCCGAGCTTGAAAGCGTGACCGATTGCGCCTTGTTCATTCGCCGCGCGCGCGGTGTGGACCTCACGCCTGCGGGCCACGCGCTGCTCGAGCACGCCACGCGCGTGGTCGATCAGGTGAATCGCATGGCCACCGAAATGAGCGACTACGCCGCCGGTGTGCGCGGGCATGTGCGCATGTGGGCGAATACGTCGGCGATCGTGCAGTTCCTGCCCGTCGACCTCGCGTGCTTCCTGAATGAGCATCCAGGCATCAAGGTCAGCCTCGAAGAACGGCTGAGCCACGAAATCGTCGAGGCGCTCGGCGCAGGCAAGGCCGACCTCGGGGTGTTCGCCGACAACGTGCCCGCGCCCGGCATCGAGCGGCGGCTCTATCGCCGGGACGAACTCGTGCTGCTCGTACCGCGCAACCATCGCTTTGCCGAACTCGACGTCATCCGTTTCGCCGATACGCTCGACGAAGACTACGTGGGCCTGAGCGACGGCAGCTCGCTGCTCGCGCGCATGACGGACGCGGCGTTCGCCATCGAACGGTCGCTGAAGCTGCGCATCCAGGCTTCGAACTTCGACGGTGTGTTCCGCATGATCGAAGCGGGGCTCGGTATCGGCGTGCTGCCGCGCGACGCGGTGAGCGACGAGCGCGGCAAGGCCGGCGTCGTCAAGATCAAGCTGGCGGACATGTGGGCCACGCGCACGCTGTGGGTGGGGATGAAGGCGGACAGCGCGCCGAGCTCGGACATCTTGAGCCTGTTCGACTACATGTCGGCGCGCGCAGTGCAATGAAAACCGGGGCGGCCCCGCATGACGCGGCGGCCGCCCCGATGATCGAGCAACGCTCGAGGTATCAGCCGGTCAGACCGGATTGATTTCGTCCTGGCTGCGGCGCGTAGTGAGCGGGCCAAGCGCACGCAGGGTGACGGCGACGATGGCCAGCGCGGCGGAGATCACGCCGAACATCGCGATCGGGCCGTGCTGCGTAAGCACCGGCAACAGGATGAACGGCAGGGCGCTGCTCATGATGCGCGAGAGCGAGTACGTGCTGCCGATTGCGGTCGATCGCACGCTGGCCGGGAAAATCTCGGCTTGGTACACGTGATAGGCGTTGCTGAATACATTCGACGCACAGGTCGTCAGTACGCCGAAGCATACGATCAACGCAGCCTGCCCGGAATACGCGAAGCCAAGCCCGAAAATCGCAATGGAAATGAGCGAGGCGATCACGAGTGTGCGACGCTCGATCCAGTTGAGCAGCGGCACGGAGAGCAGCGAGCCGATCGGGTAGCCGAGAAACGAGAGCGCCACGAACAGCGTGCTGCCGGTTACGTCGATGCCGCGGCTTTTCACGACCACGCCTGCAAGCGTGCCGAAGCCGTAGTAGCCGAAGGCCTGGAACAGGTGAAACACGACGAGCATGAGGTACCGTTTGTCATAAGGCGCACGACGCAGCACGGCGATGCGCTCGGAGAGGCGCAGCGGGTGCTGGCGCGTTTGCGGCTCGGCGAAGCGCTTGGGCATCTGCGCGCCGGCGCTTTGCGCGAAGCGGCCCAGCATCGCATAGGCTTCGTCCGCGCGGCCTTGCGCCAGCAGCCAGCGTGGGCTTTCGGGCAGACGATGCTGCACGGCCAGCACGAACAGGGCGCCCAGGCTGCCGATGGCGAGAATGATGCGCCATCCCGCGATGCCGCCCAGGTGCAGCGGGTTGAGCCAGACCGCGAGGAAGCCGACCAGCGGCACTGCGACATACGAGGTGGTATAGGCCCACGCAGCGAGCCGGCCGCGCTTTTCTTTCGGCAGAATCTCCGAGAGGAACGTGTCCGCCACGGGATAGATCGCGCCCACGCCCACGCCGGTCAGAAAGCGGCAGGCCACGAGCATGGTGGCGTTCACGGAGAATGCGGCGAACAGCGAGAACGCGCTGTACCACACGAGCGTGAACAGGAAGGCGCGGCGCCGGCCGATGCGGTCGGCGAGACTGCCGAGAAAGAGCGAACCGAAAAACATGCCGACGAAGGCCGAGGCGAGCAGGAGCTTGAACGCGAGGCTGTGCGCGTCGAGCCCATACTCGTTTTGCAGCGCGGCGCCGATCGAGCTGACGAGAAAGATCTCGTACATGTCGAAGAAAAGGCCAATGCCGATCACCCACACCACGAAGCGATGCAGCGCGCCCACGGGCATGTCGTCCATGAAGCTGCTGAGCGTGACGCCTTGGGGGCTTTGAAGCGGGGCTTGCGCGGTTAGCGGGCGGCGTGGCGCTTCGCCCGGCGCGCTGCCGCCGAGGTCCAGGGGATGGCTGTTCATGCTGTCTCCAGAATTTTTGATGCCGCGCCATGAGCCGCGGTTGGGGCGCAAATCCGTACGAACGGTACGGAAGAGGCGTGATGGCAAGTGTGGGAGATTTTCGCGAGCGCGAAAATTGAGGATGCGTGAAGCGTGCTTTCCTGCGGGGAAAGGCTAGGTGAGGGGCGGCGGTCCCATCACCCAGACCTGGACTTCGTTACGGCGCGCACTGCTGCAGCGCTTGCGTTTGAGCAAGGGGATCGATCAATCCCGAACGCAGCGAAAACCCGCATAAACGTATTGGTAGCGCGGCTGGAACCAGTTGCGGAACGTCGGCCGCAACATGCATTGCGCGGTGCGCGGCGACCCGCCTTTCATTGCGTAGTGCTGACCGTCGAAGAAGTTAGCCGAATAGCCCTCGTAGAACGGGAACGCCTTGAAACCGGGCAGCGGCCCGAAGAGCGTGGAGGTCCATTCCCAGCCGTTGCCGTACAGGCCTTCTACGCCCCACGTGCTGGCGCTGTGGGGCGTGGCATCGACGGCCACCGGGTTCCAGTTGCGGAAATCGAAGTTGTCGGTGTGGCCGGGCAGCGCACCGTGCGCCGCACGCTGCCACTGCGCCTCGCTCGGCAGCGCCATGCCGCGCCAGCGCGCAAACGCGCTGGCTTCGGCGTGGCTCACGTACACGGGCCACGCAAGCGGCAAGGCGATGTCTTCGAACATCGTGCGCAGTCGCCAGCCTTCGTGGCCGCGCGACCAGAACACGGGGTGCGCCACATGCGTGCTTTCCTTCCAGGACCAGTCGGCGTCGTTCCAGATTTCGCGCCTGTTGTAGCCGCCGTCCTCGATGAATGCGAGAAACGCGCCGTTCGTCACCATGTAGCGGTCGATCTCGAATGCCGGTACGTCGACCTGCTGCTCGCCGAACTCGTTGTCCCAGCCGAATAGTCCACGCTCGGCGGTCATGCCGAGTTCCGTGCGGCCCGCGGGCACCTGCACGGTCCCAGCCTCGACCGTATGGAGCGGGTCGGCGAGTACGCCCGCGGCGGCGGGCGCCTGCTTTTGCTCGAACGGCAACTGGTGGAGCATGTAGGCGAGTGTTTCGACATGCATGAGCCGATGTTCGATTGCGACATTCAGCAACTGACCCGGCGTGTCGTGATTCGAGGCGTCGGGCGGCAAGTCGAGCGTCGCGAGCTGTGCGTCGATGCGGCTGCGGGCGTCGCGTCCGTAGGCCAGGACTTCAGCGAGGTCGGGCCAGTCGGCGGGCGTATCGGTCGGCAGGCCGCCATCGACGGGATCGATGCCGAATGCGAACAGCTGGTCGAGACGCGCATCGGCGGTGGGCAGATCGAACAGACGCTTGTCGAAGAGGTTACGGTCAAATGCTTCCAGATGACCGATATAGAACACGATGCGGTGACGTTCGCGAATAGGCCGCTCGTAGAGAAACTCGGGCTTGACGACGTTGAAGAGCGCGTCGCTGGCGCTGCGCGCCGCTTCAAGGCGAGCAGCGAGCGTGGGCGATTGCGGGAGAGGCATTTCGGCGATTCTCCTTGCGTAGGCGTAGAACGAGACTTTAACGCTGCGCAGGAGTTGTGCCAACGGCGATGCCGCGCCGGTGAGGCGCGGCACGGGCAACCCGGGTGGCCGGGCCGCCCGGGGTTTGCCGCGAATTACAGGTGCCGCAGACCTTCGAGATCGATGATGCGGATCAGCTTGCCCTGTGCGTCGATCAGGCCGCGCTTTTGAAATCTCGACAGGGTGCGGCTTACCGTTTCGAGCGTCATGCCGAGATAGCTGCCCATGTCCTCACGCGTCATGCGCAGGTTGAACTCGGCGTGCGAGTAGCCGCGCTGGCCGTTGCGCTCGGACACGTCCAGCAGGAACGCGGCGACGCGTTCGTCGGCGGAGAGCGAGCCGAGCACCATCATTTGCGACGATTCGCGGATAAGCTGCTCGCTCATGAGGCGGTGCAGCCGGTCTTGCATGGCGCCGGTTTCGCGGCACAAATGCTTGAGCGCCGAGTAGGGAATGATGCAGACCGAGCTGTCTTCGAGCGCCACGGCGCTGCAGGTGTGAAAGCCCGTGCTGATGCCGTCGAGGCCGAGCGGGTCGCCGGCCAGGCGCAAGCCGGTGACCTGCTCGCGGCCGTCGCGATGCGCCATGACCGTCTTGAGCGAGCCGGAGCGTGCGACGTAGAGATTGTCGAACGCGTCGCCGGCGCGGTACACGGCTTCGCCGCGCCGTACGCTGCGCGCGGAGCAGATCAGCGCTTCGAGTTTGGGCAGGTCGTCGAGGGTGAGGCCCTGGGGCATGCACAGGTGCCGCATGGCGCAAACCGAACAGCGCGTGGACGTGCGCGGTGCCGTCACGGGCGTGCGATTGCTGCGGCGCACAGTGGTATGGGAAACGACGTTAGGATTCAGCATCGACAATGCTCCTTTGATCTCTGTCCAGGCATTGTCTACCGGGGTCGAATCTCAGATTGGTGGCAAAGTGACGCGCTTTTGAGATGCTTGGTGTTGCGCCTTGTCAGAAGGCGCTTGCGCGCCGTCTGACGGAGCGCAAGCGACTCTTCAATAACGTGCAAAACAGCGTGCACGTAATGTGACTACTGGTCGGCATTTCCCGCGGCTGACGGAATGAGGAGGACAGGCAGGGTGGACTGCCGCACGCAGCGTTCGGCAACGCTGCCGAGGATGAGGCGCTGGAAACCGCGGCGGCCGTGCGTGCCCATGACGATCAGGTCGGAGCCTTCGGTCTTCGCGGCGTTGAGCACGAGCGTCGGGACGTCGTCGAGCGAGGAGGCTTCGCCCGTGAGCATGGCGCCTTGCACGCCGCGCTCGCTCATTGCCTTGTTCATGTCCTCTGCGAGTTCGTTGCCCTGGGCGATCATCTGGTTGCGCAGGATCGAAGGATCGTAGCCGGGCGCGTCGAAATACATGGGTGTGTTCTCGATCACGTAATACGGCTGCAGGGTCGAGCCCATGGCCTTCGCCAGGTCGAGCGCGGCTTCGAACGCGCGGCGCGACGTGGCGCTGCCGTCGACGGCGACAAGAATGCGTTTATACATAAGACCTCCTCTGTGAGTGGGATCGAGAAATCGCGCGGCCTCGGGCGATGCCATGACGAGGTGGGCGCGGCGTGTCGTGACTGTCGAAAAGCTTAATGGATCGCAAGTAAAGATGCAGTCGGACTGTATGAAATGTGGAAGGAGCGGGAAGGAAGATCAAGTGGGTTGCGTCGGAATACCGCAGGGGCCACCAGGATTCCATTGGCTATTTCGTCATGTTGCACGCGCACCGTCATACCGCTATCGTTGCCTCTTTTTCGCTGCGCGCAGTCTTCCCTCCCGTGAAATCTTCCTCCGCTAACCTGCCGTTTCGCGACGCGTTGCTGGCCATGCTCGGCATCGGCCTCGTCAACATGCTCGTCGCACTCGATCAAACCGTTGTCAGCACCGCTTTGCCCTCGATCGTCGCCGAACTGCACGGCTTCGAGTTCTATGCCTGGATCGCGAGCGCCTACCTGCTGGCCTCGGTCGTGACGGTGCCCGTGTTCGGCCGGCTCGGCGACTACTTCGGCCGCAAGCGCTTCGTGATTGCCGCCGTGATCGTGTTCACGGTGGCCTCCGTGCTGTGCGGACTCGCGACCGACATGCGTTTTCTCGCGGCGGCGCGCGCGTTGCAGGGCGTAGGCGGCGGGATGATGGTGGGCACGGCGTTCGCCTCGATTCCCGATCTCTTCCCCGACCCGCGCGCGCGGGTGCGCTGGCAGGTCGTCATGGCGGCCGCCTACGGCATCGGCACGGCGGCGGGGCCGTCGCTGGGTGGCTGGCTCAGTGAGCATTTTGGCTGGCGCTCGACCTTTCTCGTCAATCTGCCGGTTGGCGTGCTTGCACTTTATTTCATCTGGGCGCATCTGCCGCGCTACCAGCCGGCGCGTACCGGCGACGTGCGCATCGACTGGACGGGTGCCGCGCTCGTCGCGCTGGTGCTGGGCGCGTTCCAGACCTTGATCGAGGCGGTGCCCAAGAGCGGCCTGACGACGGGCAACGCCGCGCTGGCGGTGGCGGTACTCGCCGGCGCTGCGCTATTGCTCGCCTGCGAACGCCGCGCGACGCACCCGATCATTCCGCTCGACCTGTTCCGCGATCCGCAGCTCGTGACGCTATTTACGCTCTCGACGCTCTCGGGCTTCGTGATGTTCTCGCTGATCTTTTTCGCGCCGCTGCTCCTGCAGGGCGGCTTCGGGCTGTCGCCCCAGCAGGCGGGCCTGCTCGCCACGCCGATCGCCGCCTGTATCGCGCTAGGCAGCCTGATCAATACGCGTATCGTGATCCGGCTGCGCAAGCCCACGACGATTCTGACGGTCGGCTTCAGTCTGCTGGTCGCGGCATCCGCCGGTCTTGCCTTCGCGTCCCGCAACACGGAGCACCTCTGGCTCGAGCTGGCGATGTCGGCCGTGGGTATCGGGCTCGGCTTCATTCTGAACAATCTGAACGTGTTCGGCCAGGAGATTGCCGGTCGGGAGCGTTTCGGCATCACGACCGCCTTGCTGCAATCCACGCGCATGGTTGGCGGCATGCTCGGCACCAGCGTCGTGGCGACGATCGTCAACCATCGCTATGCGGCCGGCGTGGGGGATGCGCTGGCGGTGATCGGCGCGCCACTGGAGCAGCGCTGGCAGCCTCAGCTCGCCGATCCGCGCGTGCTGATCGACCCGTCGCTGCGCGAGGGCCTGGTTGCGCAGATGAAGGCGGCGGGGCTCGACGGCGCGGCGCTGATCGATGCCGTGCGCCACGTGCTGGTCGACGCAATCCATCTGGGAATCGGCCTGACCGGCTGCGCGGCGCTCGCAGCGGCGCTGTGCGTGGGGCGCATTTCCCACATCCGCTTCAGCCGGAGCGCCTCGGTGGCGCAGAAAAGCGGCGAGCCGAGGGCCGACGAGGTCAAAGCCGATTAAGGCCGGGCACGTTTGGGTTCAGGCGGCGCGCCAGGGTGTTTATTTTTAATTTGTCAGACAAAAACAACAGTCCACATCGCTGAGCGTGGAAATCCGCAGCACCCAGCCTGCGCGAATCCGTCTCTGCGCGGCGCCGCGCTCAAGCGGCGTGCGCCATCGCGCCGAATAGCGCGTGGTGCGTTTGCTGGCTCATCGCGATTTCCAGCGCGACGGCATTTTCCACGCCAATGCGCATCGGCGCGCCAAGCCGGGTCAGTTCGATGCCCGTGCGGCGCAGCAGGCGCTCCATGGGCGTCGTGGTGACCGTCACATAGCTGCTGATGCCCGAGCGGTCGGCGAACGAGACAACGGCGCGCATCGCGTTCATGGTCACGTCGGCGAAGCCGAAAGCCTGGTCGTTGCCCGACTCGATGGCGAAGCGGCTCAGCTCCCAGATGTTGCGGGCCGTGGGCGCAGCCTTGCCCTGGAGCAGTTGCGGGAAGGTGTCGCGCAACATGTTCGGGCCCTCGGTGGGCATCATGCGCCAGCAGCCGCGCACGTGGCCCGTGCCGTCCTGAATCAGCATGTAATGGGGCCCGAGCGCGTCGTAGCCGTCGATTTCCATCCCCGCGATGGTAGGAATGTCCCAGCCCATGCGGTCGCGGAACACGCGCGCGCGCAGCCGGTACATCTCATTGATGTCCTCATTGTCGAAATCCTGTCTCTGTCCGATCCGTATCGCAGCTTGCATGACAACTCTCCCGATTTGTGTGGAAGCGCGGCAGTACGGTTCGAAAGCTATGCGTTATGAATATAAAAAAACACCTATCTAGATAGGTAGGTGCGCAGATAGGGCCTCTTAAGGAGAATCAGTTCCGCGGCAGTCACTCATCAGGCATATCTGACAGCGAGAGTCATCATGGAACTTATGGGCAATCAATGGCACTCGGGTGCGAGCACCATGTCGTCCTCCGGAGATTTGTCTTCGGTCGTCGACCGCGTCCTGATCATTGCGTATCGGAAGAAGAAGAAAGAAAGCCAGCGCCGCTTCTGGGCGCGCTTCGGCGTGACGCAGTCGCGCGGCAGCCGGTTCGAGTCGGGCGCGGAGATTCCGCCGCCGGTGTCGATCCTGCTCGGGCTGTATTTCAACAAGACGATTTCGGACGGCGACCTTGGCCGTGCCGAGCGCGTGTTGCGCGGCGAAGCACCGATGGTGCTTAGCCCGGGTCAATAAGACCCATCTGCGTCGCAATCACGGCGGCCGCCCGCCGTGAGTTGACGCCGAACTTCCCGCGAATGTTCTTCATGTGGAAGTTCACGACGGCCTCAGAGCAATTCAGGATGTGAGAAATTTCCCAAGTGGACTTGCCTAGCGCAGTCCACTTGAGGCATTCCTTTTCCCGTGGCGTGAGCTTGGGAATCAGCGACTGGGCGTGGTCGTTCAGGTGCCGCTGGCTCGTGTCCAGCACGAGATCGCGCAGCAGCACGAGATTCGGCAACGCGCGGTTCACGTCCTCCCAGAAGTTGTCCGTGGGATTGGCGTCGTTGACGAAGCACAGCATGCCCACTTCCTGGCGCGGGCCATGGATCGGCAGCGTGATGCCTGCGCGCAGCCCGTACGAGCGGGCCTCCTCATACATCGATTGTTGCTGCTCGGTCGCGAAAAGCTCCGGCGACCAGATGAGCGGCGCCGAGCGCGTTGTGCAATGCGACACGGTAGGGTCGAAGTAGGCCATGCCGTGGTCGTTGTACGTCTGCCGCCAGGCGGCCGAATAGTTCGTGCGGATAAACGCGTCCTCGAGCCTCATGCCCGGGCGCGGCAGGATAGCCAGCATGAGCTGGCTGAATCCCCACGAACTGGCGAGCTTCGCCACCGCGTCGAACCACGCTGCCTCTTCGGGCGCGTCGAGCACGGGCGACATCTGCTCAATAAAATGTAGAGGCACGTTCAACACTCTCCATCAGCGCTGGGCGAGATCGCGGGGCAAGCCCTCAGACACTCGCTCCTCGCTTCTTATGATGTAAGAATTTATCACTAAATTCCTATCCGATCCCCCCTCGTCTGCAATCCTTCCGCCTTGTGGGGTCATTTCTGTCGGATTTCGGTGACATTGGAGAGAATTTCTGCATTTCCTGAACAAGCGCACCGGTCTGCACCAAAGCATTGCACCGGCACTGAAATAAAGCTGGGCGGCATTTCGAAAGCGGCAAAAGCGTGCATCTCGCCGCGATAATGCCGTCGATTTATCCGCTTTCATTTATTTTCAGGCTTTTCATTTCCACTTTTAACCGCACTCGACTGAATACTGGCTGAATCCGCCAGTGCGTCGATATCGCCTGGATAATCGCAAATGGTTCGCCGCACAACGGGCGGCGAACCATCGTTCAGGGCTTGCGCAGCAGCTCGATCACGCGCGTCGGCCGCATGTGGTTGAGCGCGAAGTGCAGGCGCCCGGGGCTGCGGCGCACACCCGCTTCGCGCTCGGCGTCGCGCTGCCAGTCGTAGAAGTCGCTGGGCGCTTCAGGCGCGCTCATGCCGAGGTCGACGAGTTCGTATCCGGACTCGAGCGCGATCGGCAGCCGGTGCACGTCCTTGCGGCTGTCAAAGCCCGCCAGGCCGTCCCCGGCTTCGGGCACGCTGTTGACGAGCGTGGCGTTCGTGGTCGTCACTTCGTCCGGGCAGATGTAGCCATCGCCCGCGAGGCGCGCAGCTTCGCGGTTCTTGCCATCGGTGTCGACCGAGCTATCGTGCGTGCGGTCGTTGTGGAGTTCGGCGCTGCGCGGCCGCGACGGCGACGCGCTCACGTCTCCCACATTCGCTTTTTGCATGTCGTTAGGACGATTCATGATTCTTCCTCCTTGGAAGATCGGGGTGCCTGCGTTCAGCAGGCAAGTCCGCAAACGCTGTTCCGCTGCAGCGCCGCACCCTTGAATCGGGGTGAAAAGCAAGCCGGTTCGCCAGGAGAACGCCTCCAGCGATTTTGCATTTTTTTCGTTGGTTTGGCCTTTTTCCCAGGAGTATGATCCTCTTTCAACGAGTTGGCGCGCTTTCGATTAATGGGCCGGGCGAGGGCCCATGGCGTGGCTTTGCCACACGATCCTGAATGCACGCGCCACAAAAAATGGACGAGGCAGTCAGGGCGGGTGACACACATGCACTTCGACGCTGCATTTACGCATCGTGGCTATTTGCTGAATTGCGCACCGGCGCGCGCCGGTGACGGCACGTATCAACCTTATGTAGTCATATCGCGATCGAGCGATGGCGAACTCGTCGCCAACCGGTTTTTCCCTGCCGATTTGCGCTTCGCCGATGAAGCGGCCGCTATCGCCCATGCGCGCGACTGGGCCGTGCGCTGGATCGACGCGAGCACGGTCACGCTGTGAACGCGCGCGCCCTGCGGGCGTCGCCCGCCGAGAGCGCTTCGGCGAACTCGCGCAAAACGCGGTAATCTCTGGGGTCGATACACTCACTCCTGCGCGGACCTTGCGTCTGCTGCCGCATCACCATGTCCAAAGCTGCTTCCCCCGACTGGGGCCTGGAACAGATCGTCGCCGATCTGCGTGCGTCGCGTGAAGAACGGCACCGCACGCGCCATCCACTCGGCATTCGCGAATTGCCGTCGCGCGACGCGGTCGTCAACATCGTGGCGGGCCTGCGCGCCGCGCTCTTTCCCACGCACTACGGCGCGCCCGACCTGACCGACGAGAGCATCGACTACTACGTCGGCCATACGCTCGACAGCACCCTGCGGCTGCTTGCCGAACAGATTCGCCGGGCGTTGCGCTTCCTGCCGGAAAACTCGCAGGCGAGCGACGACGAACTGCGCGTGCGCGCATTCGAAGTCGCGCGCGAGTTCGGCCGGCAACTACCCGATATTCGCGCGCTGCTCGTGAGCGACATTCAGGCGGCGTTCACGGGCGACCCGGCCGCGCAGCACATCACCGAGATCCTGCTGTGCTATCCGGGCGTGTGGGCCATGACGCATCATCGGCTAGCGCATGCGCTGCATCGCCTTGGCGTGCCGCTGCTCGCGCGTTTCATCAATGAGATCGCGCATTCGGCCACGGGCATCGACATTCACCCGGGCGCGCAGATCGGATCGAGCTTCTTCATCGATCACGGCACGGGCGTCGTGATCGGCGAGACGGCGATCATCGGCGAGCGCGTGCGCGTGTATCAGGCCGTGACGCTCGGTGCGAAGAGCTTCGCCGCCGACCTCGACGGGGCGCTCGTGAAGGGCAATGCGCGCCATCCGATCGTCGAGGACGACGTGGTGATCTATGCGGGCGCGACGATTCTCGGCCGCGTGACGATCGGGCGCGGCTCCGTGATTGGCGGCAACGTGTGGCTCACGCATAGCGTGCCGCCGGGCAGCAGCGTGCGCCAGGGCAAGATTCGCGAGATCGAGCGGGGCGATGAAGGCCCGATGAAGTGAGGAGGCGAACGGGACATGCCGTCCCGTTCGTTTTCCGCGTGCGGGGTATTCAGGTATTCGCGACGCTCATCGAGCTTGAATTGCCGACGATCGCGAGAAACTCTCGGCGCGTGGAAGGGTCGGTGCGGAACGTGCCGAGCATGCGCGACGTCACCATCTCCACGCCTGCCTTGTGCACGCCGCGCGTCGACATACATTGATGCGCCGCTTCGAGTATCACGCCCACGCCCTTGGGCTGCAGGATTTCATTGAGCGTGTCGGCGATCTGCGCGGTCATCTTCTCCTGGATCTGCAGGCGCTTCGCGAATGCGTCGACGAGGCGCGCAAGCTTCGAGATGCCTACCACGCGGTGCTCCGGGAGATACGCCACGTGCGCGCGCCCGATGATCGGCACCATGTGATGTTCGCAGTAGCTCTCGAAGCGAATGTCCTTCAACACGATCATTTCGTCGTAGCCGTCCACCTCCGAGAAGGTGCGCGACAGGATTTCGCGTGGATCGACCTCATAGCCCGCGAAGAACTCCTCATAGGCACGCACGACGCGGCTCGGCGTATCTATGAGCCCTTCGCGAGCGGGGTCGTCCCCGGCCCAGCGCAGCAGTACGCGCACGGCGTCCTCGGCTTCGGCGCGTGACGGGCGCGTGTTGGACGCTACAGCAGCGCTCGTTGCGCTCTTGCGTGGCTTTGCTTTTCCGGCCTTTTTTTCTTCGCTCATGCATGGGCTCCTGTCATGTGGCGCGACGTCGCTTTGGCGTGCTCCACGAGCGCTCATTGTTTCATGTTTTATCGCGCCCGGTGCGAGGGCGCATCATTTTGGCCATTCGTCCAGGGCGTCGTTGAAGAGTTCCGCCACGACGCTGCGCAGCCATTCGCCGCGCGGCGCGTTGTGATACTTGCGATGCCAGTGCTGCTTGAGATCGAAGCGCGGCAATGGCAGTGGAGGCTCGACGAGCGTGATCGATGCATGCTCGGACACATAGGCGAAGCCGATCGCATGAGGCACGGTCGCGATGAGGTCGGAGCGCGTGAGAATGAACGGCAAGCTCATGAAGTGAGGCGTTTCGAGCACCGCGCGGCGGCGCATGCGCCGCTTCTCCAGATACTGTTCCAGCACTTCCTGGCTGCGCCCTTCGGCGCGCACGACGGCATGGCCCATGGCGAGAAACTGCTCGATCGTCATGGCTTTGCCCGCAAGCGGATGGCCGCTGCGCATCATGCAGATGAAGCGGTGCGTGAAGAGGCGCTGCTGGAAGAAGTTGTTGCCGCCTAGATCGGGGAAATAGCCGACCGCGAGATCGATGTCGCCCGACTCGAGGCCGCGCTCGACCTGGCTTGGCGGCAACGACACCGAACGCAGGTTTGCCTTCGGTGCGCGCTGAGCGAACACCTGCAGGAGGCGCGGAAGAAACACGATCTCGCCGACATCGGACAGTGCGATGGAAAACGTGTGGGTGCTCGTGGCGGGATCGAAGTCCTGCGCTTGCAGCATGCCCTTCTCGATACGCACCAGCGCGTCGCGCGCGGCGGGAATGAGGCCGAGCGCACGAGGCGTGGGCTCCATGCCGCGCGAGGTGCGCACGAAGAGCGGATCGCCGAAATACTCGCGCAGCTTGCCGAGCGCCGTGCTCACGCGCGGCTGGCTCACACCGAGCCGCTCGGCGGCGCGGCTCACGTTGCGCGTTTCCTCCATGGCCACGAGAAAGGGGATGAGATTCAGATCGAGGTCTTGCATGAAGGCGAGGGCGGCGCGGCACTATGTCGAAATCAGATAAAGACTAGTCGACGAATTGGAATTCCGGATATTGGGGTATGTGCCCACGGCCCCAAGTGCCCTGAAAGTGCGTCCGTGCACGAGCCCGCGCGTACCAGCCCAGACATGAAGTAGATTGCCTGTGTGGGTACACCCGTGGGTAGACCCGCCTTGACAAGCGCTTGAATCCACTCCGATAATGCGCTGGACGTTCGCTAAACGAATCAGTGTTCGTATATAGAACTTTTCGCGATCGAGTGACGTGGACCTTCCGCGATGCGCATCGCTTTCAGGAACAGGCATGATCAACAAGATTTTCGACTCGCTTCAAGCCGCTGTGGCCGATGTGCATGACGGCGCCACGGTGATGATCGGCGGCTTCGGCACGGCCGGTATGCCCGCCGAACTGATCGACGCGCTCATCGAGCAGGGCGCGCGCGACCTCACCATCGTCAACAACAACGCAGGCAACGGCGACATTGGTCTTGCCGCGCTGCTCAAGGCGAAGCGTGTGCGCAAGATCATCTGCTCGTTCCCGCGTCAGACCGACTCGTACGTGTTCGACGCGCTCTATCGCGCCGGCGAAATCGAGCTCGAACTCGTGCCGCAGGGCAACCTGGCCGAGCGCATCCGCGCCGCGGGCGCCGGCATCGGCGGTTTCTTCACACCTACGGGCTACGGCACGAAGCTGGCCGAAGGCAAGGAAACGCGCCTGATCGACGGCCGCCACTACGTGCTCGAAGCGCCGCTGCACGCCGACTTCGCGCTCATCAAGGCGTATAAGGGCGATCGCTGGGGCAACCTCGTCTATCGCAAGACGGCGCGCAATTTCGGCCCAATCATGGCGAGCGCGGCGAAGGTCGCCATTGCCCAGGTTTCGGAAGTCGTGCCGCTCGGCGAGCTCGATCCTGAAGTGATCGTGACCCCCGGCATTTTCGTGCAGCGCGTCGTTGAGGTGCCGCAAGCGGCCCATCAAGCGCACGTGCAGCATGGCGGCCAGGCAGCCTGAAGGAACGGAGAGAGGCAATGAAACGACTGAATCGCGATGAAATGGCCAAGCGCGTGGCCGCGGACATTCCCGAAGGCGCGTATGTGAATCTCGGCATCGGCGTCCCGACGCTGGTGGCCAACCACCTCGATCCGAGCAAGGAAATTTTCCTGCACAGCGAGAACGGCCTGCTCGGCATGGGCCCGGCGCCCGCGCCCGGCCGGGAAGACGACGAACTGATCAACGCAGGCAAGCAGCACGTGACGCTGCTCACCGGCGGCGCCTACTTCCATCACGCCGACTCGTTCGCGATGATGCGCGGCGGCCACCTGGACTACTGCGTGCTCGGCGCATTCCAGGTGTCGGTGGGGGGCGACCTCGCGAACTGGCACACCGGCGCGCCCGACGCGATTCCGGCCGTGGGCGGCGCGATGGACCTCGCACTCGGCGCGAAGCAGGTGTTCGTCATGATGGAACTGCTGACCAAGCAAGGCGAAAGCAAGCTCGTGAGCGAATGCTCGTACCCGGTCACGGGCGTGGGCTGCGTGGGCCGCATCTATACGGACCTCGCTGCGTTCGACGTGACGCCCGAAGGCCTCGCCGTGCGCGAGATCTATTCGGACATCGACTTCGACGCGCTGCAGAAGCTTGCCGGCGTGCCGCTGATCGACGCGACGCAAAACCGTCGCGCAGCGTAAACTGTTTGTCGACGTGCGAATTCTTCGCACGTGCGTGGCGCGGCAACCGTCGGCATTCGTCGACGGTTGCCGCGCCCGCTTCGTTGCATCGGTACTCTCTGAACGTCTGCTTTTTTCTACGCGCCACACTCCATGATTGAACGCCTCACGAGCCTGATCTGCGGGACCGAGCCGATGAATGCGGTCTGGTCTCCCGAAGCCACGCTGCAACGCATGCTGGACGTCGAGGCGGCGCTCGCGCGCGCCTCCGCTGCGCATGGCGTGATTCCGCAGTCGGCTGTGGCCGCGATCGCCCGGGCTTGCGCGGCGGACCAGCTCGACGCGCCGGCGCTCGCACGCGACGCGGCGCTGGGCGGCAATCTGGCGATCCCGCTCGTCAAGCAGCTCACGGCGCGCGTAAAGGCCGCCGACGCTGAAGCCGCCAAATACGTTCACTGGGGCGCAACGAGCCAGGACATCATCGATACGGCTACCGTGCTGCAGTTGAGCGATGCATTTGCGCTGATCGAGCGAGGTATCGATGCGCTCTGCGCGACGCTCGCGGACCTCGCGCGCACGCATCGCGCGACGCCGGCGGTAGGCCGCACCTGGCTCCAGCAGGCGCTGCCCATCACGCTCGGAATGAAGTTCGCGCAATGGCTCGATGCCATGCTGCGCCATCGAGAACGACTCGCCGCGCTGCGCGAGCGCGCGCTCGTGCTGCAGTTCGGCGGCGCGGCCGGCACGCTCGCAAGCTTGCGCGACGCGGCGCCGAAGGTGAGCGCGGCGCTCGCGCAAGAACTCGGCCTCGCGTCGCCTGCGCTGCCGTGGCACACGCAGCGCGACCGCATTGCCGAAGCCGCGTCGTTCTTCGGCATGCTCATCGGCACGCTCGGCAAGATCGCGCGTGACATCTCCCTGCAAATGCAGACCGAAGTCAGTGAGCTGGGCGAACCGGCGGCGGCGGGCAAGGGTGGTTCTTCGACCATGCCGCACAAACGCAATCCCGTGGGTTGCGCAGCCGTCCTGACGGCTGCCACGCGCGCGCCTGGCCTTGTGGCAACGGTGTTCGCGGGCATGGTTCAGGAACACGAGCGCGCGCTCGGCGGTTGGCAAGCGGAGTGGGATGCGCTGCCCGATCTCGCGCGCCTCGCCGGCGGCGCGCTCGCGCAGATCGAACAAATCACGGCTGGACTCGAAGTGCGGCCCGAACGGCTCGCGGCGAATCTCGACATCACGCACGGACTCATTCTCGGCGAAGCCGTGATGCTCGCGCTCGGCGACCAGATCGGGCGTCTGGACGCGCATCATCTCGTTGAGCACGCATCGAAATCGGCGGTGCAAAGCGGCCGCACGTTGTATGAAGTCCTCGCGGAGGATCCCGCCGTTACGCGACATCTGGACGAAGCGCGCCTCAAGGCGCTGCTCGATCCGGCCAATTACGTGGGGCAGGCGCACGCTTTCGTCGACGCGGTAGTCGCATCGTACGAAGCGAGTGCAAAACAACGCCCGTCCCATTGATCATAGAAGACACACGAGGAGTAACACGCATGCCTTACGCAGCCGTCAACGACACGCATTTGTTCTACCGCATCGACGGTACGGAGAACCGCTCGGCGCCATGGGTGGTCCTGTCGAATTCGCTTGGTAGCGACGTGTCGATGTGGACGCCGCAAATCACGGCGTTCACGAAGCACTTCCGCGTGCTGCGCTACGACACGCGCGGCCACGGCCACTCGGCAGCGCCGCAGGGCCCGTACACGATCGAGCAACTGACCGGCGACGTGATCGGCCTGATGGACCAGCTCGGCATCGAGCGCGCGCACTTCGCGGGCGTTTCGATGGGCGGTCTGACCGGCGTCGGCCTCGGCGCGCGTTACGCCAACCGTATCGATCGCCTGGTACTCTGCAACACGGCCGCGAAAATCGGCTCGCCGGAAGTGTGGGTGCCGCGCGCAGCGAAGGCTCGCAGCGAAGGCATGCTCGCGCTCGCCGACGCCGTGCTGCCGCGCTGGTACACGCCCGAATTCATCGCGAACAATGCGCTCGTGATGTCGCAAGTGCGCGACGTGTTCGTGCATACCGACAAGGACGGCTATGCTTCGAACTGCGAAGCGATCAACGCCACCGACCTGCGCGGCGAGGCGCCGTCGATCAGGGCGCGCACGCTCGTGATCTCCGGCACGCACGATCTGGCCGCAACACCCGCACAGGGCCGCGAACTGGCCGAGTCGGTGCCCGGTGCGCGCTATGTCGAACTCAACGCCGCGCATATCTCGAACGTCGAACTGGCGGACGAGTACAACAAGATCGTGGTCGATTTCCTGCTGGAGGCGTGATGAACGACGAAGAACGCTACGAAGCGGGCATAAAAGTGCGCCGCGCGGTGCTGGGCGACGCGCACGTCGATCGCTCGCTTGCCAACCGTACGGAAGTGACCGAGGAATTCCAGAATTTCATTTCGCGCTATGCATGGGGCGAGATCTGGACGCGCGATGGCTTGCCTCGCCACACGCGCAGCTTGCTGACGATCGCAATGATGGTGGCGCTCAACCGCAGCGAGGAACTCGCGCTGCATTTGCGCGCCGCGCGCAACAATGGCGTCACGCGCGACGAAATCAAGGAAGTGCTGCTGCAAACCGCGATCTATTGCGGCGTGCCGGCGGCGAACTCGGCGTTCCATCTGGCAGACCGCATCTTCCGCGAGCAGGACGCTGAACAGGCTTAAGCAGGCTGTTTGAACGCGACGCGGGGCACTCGCCCCGCGTTCAGTCGAACACCGGCGACTCCACGCCGAGCACCTTGTGCAGGCGCGTGCTGGTCGTTGTGTACTGCAGATGGATTTTCTTCTCGGGAAACACATGATGCGCGGCGCCGAATGCGGCGAGCGCGGCTTCGTGAAAACCTGAAAGAATTAGCTTCTTCTTGCCCGGATACGTGTTGATATCGCCGACGGCAAAGATGCCCGGCACGCTCGTTTCGAAGCGCGCCGTATCCACCGGCAACTGCTTGCGCTCGATTTCAAGGCCCCATTGCGCGATGGGCCCGAGTTGCGGCGACAAACCGTAAAACACGAGCAGGTAGTCGAGTTCCAGCGAGCGCGTGACGCCGTCGCCGCCCGTCACCTTGATGCGCGTGAGCTTGCCGCCTTCGTCGTCGAAGCCGGTCAGTTGGCCGACGATCGACTGCATGCGCCATTCCTCGCATAGCGCGTGCATTTTCGCGACCGTTGCCGGCGCCGCGCGATAGCCCTCGCGCCGATGCAGCAGGATCACGCTCTGCGCGACGTCCACGAGTTGCAGCGCCCAGTCGAGCGCCGAATCCCCGCCGCCGCACACCACGATGTCCTTGTCGCGAAAGCGTTCGAGATCGCGTACGCGATAAAACAGTTGCGTGTCGCGGTATCGCTCGATGCCGCTCAGCTTGAGCGTGCGCGGCTGGAACGAGCCCACGCCCGCCGCGATGAACACCGTTTTCGCAAGAAACTGCGTACCCTTGCTCGTCTGCACGAAAAAGCGGCCGTCCGCGCGCGGCTCGACGATCTGCACTTCCTGGCCGAGGTGGAACGTCGCGCCGAAAGGCTCGATCTGCTTCATCAGCGCATCCACGAGCTGTTGTCCGGTGCACATCAGCACCGCCGGAATGTCGTAGATCGGCTTGTCGGGGTAAAGCTCGGCGCACTGGCCGCCGACCACGGGCAGCGAATCCACTACGTGCGCGTGTATTTCCATCAGACCGAGTTCGAACACCTGGAAGAGTCCCACCGGTCCCGCGCCGATGATGAGCGCGTCGGTTTCGATGAGCTGGGGCGAGAAGTGATCGTTGCGCTCGTTCATCGGCGCGCGCTCCTTGCGAGAAGGGGAATCGGCAGGGGCAATGCTCAAGAGTCCTATTCTTCAGGCTGCACGTCGGCGACATAGCGGCGCAGACAGGCGAGCAGGGCGGCTTCCTCGGCGCGGCTCGCGGCGTCGCTGGCCGAACCCGCGTCGCGCTCTTCGCCGAACATGGCTGCGGGCGCGGGGATCGTATCGACCACGCGGCCGTCGCGGAACACGCGGATTTGATGGGTCGCTTCCACATATTCGGCGATCCAGTGGATGCCCTCGATATGCGTGCCGATACGGACTGGCATCTTCATGAGATTCCCTCCTGGCGCAGCGCACGTCGGTCGATGCGCACGCGCCGCAATCGCGATTGCTATGGCGGATAGGGCAACAATACGCCGATGGCGTGTTCCGTGCTTGATCCCGGTCCCTCGCGCGTCCGGCTGCGGAACCTGGCGGCCGAAAAAAGAAAAGGCGGCCCGAACCCGGGCCGCCCTTGCGGCGTATTGCCAAATGAAAGCAGGCGGAAAGCCGGCGCGAGCGATTGCTCGCGCTTTAGCGCATTACTGCACCGTGGCCAGCACGTCGCGCACCGTGCCGAACAGGCGCGCGATTTCCTCTTCCGTCACGATGAGCGGCGGCGAGAACGCGAGAATGTCGCCCGTGAAGCGGATCAGCACACCTGCCTCGAAGCACTTCACGAAAACCTCGTAAGCGCGCGCGCCCGGCGCGCCGTCACGCGAATTGAGTTCGATGCCGGCAACGAGGCCGAGATTGCGCACATCCTTGACATGCTTTTCGCCGCGCAGCGCGTGTGCGGCGGCCTCGAACTTCGGCGCGAGTGCGTTGGCGCGCTCGAACAGCCCCTCACGGCGATACAGATCCTGCGTCGCGATCGCGGCGGCGGCGGCGAGCGGGTGCGCCGAATAGGTGTAGCCGTGGAACAGCTCGATTGCGCCTTGCGCGCCGGCGTTCACGATCGTGTCGTGAATCGTGCGGCTCGCGGCCACGCCGCCCATCGGCACGGCGGCGTTGTTGATCGCCTTGGCCATTGTGATGATGTCGGGCGTGACGCCGAAGTACTCGCTGGCCGTGGCCTTGCCGAGGCGTCCGAAGCCCGTGATGACTTCGTCGAAAATCAGCAGGATGCCGTGCTTCGTGCAGATCTCGCGCAGACGCTGCAGGTAGCCCTGCGGCGGAATCAGCACGCCGGTCGAACCCGCCACGGGCTCGACGATCACGGCGGCGATGGTCGAAGCGTCGTGCAGCGCGACGATGCGCTCGAGGTCTTCGGCGAGGTGCGCGCCCCAGCCCGGCTGGCCCTTCGAGAACGCGTTGTGTTCGAGATCGTGCGTGTGCGGCAGATGATCGACGGCAGGCAGCAGCTGGCCCGAAAACGCCTTGCGATTCGGCCCGATGCCGCCCACCGAGATGCCGCCGAAGCCCACGCCGTGATAGCCGCGCTCACGGCCGATCAGCTTGGTGCGCTGGCCTTCGCCGCGTGCGCGATGGTAGGCGAGTGCGATCTTCAACGCGGTGTCGACCGACTCCGAGCCGGAATTCGTGAAGAACACGCGGTCGAGCCCGGCCGGCATGATCTCGGCAACCTTCTGCGCGGCTTCGAACGCAAGCGGGTGGCCCATCTGGAAGGTGGGGGCGAAGTCGAGCTTGGCGGCCTGCTGGGCAATCGCCGCGACGATTTCCTCGCGCCCATGGCCCGCATTCACACACCAGAGCCCCGCGCTGCCGTCGAGCACTTCGCGGCCGTCGGTCGTGCGGTAGTACATGCCCTTGGCCGATTCGAGCAGGCGCGGTGCGGCCTTGAACTGGCGGTTGGCGGTGAAGGGCATCCAGAACGACGAGAGATCGTCGATGACGGGGCGCGAAGTCATGCGTGCTTCTCCTCAGGTGGGTTTGGCTCAACTGTAGCGCCGGGGCTTGAACCACGGCATAGACAGTCTCTATACTGATCTGCAAACCGTGCTGGACAATTCTCGCCAACTGTATTGGTCGGCGCCGGGGTCGTTCGGGTTTTCCCTCGCACTATACGCTTGCTTTTCCCATGATCGAACTCGAACTGGAGCGCGGCCGCGGCGCAGCGACTACGCTGGTCGAGCAGCTCGTACAGGGCTTCACGCGCGCAATCGATGCGCAAACGCTGCGCGCCGGCGCGCTGCTGCCCTCGGTGCGGCAACTCGCGCAAACGCACGAGCTCTCCACCTATACAGTGACCGAGGCGTACAACCGTCTTGTTTCGATGGGTTTCGTGGTCGCGCGGCGCGGCTCGGGCTATCGCGTGGCGCAGCGCACCGAGTCGGCGCGGGCGAGCGCGGCGGGTTGGCAGCCGCCCACGCTCACGGCCACGTGGCTGCTCTCCGACGTGTTCGCCGATCATTCGGTGCCGATCAAGGCGGGCTGCGGCTGGGTGCCGGGCGAGTGGATCAACGAAAGCGGCCTGCAGCACGCCTTGCGCGCCATGAGCCGGGTGCCGGCCGTGCGTCTTGGCGACTACGGGCACCCTTTCGGCTACGCGCCGCTGCGCGAGCGCATTGCGGCGCAGCTGGACCGCCAGGGGCTGCCTGTCGAGGTATCGAACGTCCTGCTTACGCAGGGCGCGACGCAGGGGCTCGATCTGATCGTGCGCACGCTCTTGCGGCCCGGCGACACGGTGCTCGTGGAAGACCCCGGCTACTGCAATCTGCTGCAGATCCTCAAGCTCGCGGGGCTCACGGTGCACGGCGTGCCGCGCACGCCCGCCGGGCTCGACATCGAGGCGCTCGAGCGCCAGGTGGCCGCGCATCAGCCCAAGGCGATCTTCGTGAACACGACGCTGCAGAATCCCACCGGCGCGACGTATGCGATGTCCAACGCGTTCCGCTTGCTGCAGATCGCCGAGCGCCAGCGCATGTGGGTCGTCGAGGACGATGTGAGCCGCGAACTCGCGCCGGCGGGCGCCCCGCTGCTCGCCGCGATGGAGGGCCTGCAGCGCGTGGTGTACGTCAGCGGCTTTTCGAAGACGGTCACGCCCTCGCTGCGTTGCGGCTATGTGGTCGCCGAGCGCGATGTGCTGCGCGAACTGGCGCGCGCGAAGATGGCGGTGGGGCTCACGTCGTCGGCGACCATCGAGCGCATGGTCGACAAGGTGCTGCTCGAAGGGCGCCATGCACGGCATGTCGAGCTGGTGAATGAGCGCCTGAAAGCCGCGCATGCGTGCGTGGAGGAGCGGCTGGATGCGCTGGGGCTCGAAATTTTCCACCGGCCGCGCGCGGGGCTCTTCGTGTGGGCGCGCCTTGCGATCGAACCCGAACGGGCCGGCGCGATTGCCACGGCGGCGCTGCGCGACGGCATCTGGCTCGCGCCCGGCTCCTATTTCCGGCCCGACGACGAACCGAGCGCATGGTTTCGCTTCAACGCGCCGTATTCGACGGACGATGCGCTGTGGCGATTCATCGAGCGTGCGCGGTAGGGCGCGTGTTCAGAACAAGCTCTGCTGCCCCGACATCAGCGTGTCGAAATCCTCGCGCAGGAACGGCAGAATCGCGTCCGCGACCGGCTGTAGCTGGCGGCTCACATAGAATGCGTAGTCGAGCGGCGAGCTCAGCGTTTCGAGCGGCTCGGGCCCGGCCGTCGTCATCACGTAGCTGATCCAGCCGCCGTTCTGATACTGGAGCGGACGGCCTTTCGCGCGATTGAACTCGTCCGCGACGCGCGCGGCCCGCACGTGCGGCGGCACGTTGCGCTGGTACTCGACGAGCGGCCGGCGCAAGCGCTTGCGGTAGACGAGTTGGTCGTCCAGTTCGCCATTGAGCGTGCGCCGCACGTAGTCGCGGATGTACTCCACATAGGGCTCGCGCTGGAAAATGCGCCGGTACAGTTCGCGCTGGAACTCCTGTGCGAGCGGCGTCCAGTCGGTGCGCACGGTTTCGAGGCCCTTGAACACGACTTCTTCGCCGCCGCTCTTCGCAAGCGTGAGCCCGGCGTAGCGCTTTTTACTGCCTTCTTCCGCGCCGCGCACCGTGGGCATGAGAAAGCGCGAGTAATGGCGTTCGAACTGCAATTCCAGGGCGCTTTGGAGACCGAAGCGTTCCCGCAGTTCGGCCTTCCACCATGCATTGACGTGCTCGACGAGCTGCTTGCCGGTGCGCGTGGCGTCGGCTTCGCTGTACGCGTGTTTGAGCCAGACGAAGGTCGAATCGGTGTCGCCGTAGATCACGTCGTAGCCCTGCGACTCGATGAGTTGACGCGTTCTGCGCATGATCTCGTGCCCGCGCATCGTGATCGAGGAGGCAAGGCGCGGGTCGAAGAAACGGCAACCGGTTGAGCCGAGCACGCCGTAAAAGGCGTTCATGATGATCTTGAGCGCCTGCGAGAGCGGGGCGTTGTGGTGCCGCTTCGCGTTTTCGCGCTCGTCCCACACCTGGCGCACGATTTCCGGCAGACAGTGCTTCTCGCGGGAAAAGCGTGCACCAAGAAAGCCGGGCACGGACACATCGTCGGCGGGATCGCTCAAACCTTCGATGAGTCCGACGGGATCGATCAGAAACGTGCGGATGATCGAGGGGTAGAGGCTCTTGTAGTCGAGCACGAGCACCGAGTCGTAGATGCCGGGGCGCGAGTCCATGACGAAGCCGCCTGGGCTGTTTTCGCCCACCACGTCGCCGATGTTAGGCGCCACATAGCCGAGCCTGTGCATCTTGGGCAGATACAGGTGCGTGAACGCGGCGACCGAACCGCCGCTGCGATCCACGGGCAGCCCCGTGACGGACGCGCGTTCGAGCAAAAAGGCGATCAGCTCGGTTTTCTCGAACACACGCGTGACCAGTTCGCAGTCCTTGAGGTTGTAGCGAGCCAGCGCGGGTTTGTCTTCGTCGAAGCGGCGCTGGATCTCGTCCATGCGCTGATACGGGTTGTCGATGGACTTGCCTTCACCGAGCAACGCCTGCGCGACGTATTCGAGGCTGAACGACGGAAAGCTCCAGGTGGCCGAGCGCAGCGCCTCGATGCCGTCGATGATGAGGCGGCCCGCTGCGCCTGCGAAGAAGTGATTCTCGCGCATGCCGTGCTCGCGCCACTCCATGACCTCGCCGCCGCGCCCAAGGCGCAGAGGCACGCCGGTTTGCTGCGCGTGCGCGTGCAACACGCGCAAATCGAACTGCACGAGATTCCAGCCGATGATGGCGTCGGGGTCGTGCTGTGCCATCCACGCGTTCAGGCGTTCGAGCATTTGCGCGCGGCTTTCGCAGTATTCGAAATCGAAATCGATCTGGCTCGCGTCGCCGTTTGCAGGGCCGAGCATGTAGACCTGGCGTTGTCCGCAGCCTTCGAGCGCAATGGAATACAACTCGCCCTGCGCGCTCGTTTCGATGTCGAGCGACACGAGTTTCAGGCGCGGGCGATAGCCGTTGGCGGGTTTCATCTCGCCGTCGAGCAGCACGCCGCTTGCGCTGGAGTCGACGGCGTCGCCGCGAAACAGCACGGGTGCGGTGATGAAGCGCTCCATCATGTAGCGGTCCGGCGGCTGGATGTCGGCTTCGTAGACGTCGACGCCCGCTTTGGCGAGGCGTTTCGCATGCCCCGCGAGGGCGCGATATTGCGGCGAGTAGAGCCCAAGCACCGGACGGTGCTGGAAGTCGCACAGATTGAGCGGGCGGAATTCAGTGCGTGCGTCGCCCTTTAGCGCGGCGCGGGCCGCAGCTTGCTGCGCGGCCGGCACGAATGCCACAGAGGGCTGGGGGCGCAGGCGCAGCTGGCGCGGCCCCGCGTCGGTCGCGAGCCAGAAGTCGACCTCGGTGTGTTCGCCCGTATCGCGCCAATGGCGGGTGAGAATAAAACCCGCTTCAAACTCAGACAAAGTGTGACTCCGCCGCCCATGTTTCCCGGTTGCGATTGTAGCGGTTGAACCGGCGTTTACACCGAAAGGCGGCGGGTCGTATTAGCGCTGCAGCAGGTGCGCGAACATCGGATACAGCGAAACGATCAGCGAGAGCGCCATGGCGACGTTGAACAGGCGCAGCCGCCGCGGGTTCGAGAGAAAACGCCGCATGCTCGTGCCGAACGCGGCCCAGATGCAGATGCACGGCAGGCCGATCACGTAGAACAGGAAGGCCATCGCCATCGTATTGGTGCCGAAGTTCGCAGAAAGGCGGATCGTGGTGGCGGCCGTGAGCACCATCATCCACGCCTTGGGATTGACCCACTGGAACGCGATGGCTTCGTGAAAGCGCATGGGCCGGTGCTCGCCGCTCTTTACCTTGAGGTCGCCAGAGGTACCGATCTTCCACGCGAGATACAGCAGGTACGCAATGCTCGCGACTTCCAGCACGACATAGAGCGACGGAATATGCCGGAACACCTGACCAAGCCCGAAACCCACCGAGAGCATGAGCACGACCACGCCTGCACTAATGCCGAGAATGTGCGGCACCGTGCGGCGAAAGCCGAAGTTGACGCCGGAAGCGAGCAACATGGTGTTATTGGGGCCGGGCGTGATGGTCGTGACCACGACGAAGAGCATGCCGGCGGGCAGCGCACTGAGCATTTCGGGCAGCATGATGGGAGGGGCTCCGGAAAGAGAAGGCAGATTCGATGGAGATCAGTTTATCGACAGTGCGCGGTACAGTACCGGTACAGTTGTGAAGACGCTGAACAGTACGGCTTGGGGCGCGATGGCGCGGTTCGGCCGAACCCTTTGAGCGCCACAGCGGATGAGACTGCTTTGGTGGACTGAAACAAGAGCCGCGGTATCGTAGACGTAGTTGAGAAGTGGACAGGCCTGAGGGGTAGCTGCCAGCGTGCAATGTTGGCTATCCACTGTCGCGTCGGGTGATGGCTGGACGACTTCTCGCACACGGGAGAGCCCGATGCGTTCTCTGGAAGCAAGGCAGACCGCGACACGAAGCTTGATCTGGCGGCTTCTTTTCTGGATGTGTCTGGTTGCTCCGATGCTTCCCGGCTTTGCGCGAGGGATGGACTTCCGTATCTATTACCAACCCCAGCTCAAGCTGAAGATGATCATCGGGGAGGGGCGGATCGAGGACGGCGATGCCCGGAAATTTCTAACGTTTGCGAGCAGGGCCGACCGCGATGGTGATGGACTGGTCGTATTCGTTTTAAGCAGTCCAGGGGGAAATGTTGAAGCGGCATTCCGTGTCGTCGATGCCATGGACAAAGTGCGCGTCCACACGCTGGTTCCGAGCGACGCCAGGTGTGCGTCCGCCTGTGCTTCCATCCTCTTTGCCTCAGGCGAACGCCGAAGTGTCCTTGGCAGCGGTCTGCTCGGGTTTCATAGTTGCTATCGGAAAGCGGGGCAAACCTATGCCGAAGACTCGCTTTGCAACGAAATAATCGCCGCGAACGCCATGCAAAGGGGCGTCAGTCACGCTGCCATCAATCGTTTCGTCAAGCAATACGGTGCGCAAGACATGGCATGGGTTCGGCGCGATGGCGCATGCCAGTCGCTTCAGGGGCTCTGCAAGCCAGGGCGGCTGGAAGCACAACCGGATGCGAAGGCCGCGTTGATGAGCAGTCTCGATTGCAGCAAGCTCATATCCATTCAGGCACAGCTTGTTTGCGGGGACGCCGAGCTTTCCCGTGTCGACAAGAGGCTCACTGAAATCTATAACCAACGGGTCAGTGTGTCGGCAAACAAGGCGCGGTTGCGAGCGGAGCAACGGACATGGCTTCGCGATGTTCGCAATGCGTGTAGCGATAAGGCCTGCTTGCTGCGCAGCTATCGACAGCGTATCGACGATCTAAAGGAGTCCCGATCTTGAGGGGTGGCGGAGACGCTGGCCGCGTGCGGGGATTTTCTCTAATGGCTTAATGCAGGACTGAAGAAAGCACCCCGTGGGACCCGCATGACGCACAACCGTCATATGGCAGAGCGTGACGTGCTTGCGAACGTCTACTCGGCATGCCATGGACGGCGCGGCCGCATCCAGACGGTCGCGGGCCTCCACCGATGGCCCCGGCGTTCCCGGTCCATCAAGATCGGGGTACCGAACTGCCGACTGTTTCATATACTTCTCGTAGCAACATCTCCCGTTGGCAGCTAGCGCAACGTCGCGTTGCCTATTTCGAGTCGAGGCCATATGAGCACGATCATGCCGGCCGGACGCGCCGAGCCCGAACAGCGCGAGCCGATTCTCAATACCGTCGACCGTGTCTGCGAAATATGTTTTGGTCTGTTCATGGCATTGACGTTCGTCGGCGCCGTCAAGGCGGTCACCGCGGGCGAAGACGAGGGGTACAAGATGTTCTTCGCCGCGCTCGGGTGCAATCTTGCGTGGGGCCTCGCCGACGCCGTGATGTATCTCGTACGAACGCTCGCCGATCGGGGGCAGCGTCTGCAACTCGCGCAGACCGTCAAGCGCGAGCAGGACCCGTCGGTTGCCGTACGGGCGCTGCGCGATGCATTGCCCGAAAAAATGGCTACGCTCGTCGAAGATGCCGACCTCGAGCGGATCCGCGTGCGCCTCGCGGCAGCCCCAACGCTGCCGCCTCGGGCGAATTTCGTGAGAGGGGATTTCGTCGGCGCGCTTGGCATTTTTCTGCTTGTGGTCCTGGGAACGTTTCCCGTCGCGTTGCCGTTTCTCGTCGTCAAGGACGTGACAACGGCGCTCATCGCCTCGCGCGTGCTCACACTCGTGATGCTTTTCATCGCCGGCTTTGCGCTGGGGCGCTACACCGGCGCAGGGGCGATGAAGGCAGGTATCGCGATGATCGCGCTCGGCATTCTGCTGACGATGGCCATTATCAAGCTGGGCGGCTAACCGTCGCGACTTTGGCCGACCTGATCCTGCCTGGCGGCGGCGCAGGCATGCCATCGTAGTGGGTGCCGGGACGGATGCGGCACGCCGTTTCGTACTGAAGGGCACGACGCGAGCGCGTAGCCGGGTTGAGCGCGCAGATCGCGCGCTGGTGAAGCGCGCGTCATCCAGGCTGGCGTCCGTCTTCCCAACGCGGGTCCGCGGTGATCTGCATGGTGAGCCGGTTTTCTAGCGGATTCGTGCTGAGTGTTTCCCATATCCGTTCGCGCAATCTGTCCTGCGAGGCGAGATCGCTTAACGCGGACGTTGCGCCGACAAGCACGCTGATTTCGACAAAATTACGCCGGCCCGCCTGGATGACGTGCGTGTGATGGCGCAGAATGCCAAGCTCGCGTTCGAGCTTTGAAAGCGTTTTCTCGATCTCCGAGCGCGGATTGTTCTCTTCGGGGCTCATGTGCAGCAATTCAGCAAAGCTCGTGCGCACGATTTTCACTGGCGCGGAGAGAAATATCAGCGACAGTCCCGCGGTCATTGCACTGTCGACATAGCGCGCCCAGAGATAGTGAACGCTTTCGGGCAAGATCGAATAGACGAAAAAGCCGAGCAGCGTGGCCGCACTGAACGCGAATTTCATGATCCATTTCCAGCCGTCGGTTTTGAGCAGCTTGGAATTGATCTGCGCGGCCGCGCGTTTTTTATAGACCACCATGGCCAGGCAGATCACGCAACTCGCGAGGCTGATCAGCATGACGCCGCGTGCATTCACGACGTGGCCGCCCGAGCGGATCCCCTCGATCCCGTTCACGAGGCCATACACGCAAACGAGCAGCATCATGAGTCCGTTTATGCCATTCACGAGCGGCTCGAGAAACCAATATCCATATTCGAAGCGGGTCGTCGCGGGCCGGCTGACCACGGTGGCCGCGAGCAATCCGAGCGCGGAACTCACGAGGTTGAGCAGATAGAAAATGGCGGTCAGCAGCAGCGTGTCGGACTGCACGAAGAAGCCATAGCCGATGTTGGCCGCGAAACCGAGGCACACGACGTAAATGGAAACTTTCATCGCGCGCTGCTCGACCGCTGCGAGTTGCGCCTTGCGGAGCGCGTAGCTGATAGGCATGGTTCCTCGCTGTCGAACGTTGGGACGTTTGAATGGCGGCGGTGAGACGAAAAGCGGTCAGGGGACCGACGGATGCGGGCGAGCGCGACGGCGTGCGGCTAACGCCATGCAGAGGCGCTCAGCCCGAAGATCGCAACGAGTCCGCCGCCCATCACCACGAGAAATGCGCACCACTCGGGCCGGGAAAAAAACGCCTGCCCGCGCTCGCGCCGCGCCCACATGTAAAGCAGGCTGCCGGGTCCATATAAGAGCGCGGACATGACGAGCAGTTCCACCCCGCAAGCGTAAAGCAGGAACAGCGTATAAATCGTGGCGACGGCCGCTGTGGCATAGCTCTGTGCGCGCTTTCTCGTGCTCATGGCCGATTCCGGGAGCGCACGGATCGCCTTGAGCCCGAAGGTTGCCACGAAAAAATAAGGGATGAGCGCCATGGCGCTCGTGAGGCGCAGCATGAGCGAGAACGCGTCGGTGGACCAGTACGTGCTGATGACGAAGCCCTGCACCACGCTGCTCGTGAGCCATATTGCGGCGGTGGGAAGCTGCCGCGCGTTGCGGCGCGCGAAGATGGTGGGCATGGCGTTCGCTTTCGCGCTGGCATACAGCACTTCCGCGCAGATCAGCGACCATGCAAGGTAAGCGCCGAGCACGGAGACGATGAGCGCGCCGCCAATGAACACCGCACCTGGCGAGCCGATCACGGCGCCAAGCACCGACGCCATGGAAGGTTGCCGCATGGCCGCGATGTCCGCGCGCATGAGATGCGCGTAGGGCAGCAGCGTGACGAGCACGAGCAGCAACAGCACGAAGGCGAAGCCGAGTATCGTGGCAGCGCCCACGTCGGAGCGTTTTTTCGCGTAGCGCGAATACACGCTCGCCCCTTCAATGCCGAGAAACACGAATACCGTGACGAGCATCGTCCCTTTAACCTGCGTGGAAAGCCGCCCGGCACTTTCCGCGAGATTGTTCGTGAATGGCTCCGCGCTTGCGTAGACACTCAAAATACCGATAAAAACGAAAATCGGCAAAATCTTCACGACAGTAAGAATCGCATTGATGAGCGTGGCCTGCTGAATGCCCCGCAAAAGCATCCAGTGAAATGCCCAAATGCCGACCGACGAAACCGCAATGGCAATCGGCGTATTGCCGTTTCCAAATGCCGGCACGAATGCGCCGAGCGTGGATTTGATCAGCACCCAATAGGAGACGTTGCCAAAGCAACCGGCCATCCAGTAGCCGAATGCGGAGAGGAAGCCGGCGTAGCCGCCAAAGCCGTCGCGTGCATAGGCAAAGATGCCGGAGTCGAGGTCGGGCCGGATTTCCGCAAGTAGCTGGAAGACGCGGGCCAGCATATACATGCCGCCTCCCGCAATGCACCATGAGACAACGGCGGCTGTTGGGCCCGCTTCGAGCGCGAAGTTGCGCGGCAGCGAATAGATGCCCGCGCCGACCATGGACCCCACGACCATGGCTGTGAGTACCGGCAGCGACAACTTCTGGTCATCCGTCGATTTCATGTTCGAGCCTTTATCCGATCTTCGATCTGTCGTAATGCGAGCGCGGGAAATCGCGGATTGAAAATGCGCGCCACATTGAATTGCTGAACGATTCTCGAGCGAATGTCACGTTGAATGCATCATGTGCGAATCGTATTCCATAATGTTCGTCAGGTGTCCGGAGGATGGATGGCAAAAGGAGCGTCGCCGGGCACGTATTGGCTGAATGTTCGCTAATGAGTGTGCATGCAATCGTTAGCAAACAGGTCGAACGAATTGGCGAATCCGCAATGCGCCGCATCAGGGGAATGTCATGCGATATCTCGCTGCAGCACTTCTTGGCTCCGTAGTTGGCTCGCTTGCGCTTTCCGGCTGCGAGGCGCCCACTTCAGGTTCCACCTTCACGCCGGCTCAGGCGCAGCAGGTGTTCGTGGTCGAACTCGGAGCGGTCGAATCCGTGCGGCCCGTCACCATCCAGCCAGGTCCGACCGGCATTGGCGCAATCACGGGTGGCGCGCTTGGCGGCATCGCGGCAGGCAGCAACATCGGGCGCGGCACGGGTTCGGTTGCGGCGGGCATAGGCGGTGCTGTGCTGGGCGGCGCGGCGGGCAATGCCGTGGAGCAGCGCGTCACACAGCGCGCGGGCCTTGAAATTGTGGTGCGCCTGGATTCGGGGCAACTGATGTCGGTGGTCCAGGATGCGGATCAGCAGTTCGTGCCGGGCGACCGTGTGCGTGTATTGCTCGGCAACAACTCGGTGCGCGTGACCCGATGAAGTGAACGCAGGTGGGGTTGGTCTCTCGATAAAGCGAAGTTCTGAACAAAGCGAGGAAACCGATGGCCGATACCGAGCAGAAGATGAGTCGCGTGCAGTTGACCGCGATGGTAGTCGGGGGCATGGTGGGCGCCGGGATCTTTTCTCTGCCGCGAACCTTCGCCAATGCAACGGGACCGGTCGGCGCGGCCATTGCGTGGCTCGTGGCGGGCGTGGGCATGTACACGCTCGCACGCGTCTTTCAGTCGCTCGCGGAGCGCAAGCCGAACCTCGACGCCGGTGTGTTCATGTACGCCAAAGAGGGCTTCGGCGACTATCCCGGCTTCCTCTCCGCGTTCGGTTACTGGATCGGCAGTTGCATTGGCAACGTCTCGTACTGGGTGCTGATCAAGTCCACGCTGGGCGCATTTTTCCCGGTTTTCGGCGACGGCAATACGGTTACAGCGATTGTTGTGGCTTCGATCGGCATCTGGCTGTTTCACTTTCTCATTCTGCGCGGCGTGAAGCAGGCCGCGTTCATCAACACGATCGTGACGTTCGCCAAGGTCATCCCGATCCTGGTGTTCGTCGTCATTCTCCTGTTCGTATTCAAGTACGGGACCTTCCAGCTGAATATCCAGTCCGCGGCGCAAGAGGGCGGGCTCATCCAGCAGGTTCGCGCGACGATGCTGGTCACCGTGTTCGTGTTCATCGGCATCGAAGGTGCGAGTGTGTATTCGCGCTACGCGAAGGAGCGCGCGGACGTTGGGCGCGCAACGATATTCGGCTTCGCGGGCGTGACGGCGCTCATGGTGCTCGTTTCCATGCTGCCTTTCGCCGTGCTGCCGCGCGCTGACGTGGCGGGCATGCGCCAGCCCTCCATGGCGGCCGTGCTCGAAAGCGTGGTCGGACCGTGGGGCGGCATCTTTGTGAGCGTGGGTCTAATTGTTTCCGTGCTGGGCGCGTATCTGGCGTGGTCCCTCATCTGTGCCGAGGTGATGTTCGCGGCGGCGCGCAATCAGGACATGCCGGCCGTGTTCGCACGCGAAAACGCCAACAACGTGCCGGCCAATGCGCTCTGGATCACCAATATCGTCGTGCAGTTGCTGGTGGCCAGCACGTATTTCTCGCGCGATGCGTTCTCGCTGATGCTCAACCTCACGAGTTCGATGTCGCTGATTCCGTATCTCTTCGTCGCGGCCTATGGGTTCATGGTTTCGAACCGAGGTGAAAGCTACGAATTGCGGCCCGAAGAGCGCAAGCGCGATCTCGCGCTGGCAGCGGTCGCTGTGATCTACACGTTGTTCATGATCGTTGCCGGGGGGCTCAAGTTCATCCTGCTTTCTGCGATTCTTTACGCGCCTGGCACGGTGTTGTATTTCCTCGCGCGGCGTGAACGCAAGCTGAAGGTTTTCCAGCGTACGAGCGACTGGGTCATTTTCATCGTGGCGGCTGTCGCGGCGATCGTAGGCGTCGTGGCGCTGGCCACGGGCGCCATGGCAATCTAATGAGAACGAGCGGAGATCGATATGTCCAAGGCAAAGGGCGGTGGGAAGAGTGAAAAGAGCGAGAAAGCAGATAAATTAGAAAAGGCCGCGAAGGGGGGCAAGGGCAAGGCGAAGGAAGACAGTGCGTTGGGGGTGTATTCCGAAGTCGGCCAGCTGCGCAAGGTCATGGTGTGTGCGCCCGGCATGGCGCACTCGCGTCTCACGCCGAGCAATTGCGATGAGCTGCTGTTCGACGACGTGCTGTGGGTCGACAACGCGAAGCGCGACCATTTCGACTTCGTCACGAAAATGCGCGACCGTGGTGTAGAGGTCGTGGAAATGCACAACCTGCTCGCCGAAACTGTTGCCGTGCCCGAAGGCAAGAAGTGGATTCTCGACAATCAGATCGTGCCGAACCAGGTCGGGCTGGGGTTTATCGACGAACTGCGCAGCTATCTGGAAGGGCTTGAGGATCGCAAGCTGGCCGAGACCTTGCTTGGCGGCCTGTCGATCTACGACTTCCCCGAATCGCACGGCGGCGCTGCGCTCAAGGTCGTGCGCGAAGCGGCCGGCTCTACTGAATATCTTTTGCCGCCGTTGCCGAACACGCTATACACGCGCGACACCACGTGCTGGATTTACGGCGGCGTGACGCTCAATCCGCTGTACTGGCCCGCGCGCCATGAGGAAACGATCCTGGCGGCGGCAATCTACCGTTTTCATCCGGACTTCGCAGGCAAGGTCAACGTGTGGTGGGGCGACCCCACTGAGGACCACGGCATGGCGACGCTCGAAGGCGGCGATGTCATGCCCATCGGCAACAAGACCGTGCTGATCGGCATGAGCGAGCGCACGTCGCGTCAGGCGATCAGCCAGCTCGCTGCCACGCTGTTCAAGAAGGGCGCGGCCGAGCAGGTGATCGTCGCGGCGATGCCGAAAATTCGCGCGGCCATGCACCTCGATACGGTTTTCACGTTCGCAGATCGCGATTGCGTGCTGATCGCGCCAGATTTCCTCGCGCGCACTCGCACCTTTACCTACCGGCCTAGCGATCACCCGGCGGGTGTGGAATTGCATCAGGAGAAAAAGTCCTTCGTCGAGGTCGTGAGCGCCGCGCTCGGCATCAAGAAAATGCGCGTGGTGGAAGCGGGCGGCAACGACTACCAGCGTGAACGCACGCAGTGGGACAGCGGCGCGAACCTGGTTTGCACTTCGCCTGGCGTCGTGTTCGCTTACGACCGCAACACTTATACGAACACGCTGCTGCGCAAGGCTGGCATCGAAGTCGTGAGTATCGTGGGTGCGGAGCTCGGGCGTGGGCGCGGCGGCGGCCATTGCATGACGTGCCCGATCATTCGCGATGCGGTGGACTTCTAGCGTCGAAGTGCGAGGGGACCGTTGCGGGCGCAAGCAATTGCGCCGCGATGGTGCCGAATAACAGAGGTGGGCGAAGCCGGGTTACGGGTAGGCGGACAGCTACCCGTCCGGCGGCGGCGCGCGCTTGCGGGTGCGCGCATGACGAGCGCCAACGCGGCGCTCACGCAACGCTAGCCCCAGTCAAAGCACGTTGAGCATGGCGAGCGCGCTTTCCTGCAGATGCGGCAGGACGCGCTGAAGCGCGGCCTCCGGGCTTTCATCGCCCATCGGCATGTTGGTGCTGAGCGCGGCGACCACTTCGCCGTTGCGATTCCTGAGCGGCACCGCAATGCCGCGCACGCCCACCTGCAACTGCTGTTCGATGAGCGCATAGCCATCTACGCGCGCACGCCCGATCTTCTCGCGCAGGCGCGCGCCGCTCGTGATGGTATGCGGCGTGAAGGGCGTCAGCTCGACCGTATCGAGCCACGCGGAAACCGCTTCCTGGTCGGCCTCGTGCGCGAGCAGCACCACACCGGGTGAGATGAGCGGCGCGGGCACGCGCGCGCCGAGCACGAAGCCCGTCGTCATCACGCGCGAAACACCATTGCGCGCGATCACCACGAGGTCCCAGCCATCGAGCACGCTCACATAGGCCGATTCGTTGAGCGTCGCGCTCAACTGCTGCAGATACGGCTGCACGGTGCGCGGTAGGCGCGCCGAATCGAAATACGACCAGCCCACGCGCAACACGCGCGGCGTGAGGCCGTACAGCCGGCCGTCCGTGTACACATAGCCCAGCGATTCGAGCGTGAGCAAATAGCGGCGCGCGGCGGTGCGCGAGAGGCCCGTGCGCTCCGCCGCCTGGGTGGGGGTCATGCGCGCGTGCTCGCTGTCGAAGGCTTCGAGAATCGCGAGGCCTTTTTCAAGCCCCGCAATCCAGTCGCGCGGGTCCAGTGGCGGTTTCTTCATCGGCGAACAAGACCCTCTGCCGCAAGTTGCCAAATCAATGGAAAAAGGCGCAGGCGCCAAACGCCTGCGGCTCGCCAGCCTTCGATGTGCGCGCGCTCACGCCGGCTTCATGCGCGCCGCCACGATCAGCGAGATCAGGCAGCCAATCGCCAGATACGCGGCCACGAGGTGCCACGAACCGCCGCCAACGCCCACCAGCGCCACCGCGATGAACGGCGTGAAGCCGCCGCCCACCACGCTCGCGAACTGGTAGCCCACGCCTGCGCCGCTGTAGCGGTACTCCGCGCCGAACAGTTCGGTGAAGAGCGGTTGCTGCACGCTCACGACCATGTCGTGGGCGATGTTCGCGAGCATCACCGAGAAGATCACGATCCAGACCGTGGAGCGCGCTTCGAGCGCGAGGAAGAACGGCACGGCGCTCAGCAAGCCGATGACCGCGCCGATCAGATAGATACGGCGCAGCCCGAGGCGGTCGGCGAGCCACGCGAAGCAGGGGATCGTCACGCAGCTGAGCGCGCCCACGAAGAGGCCGATGCCGAGAAAGAGATCGCGCGACATGCCGAGGTTGCTCGTCGAATAGCTCAGCGCGAAAGCGGTCACGATATACATCGTGAAGAGTTCGGCCAGACGCAGCGCGACGATATAGAGGAAGGCCTTCGGGTGACGCGTGAGCGCCTCGATCACCGGCATCTTGAGCTTGCGATGACCGTGCTCGACCTTTTCGACGAACTCGCGCGACTCGTCCATGCTCGAGCGCACCCAGAGGCCGATCAGCACGAGCACGACGCTGAACACGAACGGCAGGCGCCAGCCCCACGAGCGGAACGACGCCTCGCCGAGCAGGTGGCTCAGGATCGCGACAATGCCCGTGGCGAGCACGAGGCCCACGCCGTAGCCGACCTGCACGCCGCTGCTGTAGAACGCCTTCTTGCCGCGCGGCGCGCTTTCCACGGCCATGAGCGCAGCGCCGCCCCATTCGCCGCCGACCGCGAAGCCTTGCAGCGCGCGGAACGCGACGAGCAGCGCGGGCGCCCACAAGCCGATCGTCGCGTAGGTCGGCAGCAGGCCGATGGCCACGGTGGACAGGCCCATCATCATCACGGTGATCACGAGCATGCGTTTGCGTCCGAGCCGGTCGCCGAAGTGGCCGAACACGATCCCGCCGAGCGGGCGGAACAGGAAGCCCACGCCGAAAGTCGCAAAGGCGGCGAGGGTGCCCGTCGATTTGCTGACCTGAGGGAAGAACGCCCCGTTGAAAACCAGCGCGGCGACAATGCCGTAGAGCAGGAAGTCGTACCAGTCGACTACCGCGCCGACAAAGCTGCCGAGCGCCGCCTTGCGGGCCTGGCTGCGCGACGGCGAAAGAGGGGCGGTGTCGGGCGAGCCGGTGGTGTCGAGGCTTGGGGTCATCAGTTGTCTCCAGACTTTTGCGCATGTGCCATGCTGCGGTATGCGCTAAACGTGAGTCGCAGCATAGGGCGGCCCACGCTATCCGGCAATGCGTGGCGGCGCCGTTTTGCGCGATTATCGCCCAAGTGCGTGCGATTATCGAACGCTTTGCGGGTTTGCACCGAGATGGCGCGTGGACCGCCCGCATACGACGGTCTTCGTCAAAATGAACGAAATGGTTAAAATCGCGCTGCTTCGCCCGTCCGTGCCGGCGAAGTGCCCGTTTCAGCGCTTGCGTCAGGAGCCTATTGCATGTCCAGCCCCTCTAATCCTCCGCCGCAGGCGGACAATCCGCTCGGCATGGCCGGCCTCGAATTCGTCGAGTTCGCCGCGCCCGAGCCGGCCGAACTCGGCCGCCGCTTCGAGCAGTTAGGCTTCAAGGCGATCGCGCGCCATGTGAGCAAGGCGGTCACGCTCTACCGGCAGGGCGAGATGAATTTCCTGCTGAACGCCGAGCCCGACTCGTTCGCCGCGCGTTACGCGCAGGAGTACGGCATGGGCATCTGCGCGATCGGCGTGCGCGTCGACAATGCGAAGCGCGCGTTCAAGCACGCGATCTCGCTCGGCGCGTGGGCGTTCGAAGGCGAGCGCCTCGGGCCTGCGGAGCTGCACATTCCCGCGATCCAGGGCATTGGCGATTCGCACCTCTATTTCATCGACCGCTGGCGCGGACGCGGCGGCCAGCGCGGGGGCGTGGGCGACATTTCGATCTTCGACATCGACTTCCGGCCCATCGACGTCGCCACGGCGCATACCGATCTCGATCACGGCGGCACGGGCCTCACGCGCGTCGATCACCTCACGCAAACGGTGGGCGAGGGGCGCATTGGGGAATGGCTCGACTTCTACCGCGACCTGCTGCATTTCCGCGAGATTCACGAGATCAACGCGAACTGGCATGTGTCCGAGGAGTCGCGCGTGATGGTATCGCCCGACGGCGAGCTGCGCATTCCGGTGTACGAGGAAGGCACGCGGCGCACGCAGCTATTGCACGACTATCTGCCCGAGCATCCCGGCGAAGGCGTGCAGCACATTGCGCTGGCGAGCAACGACATCCTCGCGAGCGTCGACGCGCTCGTGGCCAATGGCGTGGAGTTCGTCGAGCCGCCGCCCGCTTACTACGACACCGTGGATGCGCGTTTGCCCGGCCACGGCGTGGACCTGGCGGCGTTGCGCAAGCGTCACGTGCTGATCGACGGCGAGATTGGCGAAGACGGCGTGCCGCGGCTCTTTTTCCAGACGTTTGCAAAACGCCATCCCGGCGAGATCTTTTTTGAAGTCGTGCAGCGCAGCGGCCACCACGGTTTCGGCGAGGGCAATCTCGACGTGCTCGCGCGAGCGCGCGAGGCGGGCGCGAACCAGGGCTAAAAGCAGGGCTAAAGCAGGTTAAGCCTCAGCAGGCCAAGCCGCGCAATCCGCAACGTTACGGTTCCAAACGTGATTTCGCCGCGCTGCCCGCCGTTTTGCGCGCACGCGCTGTGCCGAGCGCGGCGGCACGCGGCGGGACCATCGTGCGGCAACGATGGCGAATTTCCTTGCTGAACTCGGTGCAAGCTTGGGTCATCAGGTCCGTGGACCGGTACACCATGAACACATGGAAGTCGGGCAACTCGTCGCGAATGGGCAGCGTGTGCAATGCATCGCGCCTGAGGACGAGCGGCCCGCTCATGCCGTAGAACACGAAGTCCGACCACATGCTGATCACATCCGTGCAGGTCGCGAGCTGCAAGCCAAGCAGGTTTGACACGCTGTGCACGATGCGCTTGGGCATGTCGAGGCGGTTGACGCGCATGAGGCTCGCAAGCGGGCTGCCGGGATCGTCCAGCGGGTCGAGCGTGAGCCAGTCGGCCTCGAGCAGATCGCGCAGGCGCGTCGTGTCTGCAAGCGGATGGCCGGGGCGCGCGGCGAGCACCATGCCCACGGAGAACAGCGGCTCCCACTGAAACGCGCTCGTGCTGGGGCCGCTGTTCGTCGAGATGAGCGCGAGGTCGAGGCGGCCTTCGCGCAGCCCTTCGAGTATCTGTTGCGGCCGCATTTCATAGGCGTGCACCTCCACGCCCGGAAAGCGCGCGCGAAACGCCGCGATGGATTCGGGCAGCGGCCCGCTCGACGCCACGGCGGAAAAGCCGATGTTCAGTTGCGCTTCAGCATGGCCGCGCATGCCTTCGATATCTTCCAGCGCGTGGCGCAATTCCTGTTCGACCACGCTCGCGCGCTTCGCGAGCGCGCGCCCGTAATTCGTGAGGCTGACGCCGCGCACCGAGCGCGACATGAGCGTCACGCCCAGTTCGCGCTCCAGCTCCGCAATCGCCTTGGAAAGCGCGGGCTGCGAGATGTGCAGGCTGCGCGACGCCTCGTGCATGCTGCCGTGCTGCGCGAGCGCGAGCAAAACGCGCAACTGGTGCAGTTTCATCCGTGTGCTCCAACGGTTTCCGATCGGAAGAGATTCTAAACGTTGTGCAACGCGGCGACGATGGCTGCGCGGGACCCCCGCCGTTATGTCGAGACCTTGCCGACCAGATGAAAACGCGAAGACGGATGCCAAAGCTCGACAGCCGTGGCAACGGCGCTGCCCACCCACGTACGCCGCCACATCAGCAGGCAGGGCTCGCCGATATTCATCGCAAGATGGCGCCGTATGTCCGCGTCCGGCTTTTGCGCGTAGATCCGGAACTCCGCGCGTTGAACCGGCGCGAGCCGCATCATGTAGTGATTCGGCGTTTCCTGCGTGAAATCCTGCGCCAGATATCCGGGAAACACATGCGGGTTCACATAGCGGTCCTCGTACAGAATCGCTTCGTCTTCCTCGTAGTGAACGATGCGCGAATGGAACACGGAACCGCCGCTGAGCTCGAGCGCGGCCAGCGCCTGATCGTTCGCGCTTGCTTCCAGCGTCAGCACCCGTGCGCTGTGCCGGTGACCCCGCGCGGCGATTTCGTCGGCAATATTGCGCACCTCGAGGACGGTCGATTCGACATCGCGCGACGCGACGAACGTTCCCGCGCCCTGAACGCGCTTGAGGACATGCTCGGCCGACAGTTCGCGCAGCGCGCGCGATACGGTCATTCGCGCGACGCCGAATTCCTTGACGAGCTCCGTTTCCGACGGAATGGCCTCACCGGGTTTCCATGTCCCGTCCGTGATGCGATCGACCACGTAGCGCTTGATCTGCTCATACGCTGGAGCGACCTTGTGCGCGGTAGCGGAACGCGTTGAGGTGTCGATGAGCGAAGAAGGCGCGTGCATGCCTGTCCTCGCTTCAGACGCCGACCGCGCCGGGCAGCGCGTCGTTGCTTGCCGGGGCTGCGGTACTGCGCGCCACGGAGCGCATGTCGGGTTCCGCCTCCCGCGAGATGCCAGGCGAGCGCTCATGCGCGGGGCCGGGAAGCGGCGGCGGCGCGCCGTCGGCCACGAGGCGAAACGCAAACGTCATGTCGTCGGAGAGCGGGCGGTCGTCGCGATAGGTCGGCAGCGCGGCGCGCACGCTGGCGTAGAGCGCGTCCGTGTACGGCGCACGCGCCGCATCGAGCGGCTGCAGATCGTAGGCTTGCGCCGCGGCGAGCAGTTCGATGCCGAGAATCCGGTTGCTGTTCTCGATGATCGTGAGCGCCTTGAGCGCCGCGGGCGTCGCATGGCACAAGTGGTCTTCCTGCAACCCCGAGGTCACGCCGCCGTCGAGACTCGCGGGCGCGGCCTCACGGCGGTTTTGCGCGACGAGCGAGGCGGCCGTGTACTGCGCGATCATGAAACCCGAGCGCGTGCCGCTCGCGTGAGCGAGGAAGGCCGGCAGGCCGCTCACGAGCGGGTTCACCAACCGGTCGAGACGCCGTTCGGCCATGGCGGCGACCTGTGCAATCGCGGTTGCGAGACTGTCCATCGCCAGGGCGATCGAGGCGCCGACCGCGTGCGCCTGCGAGTACACCTGCGGCGATTCCGGTGTGCCCGCAACGATCGGGTTGTCGGTCACCGAGGCAAGCTCGCGGTTCACGACTTCGACCGTCGCGGCGAGCGTGTCTCGCGCGGCGCCGTGCACGTGCGGAATCGTGCGCACGCTGAGCGGGTCCTGCGTGCGCCGCCCGAGCGACTTTTCGAGCAGCGAACTGCCGGTGAGCGCTGCGCGCAGGCGCTCGCCCACACGCGCGAGGCCCGGCGACACGCGAAACGCGAGCGAATGCGTGTCGAACGCCGCGATCTGGCCGCCCAGATTCTCGAAGCTCATCGCGGCGACGACGTCCGCCCAGTCGAGCAGCCGCTCCGCGCGCTGAAGCGCGAGCGCCGCGAGCCCGGTTACGCACGGTGTGCCGTTTACGAGGCTCAAACCCTCTTTCGCCTCGAGCGAGAGGGGCTGCAGACCGAGCCGCTGCAGGGCGTGCGCGCCGCTCAGGCGTTCGCCGTTCCAGCGCACATGTCCCGCGCCCACGCACACGAGCGCGATGTGCGCCATGTGGCTCAGATAGCCGACGGAGCCGAACGCGGGCACTTCGGGCAGGCAATTCGCATCGAGCAGCGCGGCGAGCCGCTCGACGACATCGAGCCGCACGCCCGAATGGCCATGCGCAAAGTTGTTGATGGCCGCAGCCATGATCGCGCGCGTTTCCTCGGCGCCGAGCGGCTCGCCCACGCCCACGGCGTGGCTCATCAGGATGTTGTGCGACAGGTCGTGCTGTTCGTCTTGCGAGACGACCACGTCGCACAGCGCGCCGACGCCCGTGTTCACGCCATAGGCGCGGATGCTGCGCGCGACGATCTGTTCGACGAGGGCACGGGCGCTGCGAATGCTCGCCTGTGCGTGCGCGCCGAGCATCAGCGGTTCGCCCGCGGCAATGGCGGCGATTTCGCGCCAGTCGAGCGGATTCTGGGTACGTGTGATTGCCATGAGAGAGCTTGTGCGTTGCGCGGGTTCAGTGAGCGTTGCGATCCTGGTGACTCGAGACGAACTGGCGGAAGCGTTCGGATTTCAGCTCGCCGAAGACCTCGTCTGGCGTGCCGTCCGAATCCACCTGGCCCTGGTGCAGGAACATCACGCGATTCGAAACGTGGCGCGCGAAACCCATCTCGTGCGTGACGACGAGCATCGTGCGGCCTTCTGCGGCGAGCGTGCGCATCACGCGCAGCACTTCGCCGACCAGTTCGGGATCGAGCGCCGAAGTCGGCTCGTCGAACAGCATTACCTTCGGATGCATGGCGAGCGCGCGCGCAATGGCGACGCGCTGCTGCTGACCGCCCGACAGATGCGCCGGATAGTAGCCGCGCTTGTCCGCGAGACCGACCTTGGCGAGCAGCGCTTCGGCTTCTTCGACCGACTCGGCGCGGCTGCGCTTGAGCACGCGCATGGGCCCTTCGATCAGGTTCTCGAGCACGGTCATGTGCGACCACAGGTTGAAGTTCTGAAACACCATGCCGAGCTGCGAGCGCACGCGGTCGACCTGGCGGCGGTCGCCCGGATGCAGCTTGCCGTCGCGGCGGCGCTTCATCTTGAGCTCTTCGCCCGCGAGCGCGACCGAACCGTCGTCGGGCGTCTCGAGCAGGTTCAGGCAGCGCAGCAACGTGCTTTTGCCCGAGCCGCTCGCGCCGAGAATCGAAATGACGTCGCCTTCGTGTGCGTCGAGCGAAATGCCCTTCAGGACGTGATGGTCGCCGAACGATTTGTGGATGTTGCGTACCGACAGTGCAACGGGTGCAGATGGGTTCATCAATCTCTCCGGATAGGGCGGCGGGTCACGATACGGCGCGGCTGGCTTCGAGCGGCGCGGCGGGCTTGCGTACGGCGGGCGGCGCCGCGCGCAGATGGCGCGAGAGCCGTTGCTCGAGGAAGCCGATCACGCGCACGACGACGAAGTTCAGGAACAGGTAAATGAGCGCCGCGCACGTGAACACCTCGGTCGTGCGATAGGTCTGCTGGATGATCTGCTGCGCGACTCCCGTCACTTCCCACACGGTGACGAGGCTTGCCAGCGCCGTCGACTTGACGAGCAGCACGGCTTCCGTCGAATACGCGGGCAGGCACTGACGCAGCGCGATGGGTCCGATCACGCGGCGCAGCAGGGCGAAACCGGAAAGGCCGATCGAGTACCCGGCTTCGATCTGCCCGACGGGCACGGCCATGAGGCCGCCGCGAATGATCTCGGCCGTATATCCCGCCGTGCACAGCGCGAGCGACAGGACGGCGCAAACATAGGGTTCGCGCAGCACCGGCCACAGAAAGCTCTCGCGAATCACGCCGAACTGCCCGAGGCCGTAATAGACGAGGAACATCTGGATCAGCAGCGGGGAGCCGCGAAATACGAGGATGTATGCGCGCGCAAAGCGGTTCGGCAGCCAGTGCGGCGACACCCGCATCGTGACGATCACGAGCGAGAGCAGGCCGCCCAGCACGAGCGAGGCGAAGAAAAGGCCCAGCGTTGTCGGCACGGCGCCGATGAGCTGGCGCAAGGTGTCGAGCAGGAACGCGAAATCGATGGTCATGATTGAGCGCTCCGTGATCAGTTGCGCGCGAAGTTGCGCTTGAATGAGCGGCCGACGATCGCTTCGGCACGCCCGAAGACACGGTTCGACACGCCCGTCATGGCGAGATACAGCACGCCGCCGGCGACGAAGAAGAGGAAGTACTGGTGGGTCGAGCCCGCCGCGATCTGGCTCGAACGCAGCAGCTCGGCGAGCCCGGTCACCGATATCAGCGCGGAATCCTTGAGGCTCAGTTGCCAGACGTTGCCGATGCCGGGCAGCGCGTAGCGCAGCACCTGCGGGATCAGGATGCGGCGGAACATCGTGAGCGTCGGCATGCCGATCGCGCGAGCGGCTTCGATTTCGCCGCGCGCAACCGCGAGCACGGCGGCGCGATAGACCTCGGCCTGATAGGCGCCCGAAATCATGCCGACCGCGAACGCGCCAACGGCAAAGGGCGGCACGCCGACGAAACCGTCTGCGCCGAACCACTGGCCAACGGTGGTGACGAGCGAGGAGCCGCCGAAGTAGAACAAATAGATGACGAGCAGTTCGGGCACGCCGCGAAACACGGTCGTGTAGAAGTCGCCGAATACGCGCAGCACGCGCCAGCGCGAGAGTTTCGCGGCGGCAATGAGCGCACCGAACACCGCGCCGATCGCGAGTGCGGCAAGCGTCAGGACGACAGTCATCAACGCGCCGAGCAGCAGTACGCTACCCCAGCCGTCCGGCCCGAGGCCGAGTGTGTTGAAGATCGATAACAGAGACATGGCTTGGATCCACGCGGGTCGGGAAACAAAGGCGCGCGCCGGAGGCGGCGCGCGCGTGGCCTGGATGCGGCGCTTATGGCGTCACGTCGGTCTTGAACCACTTCAGGGCGAGTTTCTTCACGGTGCCGTCGGCAAGCGCCGCGGCGATCGCGGTGTCGAACTTCGCCTTCAGGTCGGCGTCCTGCTTGCGGAATGCAAGGCCTTCGCCGGGACCCCAGATCGGACCGGAGATCATCGTGCCGGCAATCACCACAGGCGACTTGTCGGAGTTGGCGGTGTAGTAGGTCACGTCGTCGAAGGTGGCGTCGATGCGGCCGTTTGCGAGGTCGAGGTCTCGCTCGGGCGCGGTCTTGTACACGCGCACCGAGGCGACGTCCTTGAAGTTCGCGTTGATGAAACCCGTATAGACAGTGCCCGACTGGATGCCGATGGTCTTGCCCTTCAGCGCGTGGCGCATCGACTCGATGGCGGGCGCGTTGCTGCGCGAGTCGGCGTCGAGCTTCAGAGGCGGCGTGTTCGGGCCGCCCTTGGGCAGAACCTTCGTATCGGACACGGCGAACGTTGCCGGCGTGGATGCATAGGGCTTCGAGAAGGCGATGATCTTCTCACGCTCGGGCGTGATCGAGATCGCATCCATCAGGACATCGAACTTTCCGGCCTGGAGACCCGGAATCATGCCATCCCAGTCCTGAGCGACGAGCTTGCACTGGATCTGTGCACGCGCGCACAAGTTTTCGACCAGTTCCGGTTCGAAGCCACCGAGTTTGCCGCCGGGCAGCGTCAGGTTCCAGGGGGCATAGCTGCCGTCGAGCGCGATCGTCACGCTTTTCCATTCCTTCGCGCCGGCACTGCCGCTTCCAAGCAGCGTGACGCCGAGTGCTGCGCCGATCAGCGCTTTTGCCAGCCGGGTGTACTTCGCCTGCATGACCATGCTCCTTTGTCGGTGGGTACTGTGGACCCGTGGGTACGTTATTTCGCTCGCGTGACTTGCATAGACAAGAATGGCGAGAAAAGAATTTGAGTGCAAGAGAATTTCAGAAATACGGGCTCATGGAAAACCCTGTAAATCCGCGTGTAATGGCGCTAAATCCATGCGCTTGCGCGCGACGTTGCGTTGCCGGGCGGGCGGCGCTGGTGCTCAGACACGTTCCTTACAAATTTGTCTAGTCATGTCGATAGCCGGGAAATTGGGCCCCGGCGCGATGGCCGTTGCATTTCGCTGCGATTCCATCCGGTTATCAAGATGAAAATTTGTGACTTCTTTCAAAAATGAGAGCGGCCTGAATATCGTTCGGCCAGTTCCCATTCCCGCTGTCCCACCGCACCACCGCTCGCGGAGATCTGCCATGAATGACGCAACGCTCAGCGCCGCCGCCCCGATTGCACCGCCCGCGGCCACTCGCCAGAGCCAGTTCCGCCTGATCGCCGCGTGTTCGATCGGCAATGCGCTCGAAATGTACGACTTCACGGTGTACAGCTTTTTCGCGCTCCTGATCGGCCGGCTCTTTTTCCCCTCGGACAGCCCTTACGGCTCGCTGCTGCTTGCCGTGGCGACGTTCGGCATCGGCTTCGTCATGCGCCCGCTGGGCGGTCTCGTGATCGGCAGCTACGCCGACCGGCGCGGGCGCAAGGCCGCCATGACGCTGACCATCGCGCTGATGGTGGCGGGTACGCTGTGCATTGCGTTCGCGCCCACCTACGCGCAGGCCGGCGTGATGGGCTCGCTCGTGATCCTCGCGGGGCGGCTCCTGCAAGGCTTCTCGCTCGGCGGCGAAATCGGCGCGTCCACGGCCATGCTGATGGAGTCCGGCGAAGTGGGGCAGCGCGGCTTTCGCGTGAGCTGGCAACTGGGCAGCCAGGGCATCTCGGCGCTCATCGGCGCGCTCACGGGGGCCGTGCTCTACGCCACGCTTTCGCCGCAGGCGCTGGAGAGCTGGGGCTGGCGTCTGCCGTTTCTCGGCGGTCTGCTGATCGCGCCGGTGGGCCTCTATATCCGCTCGAAACTCGACGAAACGCACGAAGCCGAACCCGACGCACCGAGCCCGCTCCGCACGCTCATGCGCGAGTACGGCGCAAAGGTGGGACTCGGCATTCTCTCGATCACGGCGGGCACGGTGGGCATGTATCTCGTGGTGTTCTTCATGCCGACCTACATGATCCGCGTGCTCAAGATGCCGCCGTCGCTCTCGCTGCTGTCGGGCTGCGCCACGGGCTTCACCATGCTCGTCGCCTCGCTCGTTTCGGGGCGGCTGGCCGACCGGCTCGCGCGCCGCAAGCGGCTCGTGATGGGGGCGCTCCTCTTCAATATCGTGGCCATCGTGCCCGCGTTCTGGCTGATGACGCGCATGCCGAGCGTGCCGCTCGTGCTCGCGCTCTCGGTCATGATCACCGCCGCCGCGAATCTCGGCTCCACGCCCATGCTGCTGATGCTCATGGAAATGCTCCCCGCCAGCGTGCGAGCAAGCGGTCTTTCGGTCATCTATAGCGTGGGCGTGACGGTGTTCGGCGGCAGCTCGCAATTCATCGTCACGTGGCTGCTCGCGAAGACCGGCAATCCGCTTTCGCCTGCGTTCTATCTCGTTGTTTGCGGGCTCATCTCGCTGTGCGCCATCGGCGCGATTCGCGAGCAGCGCGTCGGCTAACGCTGCGTTGCGCGTGGTCGCAAGCCTTTTGATCCTTCACACGAATAACGGAATCCTCATGAAACGTGAACCGTCGCTCACCCCGTTCCAGTTGCTGCCGACCTTGCTGCCCGAGATCGAAATCGACGCCGAGACTTTCATCGGCATTCGTCGCCAGATTCATTCGCAGCCCGAACTAGGTTTCGAGGTCGGCGCCACGGCGAAGCTCGTCGCGATGCTGCTGGAGAAGTGGGGCTATGAAGTGCATACGGGCATCGGCAAGAGCGGCGTGGTGGGGCAGCTCAAAGTGGGCGAGGGCAAGCGGCGCCTGGGCATTCGCGCCGACATGGATGCGCTGCCGATCGTCGAGAACACGGGCCTGCCGTACGCGAGCCAGACGCCCGGCAAGATGCACGCATGCGGCCACGACGGCCACACGGCGATCCTGCTTGCCGCTGCGAAAACGCTGGCGGAGCGCCGCGACTTCGACGGCACGCTCAACCTGATTTTCCAGCCCGATGAAGAAAATCTGTGCGGCGCGAAGGCGATGATCGAAGACGGTCTCTTCGAGCGCTTTCCCTGCGATGCCGTCTACGCGCTGCACAACATGCCGGGCGTGCCGGCCGGGACGTTCCGCGTGCTGCCGGGGTCGGTGAGCCTTTCATCGGATGTGGCCGACGTGACGCTCAAGGGCGTGGGCGGCCATGGCGCGATGCCGCACCGCGTGAAGGACCCCATCGTGGCCGCGGCGGCGCTCGTGACGGCGCTGCAAACCATCGTGGCGCGCAACGTGGCGCCCGACGAATCCGCGGTGGTGTCCGTGGGCTACATTCGCGGCGGCGCGACCCACAACGTGATACCGGAGACGGTCACGCTCGGCCTGAACATCCGCGCGGCGCGCCCCGAAACGCGAGCGCTCGTGGAAGCGCGCGTGCGCGAGATCGTGACGCTCACGGCGCAGGCGCACGGCGTCGAGGCGCAGATCGACTACCGGCAGCTCACGCCGCCGATGGTCAATACGCCGGAAGAAACCACGCTCGCGCAGCAGGTTTGCGCGGAGCTGGTGGGGGAGGACAAGGTGGTCATGCAGGCGCCGAAGGGCTTGAACGGCAGCGAGGACTTCGCGTGGATGCTGAACGCGGTGCCCGGTTGCTACCTGCTGCTCGGCAACGGCGAAGGGGAATTCGGCGGCTGCATGGTGCACAACCCCGGCTACGACTTCAACGACCAGGTGCTGCCACTCGGCGCGGCGTGCTGGGTGCGGCTCGCGCAGCGGTTCCTCGTGGCATGACGAGGCGCGATTAGTTAGTCATTCGAATCATCTGCGTGGGTGCTCAGCAACTCGGGCGTCAGGCCCAGCCGCTCGCGCAGATCGATCCAGCCGCGCGGCGTGACCTGCACCGCGCGCGAAGCATTTGTGCGCCGCATCCAGCCGCGTTCGCAGAGCAGCGTGAGAAAGGCCACGCCGAGCGGCCCGGCCAGATGATGCTGGCGCTCGGTCCAGTCGAGACATTGGCGGGCGATGCCGTGACGCCCCGGCTTGAGCGCGGCGACGTCGAGCCCGAGTTCGCCGAACCATGCCGCGCCTGCGGGCGTCACCGCGAAGCGCTTGTCGGCTTCGGCGGTGATGAGGCCGGCATGCGCGAGACGCGTCGTTAGCGCCACGCCGACCTGGCCCGCGAGATGGTCGTAACAGCAGCGCGCGAAACGCAGGTTCTGCGCTTCGCGGCCGAGCGGCTTGCGGCGCACCGGCACGCGCGCGCCGACTGTCGCGAGGTTTTCGAGCAAGGCGGCGACCTGCGCATCCGCGAGCCGGTAGTAGCGGTGGCGGCCTTCCTTTTCCACGGCAAGCAGCCCGCCGTCCAGCAGTTTCGCCAGGTGGCTGCTCGCGGTTTGCGCGGTCACGCCGGCCGCGTAAGCCAGTTCGCCGGCGGGCAGGGCGCGGCCGTTGGCGAGCGCCATTAGCATCGCGGCCCGCGCGGGGTCGGCGATCAGGAATGCCGTGGCGGACACCCTCGGGTGCAGGTTCATGCGTTTCTCCAGGACATACCCATAGCGTAACGCGCGAGCAGGGTCGCATGTTTCGATACGCATCGAAGCATCGCCGCTGCCGTGCAACTGATACTGGGCTCATGGCCGGTGCCCAACGCGCGCCGGCGTTGCAGGAGAGCCCATGCAGACGCACGAATCACACAGCATCGAACAGCCACGCCGCGTGCTTTGGGCCACGAGCATCAGCTATGTCGTGGTGATCCTCGACACCTCGATCGTCAACGTCGCGCTGGAGCGTATCGGCGCGAGTCTTGCGGGCGGCGTGTCCGGGCTGCAGTGGGTCGTGAACGCCTATACGCTCACGTTCGCGAGTCTGCTGCTTTCAGGCGGCACACTCGGCGACCGGCTCGGCGCGCGCCCTGTCTATATGGCCGGCCTCGCGGTCTTCACCGCGGCCTCGGTGTTGTGTGGCGCCGCGCCGAGCCTCGCGCTCCTCACGCTCGGACGCGTGCTGCAAGGCATGGGCGCGGCGCTGCTCGTGCCCGCTTCGATGTCGCTCATCAACGGCGCGTGCGCCAACGCGCGCGAGCGCGCCGCCGCCTTCGGCGTGTGGGCCGGGATGGGTGGCATCGCGATGGCGGCGGGTCCGGTGCTGGGCGGCGTGCTGATCGGGCTCGTCGGCTGGCGCAGCATTTTCCTGCTCAACGTGCCGGTGTGCCTTGCAGGCATCGTCATGGCCGCGCGCGTGGCGCCGCAACCGCGAGGAGGCGTGCCGCGCAGGCTCGATCTCGCGGGCCAGACGGCGGCCATCGCGGCGCTGGCGCTGCTCAATGCGGCCATCATCGAGGCGCCTGCGTACGGCTGGCATGCACCGATCGTCGCGGGCGGTCTCGTGCTGGCGCTTGTGGCGGCGATCGCCTTCGTCGCGCTCGAAAAGCATCACGCGCAGCCGATGCTGCCGCTCGGCTTCTTCCGCGAGCCCGTGTTCAGCGCCGCCGTGCTGGTGTCGATGATTTCGGCGTTCACGTTCTACGGTCTGCTATTCGGACTGAGCCTCTATCTGCAGCAGGAGCGCGGCTATGCGCCGTTGCGCGCGGGCCTCGCTTTCTTGCCGCTCACGGTGATGGTGCCGCTCGGCAGTCTGCTTTCGCGGCGCGCAGTCGCGTGGCTTGGGCCGCGCGCGCTAGTTGCGCTCGCGTGCCTGCTCGCGGCAGCGGGCTACCTCAGTGCGGCCATCGGCGGCTCGACGGCGCGATACGGCTTGCTGGCCGTGCCGCTGCCGGCCATTGGTTTCGCCGCGAGCCTGATGATGCCCGCGTGCACGGCGGCGCTCATGGCGACAGTCGATCAGGGCCGCGCGTGCATCGCGGCTGGCGTGCTCAATGCCGCCCGGCAGACGGGCGCGGCGCTCGGCGTGGCCGTTGCGGGCGCGATGATCGCACGGCGCGCGTCGATCGGTGCGGGCATGCGTGTGAATCTGCTGATCGCCGCCGTGCTCTCGGCGGGCGCCGCGTGGGTGTGGTGGCGTGCGTGGTCCCACCGCGCCCATGCCGCCCAGCCGGGCGACGAAGCAAAGACGCGTGCCGCCAGGCAGGGAGCCTGAGTCCTCCCTGCGCGCGCCCCGAATCATTCGCTGTGAATTCTGGGATAAAGTGCCGTTGCATGCATCGCGCATTCGCGCGGGCCGTGCGCCATAGGAGGAGTTTGTCATGGCCGAGTACGGGCAACATCCCTCGTCGGTGCTGTCGCTCAAGAGCGCGCACGACTTCGACACGACGATCGCGCGCCTGAAGGCGGCGCTCGCCAAGGCGGGCGCGGATATCTTCGCCGACGTCGACCAGCGCGAAGCCGCCGAGACCGCCGGGCTGAGCCTGCGCCGCACGCGTCTGATCCTGTTCGGCAATCCGAAGGCCGGTACGCCCGTCATGGCGGCCAACCCGCACGCGGCGGTGGAACTGCCCCTGCGCATGGTGATCTGGGAAGACAACGAAGGGCACACGCGGCTCGACTATCGCGACGTCTCGCAGACGCTCGGCCCGCTCTACGGCATCGACACCGAAGTGCTCGTGCCGCTGCAGCGCGTGGTGGGGCTGCTGCAGGTTGCCGTGCAATAAACGGCCAACGCGACGCCGGCAAGTGAGCAAACCGGGCGAACTGGGCACCCATCTTCGGCGGATGCTTAACAAATTGACAGACGCGGCGCGCTTCGCTTAACGTAGGCGCCTTGCAGCTTCACCCGGCAAGCGGGTGAAGCGCGTTGCCCGCCGCTGCCTCGATCCGCCGATGACCTCCCGCGCAGAAGACCCCGACGATCCGCCACGCGATCGCGCCGGGGCGTCCGCTTCGACTTCCGTTTCTTCATCCACGCCTTCGCCCGCCGTATCCGGCGCGAAGCCAGCGCGACCCGAAAATCCGCACGATGCGGCGGTTGCGCAACACTGGCGGCGCAATCTCGCGGTCTGCGTGGTGGGATCGTTCACGACGCTCGTCGCCATGACCCTGATGCTGCCGTTCCTGCCGCTCTACGTGGAGGAGCTGGGCGTGCGCGGCCACGCAGCGATCGTGCAGTGGTCGGGCATCGCGTACAGCGCGACGTTCTTCACGGCCGCGCTCGTCGCGCCGGTGTGGGGGCGCCTTGGCGACCGCTACGGCCGCAAGCCCATGCTCGTGCGCGCGAGCCTCGGCATGGCGATCGCGATGTCGCTCATTGGCATGTCGCGCAACATCTGGCAGCTTGTCGCGCTGCGTCTGCTCGCGGGTTTCGCAGGCGGCTATTCGTCGGGTTCGACCATCCTCGTTGCGACACAAACGCCGCGTCACCGGTCGGCGTGGGCGCTCGGCGTGCTGTCGTCGGGCATCATGGCCGGCAATCTCATCGGGCCGCTGCTGGGCGGCGCACTGCCGCCGCTCATCGGCTTGCGCGCCACGTTCTGGGTGGCGGGCGCAACGATCTTCGCGGCCTTCATCGCGACCTGCGTGTTCGTGAAGGAAGCGCCGCGCCCCGCGCGCGTAGCGCATGCCGCGCACAAGGGCGGCTGGTCGGCGCTGCCCGACAAGCGCCCGATCGCCGCCATGCTCGTGACCGGCATGCTGCTCATGCTGGCCAACATGTCGATCGAACCCATCATCACCGTGTACGTGGCGACGCTCGTGCACGACCCCGCGCGCGTGACTTTCGTCGCGGGCCTCGCGATGTCGGCGGCGGCGCTCGGCAGCATCGTCGCGGCTTCTCGCCTCGGGCGCGTCGCGGACCGCGTGGGGCACGCGAAGGTGATCGTCGGCGCGCTCGCGGTCTCGGCCGTGCTGCTCGTGCCGCAGGCGTTCGTCACGGCGGGCTGGCAGCTCGTCGCGCTGCGCTTTCTCATGGGCGTGTCGCTCGCGGCGCTCCTGCCGTGCATCGCGACGGTCATTCGTCACAACGCGCCGGACCATGCCGCGGGCAGTGTGCTCGGCTATTCGGTGTCGGCGCAATTTGCGGGGCAGGTGCTCGGGCCGCTGATCGGCGGCTTCGTCGGCGGACATCTGGGCATGCGCGCCGTGTTCCTCGGCACGAGCCTGCTGATGCTGGCGGGCGCGCTGTTTACCTGGCGCGCCGTGGGTTTCGCCCGGCGCGCGTAAAGCGGCCCAGGCGGCGACTGCGGCGGCGACCACGCCGCGCGCAGGCATTCAACGATCGAAAGACGAGGGCGGCGGATCGTGCACGCCGCCGCTTCGGGCGTGCCGGCGCTCGATTAGCGGGCGCGGCCCAGTGGCCCAACAGCAGTGGCCCAACAGCAGTGGCCAAACCTCGGCAGCCAGATTTCAGTGACCGAAAAACACGTCGCAATCGGGACGCGGCCAGCACATCTTGCCCGTGCGGTGGCCCGAGGCGCTGTGCGTTTCGGGCGTGCCGCCGTACGACATGTCGGTGCTGGCCTGAGCCGAAGCGTCGGCGTCATCGGTCATCGTCTGATGGGCGCGCTCCTGCGAGGCAGGGTCTTCCTTCGCGCGCGCCGTGCCGGGCGCAACGGCGGCCACGGCCGCCACGCATATGGCGATCAATGCCAGGCGTAATGTCATATCAACCTCCTTTCTCGAGTTCGTGAGTGCGCCTTCGCGGCAATGACGAAGTCACTGCGGGATAACTGCGGAGCAACTCCGCGGCGAAGGTGCGCGCGAGCAAGAGGCCAAGCCTGAAGTCGCACACTCATCTGGAAAGTCGGGATGCCTGCGCGCAGCGCACGGCTGCCGAACGTCTTAGCTCACTACTCACGTAAGAAGCGCGCCCACGCATTCGGGGGCGGCACAGCGCGGCGCGACGCAAGAAGAAGGGGCGAGCGGGCGCGCAGAGAACATCCGCACTGTATTTCCAGTTATAGCTCGCGCCGCACGGAGTGCAATGGACCGAACCGGACCTCGCGCGCAGCCGCAATCCGGGGCCGAATCCACAGCTCAGCGCACACGGCTGCTTGCGCGATTCTTTCGGCGGTGAAATCCGATGAAAGTATTCGGAAATTAAACGTTCGCCGTGTAGTCATCTTGCGATGTTGTAATGCGCTCGCTCTGATGTAAGGCGCATGGGGGCCCGTGCGCAGAATCGATCGGGCCTCACTGAAGGCGTGGCGGCAGGGCGCACTTGTGCGCGCCGCGTCGGCAGGACTCTAAAAAGCAACTCAAACAATCGATGGAGCCTAACTACATGTTGTATCGCCGAGCATTACTCGCCCTGCCTTGTGCGGGCCTCGCTGCCGCGCTGTTTGCATGCGGCAGCAGCAATTCGAATCCGGGGACCTCTGCCGCCGCCGCGTCGGCGCAAGACACGTTGACGACGGCCACGCCGATCAAGCATCTCGTCGTGATCTACGGCGAGAACGTTTCGTTCGACCACTACTTCGCCACCTACCCGAACGCCACGAACCCGGGCGGCGAGCCGGCCTTCACGGCTGCTTCGGGCACGCCGACGGTCAACGGCCTCACGGGCGCGCTGCTCACGGCGAACCCGAACTCGAACACGACGCTCAACGGCACGGACGCCGCCAATCCGTTCCGCCTCGACCGCACCCAGGCCGCCACGGCCGACCAGAATCACGCCTACACGGCCGAGCAGCAGGCCGGCGACAACGGCGCACTCGACCTGTTCCCGAAGTACACGGGTAAGGGCACGAGCGGCGGCGCGGGCGCCTTCGGCACGAAGGGCCAGGTGATGGGCTATTACGACGGCAACACCGTCACGGCAATGTGGAACTATGCGCAGAAGTTCGCCATGAGCGACAACGCATGGACCACGACCTACGGTCCGTCGACGCCGGGCGCGCTCGAAGTCGTGTCGGGCCAGACCAACGGTCTCGAACTCGTGAACACGTCGAAGCAGCCTTCGACGGTTGCCACGCCCACGTACTACATCGAAGACGGCGCAGGCGGCCTGACGCTGATGGGCGACGTGGACCCGGGCTACGACACGTGCTCGAGCAAGACCGACCAGGGCATGATCAACGCGCAGAACATCGGCGACCTGCTGAACGCGCAGAAGATCACGTGGGGCGGCTTCATGGGCGGCTTCAACCTGCAGACGGTCAACGCGAACGGCACGACGGGCTGCCTGCGCAGCACGGTCGCGACGGCCGTGAATGCGGCGACTGCCGACTACAGCCCGCACCACAACTGGTTCCAGTACTTCAAGACGACGGCAAACCCGCAGCACTTGCGCCCGAGCTCGACGGCGGCCATTGGCTCGACGCTCGAAACGGACGGCAAGACGCTCGACCCGGCCAACCACCAGTACGACTCGGACGACTTCTTCGCGGCCGTGAAGGCGGGCAATTTCCCGTCGGTGAGCTTCCTGAAGGCGCCGGCTGCCCAGGACGCGCACGCGGGCTATTCGGACCCGCTCGACGAGCAGCAGTTCGTGACCAAGGTCGTGAACTTCCTGATGCAGCAGCCCGACTGGAAGAACACGGCAGTCGTCGTGACCTATGACGACTCGGACGGCTGGTACGACCACCAGTACATGGCGCCGGTGCATTCGTCGCTGAACGCGGCCGACCAGCTCAACGGCAACGCCGTGTGCGGCACGGGCACGCAGCCCACGGGTATCGCGGGCGCGCCGGTCAACGGCCGTTGCGGTCCGGGCACGCGCATTCCGTTCCTCGTGATCTCGCCGTGGGCGAAGGCCAACTACGTCGACCACACGTTCATCGATCAAGCATCGGTGGTGCGCTTCATCGAAGACAACTGGCTCGGCGGCGCACGCCTTGGCGGCGGTTCGTTCGACTCAGCCGCAGGCGACATGCGCGCGCTGTTCAACTTTGGCGGTACGGGTAATTTGCCGGTGTTGTATCTCGACGGCACGCTGGGCACGCAGTTGAGCTCCGCGCCGTCGATCTGAACGACGTCCGGCGCGAGTCCTGGCCGCCCGCACGCATAAGTCTCGCGCGTGCAGGGCGGCCGGCCTCGCGCCGTTGTCACGTCGTGTGGCTCTCGCCGCGTTGCACGCCAGCTTCGATGTTCGCTGGCTGCTCGCGGCGTTCGGCTTTTCCTTCTCGTGGTATTACGCAAAGAAAGATCGAATCATGTCCGAGCTTTCCACTTCGCCTGGCTCCTCCTCACCCAAACCGCGCAGCGCGTCGAGCCCCGTGCGGCTCGTTCTGCGCGCCGTAGCCGCCGTGATCGCGCTCGGCGCACTGGGCTTTTGCGCCTACGCCGTGGCGTTTCCGGCCAACGTGCCGGACGCCGTGGGCGAGGTCGTCGAGAACCTGACCGGCGCGAATCCGCACCCCGTGGTGCTGCAGCGCCCGCCAGTCGCGCCGCTTTCGGCGATGGCGCAGCTCGGCAAGCAGCTTTTCTTCGACCCGGCGCTCTCGGGCTCCGGTCAGCAGTCCTGTGCTTCGTGCCATAGCCCCGAGCGTTCCTACGGTCCGCCCAACGGACACGACGTGCAGATGGGCGGCCTCGCGATGAACCAGCAGGGTTATCGCCCGCCGCCTTCGCTGATGTACCTGTACCGTCAGCCGAACTTCAGCATCGGTCCCGATCAGGGCGAAAACGACGACGCGCCGACGGTCGCGCAGCAGGCCACGGCCGCAGCCGATATCGTGAAGTCGCAGAAGGTGGCGGGCGGCGCATCGACCTCCGTGGAGATGGTGCCGCAGGGCGGCCTCTTCTGGGACGGCCGCGCCGACACGCTGCAGCAGCAGGCGTACGGCCCGCTGCTCAATCCCGTGGAAATGGCGAACACGAGCATCGAACAGGTGGCCACGAAGCTCACGAAGGCGCCGTACGCCAAGCACTTCACGGAGTTGTTCGGAGACCGAATCTTCAGCGACCCGAAGATGGCCGTGGCGGAGGCCATGTTCGCGATCTCGCGCTACCAGGTGGAAGATCAGTCGTTCCATCCGTATAACAGCAAGTACGACCGCTGGCTCGAAGGCCACGCGCGCCTCTCGCAAGCGGAGCTGCGCGGCCTGCGTCTGTTCAACGACCCGAACAAGGCGAACTGCGCGGGCTGCCACCTTTCGAAGCCCGGCAAGGACGGTCTGCCGCCCATGTTCACGGACTACCAGTACGAGGCGCTCGGCGTGCCGCGCAACAACAAGCTCGCGCAGAACCAGGACCCGCACTTCTTCGATCTGGGGGTATGCGGCCCGTTCCGTTCGGACTTCAAGGACCAGACGCAGTACTGCGGCATGTTCCTCACGCCCACGCTGCGCAACACGGCCACGCGCACGGTGTTCTTCCACAACGGCGTGTATCACAACCTCGACGACGTGATGGCGTTCTACAACGATCGCAACACGGACCCAGGCAAGTTCTATCCGCGCGGACCCGACGGCAAGATCGACAAGTACGACGACATTCCGCCGCCGTTCCAGAAGAACGTGGACGTGACCGATGCGCCGTTCGACCGCAAGTTCGGCGACAAGCCCGCGATGACTCAAAGCGACATTCAGGACATCATCGCGTTCCTCAAGACGCTCAACGACGATCCGGTGTCGTCGAAGCAGTGAGCGCGGGTGCGGGCCGCTACTTCGGCAAGCCGGCCGGGTAGCCGCCCGCATCCGTCACTGCGTGCCACCTCGCGCTTCAACGCGCACCCGTGCCGCCGACGAACCGCTCGATCGCAGCGATTGTCGGTCCCGGCGCTTCTTCCATGAGCCAGTGCCCCGCGCCCGGGATGACCACGCCTTGCACGTTCGTATCGACGAGCCGGGCCTGATCGATGAGGAACGTGCCGGAGGCCTTCTCCCCGGCCAGCACGAGCATGGGCATCGTGAGCGGCGTTTGCGCGAACGCCGCGAAATCGGCGGCGTCCTGCGGGAACGCGTGGAAGTATTCGAAGCCGGCCTTCATGCGGCCTGGTCGGGCGTAGGCAGCGGCATAGCGCTCGCGGTCCGCTTCGGGTACCGAGTGCTTCGGGTCCGCGGCGAAGTCATTCCAGAAGTGCTCGAAGTAGATGCGCTCGCGGCCGTCCACGAGCGCAAGCGGCGTGGACCCGTAGAAGTTGAAGTGCCACTTGTCGCGCAGCAGCCAGACCTTTTGCCAGTCGCCAACGCCGGGCAGGAAGGCGTCCATCAGTGTGATGCTCTCGACTTCGTCCGGATATTGCGCGGCGTACGCATACGCGACCATTAGCCCGATGTCGTGACCCACGAGCTTGACCTTGCGATAACCGAGGGCCTGGACCATTGCGTGGATGTCCTGCGCGAGCGTCTTTTTGTCGTAGCCGCTCGCCGGGATTGCCGAATTGCCCGCGCCGGGCAGATCCGGCGCGATCACGACGCGCTGCTCGCCCAGTTGCGTCATGAGCGGTTGCCACATATGGCTGGTCTCGGCATAGCCGTGCAGCAGCAGAACCGGGGTCGCGTCGTTCTGCGGGTTGCCCGCCTGCAGATAATGCAGGCGCAGGCCGTTCGCTTCGATGTCGTGTTGCGTAATGGCAGCGGCAACGCCAGCGGCAGCGGGTTGCGGGACGGTTGCCGACATCGAGGGCATGGCCGGCGCCAGCGCGGCAGCGCAGAAGAGGGCGGCGCCAAGCCGCTTGAGCAAGCGTAAGGGTTTCATCGCGGAACTCCGTGGGTTGTCTGAACGCGTTTGCGTTGGAACCCATGATCGTTCCGCTGGCACGGTTTGCCGTGCTACGGGAGTGATGCAGACGTTCGAAAGTTTCGAACGAGTTAGCGGGGCGGCCCCAAGGCGCGGCTACTTGCCCCCATGCGCAAGATAGCGTCGTCGAGCGCTTCCAGCGCGTGCTTTTCGCCGCCGCCGAGCAGCAGCATGTCGCCGGCGTGCATGGTGCGCGGGTCGCCGTTCACGAAGAAGCGGATCACGCCTTCCACGCACTGCACCGTGATCTCGCCGGGCACGCTGTGCTCCGGCAGGCGCTTGCCTGCCGGCAGCACGATGCGCATGACTTCGAGTTGCTGCGCGCGGATCAGGGTGATCGACTTCGCACTCTTGAGCGCGCCGCCTAGCGGCCGTACGTCGAAGACCTCACCCGGCGCAGCATGGGGGATGGCCATGAGCGTCTCTCAAACGAGCTTCGCGTTGAGCGTAATCGTCGCGTTGTTGGCGAACAGCTTCGACACCGGGCAGTTCTCCTTGGCGCCCTTCGAAAGCTCGTCGAACTTCGCTTGATCGATGCCCGGAATCTTCGCGGTCATGTCGAGCTGGCAGCTCGTGATGGCAAAGCCTTCGCCGACCTTGTCGAGCGTAACGGTCGATTTCGTCTCGATGCTCTCGGCCGTGAAGCCCGCCTGGGTCAGGAAGAGCGAGAAGGCCATGGTGAAGCAGCCCGCGTGGGCCGCGCCGATCAGCTCCTCGGGGTTGGTGCCGGGACCGCCTTCGAAGCGCGAGGCGAAGCCATAGGGTGCCTCTTTGAGCACGCCGGTTTGCGTCGAGATCGTGCCCTGACCGTCCTTGATGCCGCCGTGCCATTTTGCCGATGCCGTCTTTTGCATGATGTCGCTCCGCGAGGTTGGGTAACGATGTTGAGGTGAGGGACGTGCAGGGCGCGCAATTTGCCTACCGCCGCACGCCCCGCGTGGTTGGGTTCAGGGTTTGGCCGGCGGCGTTTCGCCCGCGTACCAGGCGGCGGCCGCGTCGATTTCCTCGGGCGTCATGTTGCGCGCGATGTTGCGCATCTGCTCGGAAATGTCGTTATGGCGCGTGCCGTTCGCGAACGCGAGCAGTTGCGCCTTCGTGTATGCCGCGGGCAGGCCGTCGAGCCACGGGCTGCCGACCTTGCTGTCCACGCCGCCATGGCAGGACGCGCAGGCGGGAATATTGCGCAGCGGCGCGCCGTGCGCCACGATGCCGGGCGCGCCGCCATGCAGGTGCGCGATCGGCTGCAGCGAGGCGTAATAGGCCGCGAGATCGCGCATGTCCTCGTCGGACAGGTCGCGCGCCATGGGCGACATCACCGCGTTCTGGCGCGCGCCCGTCTGGAAGTCGTGCAGTTCCTTGAAGACCACGATGGCGAACTGGCCCGCCAGATTCGGCGAATTGGCCATGCTGATGCCGCGCGGGCCATGGCACATCGTGCAGCGCAAGGCGAGCGTCGCGCCGCGGCCAATCGAGAGGGAAGTCGCGCCGTCTAGCATGTGCGGCGTGAGTTCGACCTGGCTCAGCTGGTAGCCCGGAGCGACCGCCGACTCGACCGGATGCCACGCGCGCGGCACGCCGGCCGCGCTGCAGATCGCCGTCCAGATGCCCTGAAAATACGGGTCGCTCTTGGCGGAAGGCAACCAGATGAAGCCGATCAGCACGGAGACGACGAACACGACGATCGTCGCGCCCACACCCGTGCGAAACCACACATTGCGAAACGAGAACAGGCGTTCGTCGCTCATCGCTGCGCTCCAATCGGGATCGCGGGCACGGCCGTTTCGGGTGTCGCCAGCAGTTGCGCGATCGGGTAGCCGTAGTTGGTGATCGTCAGGGCGATCATCAGCACGATCCACAGCCCGAAGCTATTGAGCGCCACCGGCAGCGTGGCCGACTCGTGCACCGGCTTGGCGAAGCGATATTCCTCGGGCGCGGCCGCCTCGCTGCGGTGACCCTGGAGCAGCACGACGAAGAACAGCACCGCCGAAATCACGAGGATCAGACCGCCAATTGCAGAAAGCACCACGAGCGCGCCCTGGCCCGCGAGCGCCGGGTCGCTGTAATCGTAGTAGGCCATGCGCCGCGGCATGCCCATGAGGCCGACCAGGTGCCACGGGAAGGTCGTGACGATCATGCCGATGAACCACAGCCAGAGCTGCCAGCGCATGAGGCGCCAGTTGTTGAGCGCGCGGCCGGTGATCTGCGGCCACAGGTCGTAGGCGATGGCGAAGTACATGATGACGATCGCGCCGCCATAGATGAGGTGAAAGTGGCCCGTGATCCACTGCGTGTTGTGCACCGCCTGGTCGAGCTGGTAGCTCATGTTGATGAGGCCGCCCGCGCCGCCGAAGCCGAGCATGACGAACGAGAACGCCACGGCCAGCATTTGCGGGTTCTCCCACGGCAGCTTCGCGATCCAGCCGAACGGCCCCGTGCCGCCGCGCAGCCGCCCGGCGATTTCAACGGAAGCGCAGATCGTGAACACGGTGAGGAGCGTGGGCACCGAGACGAGCGCCGTGAACACCGACTGCACGAACTTGAAGCCCGAGCCCACCTGCGGATCGGTGAACAGGTGGTGCAGGCCGATCGGCATGGCCACCACGAGGAACAGGATGAACGAGATGCGCGCCATCACGTCGCTGTAGAGCCGGCCGCCAATCGCGCGCGGAATGATCGTGTAGTACGCGATATAGGCGGGCATGAGCCAGAAGTAGACGATGGCATGCAGCGTCCAGGAGAAGAACACGCGCGCGAGGCCCGCGTCGATCGTATTGCGCCAACCGAAGGCCACGGGCAGGATCTGGAACAGCACTTCGATCGCCGCGCCCACCGCGGTCCAGCCCCAGAGGTACGCGCCCGCCGTGGTCGCGAACATGGCGAGCGGCAGGGGTTTGCCGCGATTCTCGCGCTTCCATTTCGCGGTGTTCACGCCCATCAGCGCGACCCAGACCCACGAGCCCACCACGACGAGCACGACACCGAGGTAATAGAACACGTTGCCGATCATCGGCGGATAGAACGTGTAGAGCACTGAGGCGAGGCCGAGCGCGACGGGCACCGAGGCGGTGACGGAGCCGAGCGCGAGCAGGATGAAGCCGAGCCATGCCCACTTCACGCCCACGAGCGGGCGCTTGAGCGCGAGTTCGCTGACCGCGTAGCCAAAGCCCATGGCGATGAGCGTGGGAAACACGTAGCCCATCACGGTGCCGTGCTCCGTGACCGAGCGGTAGTAAAGCTCGGGGTCGTTAAGCCACGGGTGCATGGGGCTGCGCACAAACATCTGCCACGCGCCAAGCAGCAGCGCCACGCCGAACACAATGAACGCGAGCCAGAAGTGGGCGAGTACGAGTCGCTTGTTATTTAACACAGCTGAGTCTCCGCGCTGAATTGCCTGCCTGGTTCGCCATCTGCATGAAGGCATCCTTGTCGATGACCTTCACGTGGGCCCACATGCCCTGGTGGCCCGTGCCGCAATATTCGTGGCACGGCATGAGGTGGTCGGCGGGTTTGTCGAAGCTCGTGCGGAACGTGGAGATGTAGCCCGGCTCGACCATCGAGTTCAGGTTGGTGTCCGTGACGAGAAAGCCGTGCACGACATCGGCGCTCGTCGCGCGGAACGTAATGGGCGTGTTGGCCGGCACGACGATGCATTGCGGCGTGAACGAGTACTGCTGCGCAAGAATGCGCACGGTCACGGAGCCGTCGGTTTCGACTGCGCTGCCGAGATTCGATTCGACGAATTCGCCGGACACGTGCAGCGTTTCCGGATTGACGAGTTCCACGCGCGAGGGCGGCATCATGGCCCAGTGCAGGCCCGTGAAGACCACCACGGCCACGAGCAGGGAGACGAACGCCACCATGAGCGTCGCCCAGCGGCGCTCCACGCGCGCGGCGACTTCGGCACTGGCATGGTTATCGAGCGGATTCGACATGAGGCCGGCCTTTTCTTGTCTGTCTGGTCTATTGGATGACGCCGCGCGGCAGGAACACGACGAAGTAGAAGACGAACCAGATCGCAGCCACGATCGCCGTGGCGATGCCCGCTACCGCGAGCGCGCCGCCCGGGCCGCTGGCCACGATCTCGTCGACCTGTTCGTGTTGCGGGCGCTCGCCCGGTTGTTCGGGTACGGGAGTTTCGATCATCGCAGCCTCAGAAAAGCGGCGCGGAACGCAGCGCGTTCACTTCATGTTCGGAAACCGGCGTGCCGTGGTTGCCCCACGCCGTGCGGATATACGTGACCACGGCCGCCACTTCTTCGTCGGAGAGCGACTGTGCGAAGGGCGGCATGCCATAGGGCATGGGGTTCTTTTGCGTGCCCGGCGCATAGCCGCCGTTGAGCACCATGCGGATGGGGTTCACGGCCGAGTTCATCTGAATGGACTGGTTGTCGGCGAGCGGCGGGAAATGCGGCGGCTTGCCCTGGCCTTGCGCCGCGTGGCACACCGCGCACTGCGACTCGTAAATCTTCTTGCCGAGCGGCACGAGGCGCGCGGCTTCCTCCGTCACGAAGGTGCTCTTGGGCGACTTGTCGACCTCGTTGTTGTGGCCCGGCAGCGACTTCAGATACACGGCCACGGCGCGCACGTCTTCTTCCGTGAGGTACTGGAAGCTGTCGTAGACCACTTCGGCCATCGGTCCGTACACGGCGCCGCGTTTCGACACGCCCGCGTGCAGCAGATCGACGATGTCCTCGATGCTCCAGTCGCCGAGGCCCGCTTCCTTGTTCGACGTGAGCGAAGGCGCATACCAGTTCTGCACGGGAATCAGGCCGCCCTGGAACTCCTTCGAGGCCGAGTTGCCGCCGAGCGCGTTGATGGCCGTGTGACACATCGTGCAGTGGCCGAGGCCTTGCACGAGATACGCGCCGCGATTCCATTCGGCGGACTGCGCCGGGTCGGGCTTGAATTCGCCCTGGCGGAAGAACAGCGTGCGCCAGCCGAGCAGCAGCGCGCGCTTGTTATACGGGAAGCGCAGATCGTGCGCGCGGTTCTCCTTGTGCACGGGCGGCGTGGAGAGCAGGTACGCAAAAATGGCGTCCGAGTCCGCGCGCGTGACCTTCGTGTACGACGCGAACGGCATGGCCGGATAGAGCAGCGTGCCGTCGCGCGATTTGCCCTCGTGCAGCATGCGGTAGAACTCATCGGCGGTCCAGGCGCCGATGCCGAACGTCTTGTCCGACGAGATGTTTGGCGTATAAAGCGTGCCGAACGGCGTTTCCATTGGACGGCCGCCGCCGAACATCTGCTGGGAAGGCACCGTGTGACACGCAATGCAGTCGCCGGCGCGCGCGAGATATTCGCCGCGTGCGATCTGCTCGGCGTTGCTCGCGATCGGCTTCGCATTGGCCGCGGCGGCTGCCGCTGCGGCGCTGGCCGCGTTGGCTGCGTTCGCGCTGGGCGCGGCCGTTTGCGCGTGCGCGAGCCCGGCGCCCATGCAGAGCGTGAGCGCCGCGCACGACAGGCGAAGCGAAGTGGGGAGAAGGGATCGAAGTCTGCGCACGTCGAGGCCCCGGCTAGTTATGGACGCTGCCGCACGCGAGCGGCAGCGGCGAGGCCGCCGCTGGCGTCGTATCGGCAGGCGCGGGTTGCGACGAGAGCCACGCCGCGATCGCGGTGATGTCGCGGTCGGCGAGACGGCTGGCGATGTCGTGCATGCAGTCCGGCGCGGCGGCTCGGCGCGTGCCGTAGCGGAACGCGCCGAGCTGCGCGCTGATGTAGTTCGGATGCAGGCCCACGAGACCCGGAATGGCCGGCTGCATACCGGTGAGCGAGGCGCCGTGGCAGAGCGCGCAGGCGGGCACGTTGCGCTTGCTGTCGCCGTTCATGACGAGCGACTTGCCGAGTGCGAGCGTGGCCGCATCGACCGTGGGTTTGGCTGGCGGCGGATAGGGCGGGTGCTCCTGCGCGAAGAACTCCGCGATCTGCTTGAGGTAGGCGTCGGGCAGATACGCCAGCAGATAGTTCATGGGCGGATAGCTGCGGCCGCCGTCGCGGAAGGCGACGAGCTGGTTGAACAGATAGCCGGCCGGCTTGCCCGCGAGACGCGGAAAGTAGTCGTTGTCGGTGCCTTCGCCGTGCGCGCCGTGGCAGGCCGCGCAACCCATCACGCGGGCCTGCATCGTGTCAGGCGCGGGCTCGGCGGGCGGCGCCGCGAAGAGCGGCGCCCAAGGCAGCGCGAGCGCAAGGATGAGGAAGACGATGCGGTTTCTCAATGATTCCCTCGGTACGGAATGTGACTACACAAACGCGTTGCGATTCGATATCAGTTGAGGCGTCGTCCGTGGGGATTCTGGTTTTCTTTGACGGCCGGGCGCGCACCTTGTTGTGGAGATTATCGGAGAACGCCGACTTGTGCAGCCAGGATGCGCAAATAAATTCGCTCCGATCGCAGCGTAACGATATGTTTGCTAACACAACGACATGCGCGTCTCATTGCGAAAAGACGAGGCGTGAATTGCATCGGAATACGAAATAAAATGAGGATCATTTCGTGGGCGAACCTGTGTGGTGTTCAGGCCGTCTCGCGCGCAGTCCATCGCGCAGTCATAGGATGTCCTCAGTCGCTTGTGCACAGGCTTTTCCTGTGGTTGTCCGACAACGTATAATGCAGCGATATACGCATATCGAGCCAAGGAGAGCCACATGGCGGAGTCGCTTGCCACGCCCATCGCCGCGCGTAGCCGCAATCTCGCCGAGCAGGTCGTCAACTTCATCAACGAACAGATCGCCACGCGCTCGCTGAAGCCCGGCGACAAGCTGCCCACCGAAAGCAACCTCATGACGCAACTGGGCGTGAGCCGCACGGTGGTGCGCGAAGCCATTTCGCGTTTGCAGGCCATGTCGGTGATCGAAACGCGTCACGGCATCGGCAGCTTCGTGCTGGAGCCGCGCCGCGAGCCGCTCGATCTCGACGTCGTGCCGGCCAGCACGCTGGACGATGTGCTGTCCGTGCTCGAGCTGCGCATCAGCCTCGAAACGGAGGCCGCGGGTCTTGCCGCGCAGCGTGCGAGCGAGCGCGACCTGGCCGGCATGCGCGCCGCGCTCGACGCACTCGACGTCGTGATCCGCTCGGGCGGCGACAGCTCGGGCGCCGACCTCGAATTTCACGTCTCGGTGGCGCGCGCCACGGGCAACCGCTATTTCGTCGATATCCTCACGCAAATGGGCGCGGCATTGATCCCGCGCCGTCGCGTCGATTCGGCGGGCATTGCGCATCGCGATCCGCAGGCTTACGCCGAACTCGTGAACCGCGAGCACGAAAGCATTTTCGACGCGATTGCCCGCCACGATCCCGAAGGCGCGCGTGCGGCCATGCGCATGCATCTGTCGAGCAGCCGCGAGCGGCTGCGCCGTGCGGCGGCGGAGTCGGGGGGGAAGGCGTAGGGCGCTTGAACTTCGAGCGCGCATGAAAAAACAGCGGCCAAGGCCGCTGTTTTCATTGACATCATCGAGAGACGGCGATTAGCCGCGCACGAGTTCGCCGTTCTTGCGGCGCCAGAGGTCGAGCGGATTGGCGTCTGCGAGCGCCTGCGGCAGCAGCTCGGCGGGGAAGTCCTGATAACAGACCGGACGCAGGAAGCGCTCCATCGCGCTCGTGCCCACCGACGTCGCGCGGCTGTCGGACGTGGCCGGGAACGGGCCGCCGTGCACCATTGCGTGCGTGACCTCCACGCCGGTCGGAAAGCCGTTCACGAGCAGGCGGCCGGCCTTGCGCTCGAGAATCGGCACGAGGCGCATGGCGGCGGGCACGTCGCTGCGATCCATCTGGATCGTCGCCGTGAGCTGGCCCGCGAAGTGCTCGGCCACCGCGAGCAGTTCGGCTTCGTCCTTGCAGCGCACGAGCGTCGAGGCTGGGCCGAACACTTCGTCTTCGAGCGCGGGCTGCGCGAGGAAGGTTTGCGCATCGGTCACGAACAGGGCGGCGAACGCCTGGTTCGGGCCGCTCGCGGGCTGGCCTTGCGCGAGCGCGCTCACACCCTGGGTTTCGGCGAGACGCCGCGCGCCTTCTTCATACGCCGCATGAATGCCCGACGTGAGCATGGTCTGCGCGGGCTTCACGCCCAGCGCCTGCGCGGCGGCCTGCGCGAACTGGTCGAGCGCCGGACCTTCGATGCCGATCGCCAGACCCGGATTCGTGCAGAACTGACCCGCGCCGAGCACGAGCGAATCGACGAAGCCCTGGGCGATGGCCGCGCCGCGAGCCGCGAGCGCTTCGGGCAGCAGGAACACGGGATTGATGCTGCTCATTTCCGCATAGACGGGAATCGGCTCGGGGCGGTTCGCGGCGATGCGCATGAGCGCCGTGCCGCCCGCGCGCGAGCCGGTAAAGCCCACGGCCTTGATGGCCGGGTGCGCCACGAGCGCTTCGCCCACGGTGCGGCCTGCGCCAACGATGAGCGAGAACACGCCTTCGGGCAGCCCCATCTCCTGCACGGCTTGCTGGATCACACGGCCGACCATCTCCGAAGTGCCGAGGTGCGCGCCGTGCGCTTTGACGACCACCGGGCAGCCCGCCGCGAGCGCCGCCGCCGTGTCGCCGCCCGCCACCGAGAACGCGAGCGGGAAGTTGCTCGCACCGAACACCGCGACCGGGCCGAGCGCGATTTTCTGCAGACGCAGATCGGCGCGCGGCAGCGGCTTGCGCTCGGGCAGGGCGGCGTCGAGCGTGGGTGTGAGCCACAGGCCCTGGCGCACTTCCTGTGCGAACAGCTTCAGCTGACCAACGGTGCGGCCGCGCTCGCCTTCGAGGCGCGCCTTGGGCAGGCCGGTTTCCGCGTGGGCGCGTTCGGTGAGTGCGTCGCCCAGCGCGGCAATGCCGTCGGCGATGCGTTCGAGGAACGCCGCGCGCACGGCGAGGGGCAGCGTGCGGTAGGCGTCGAACGCTTCGGCGGCGAGCCGGCAGGCGGCGTCGACGTCGGCTGCCGTGCCGCTGCCGAAGGCCGGCGCGGGGATCGCTTCGCCCGTGGCGGGATTGAAAGCCGCGAGCGGCTTTTCCGAGCCGCGTACAGCGCGGCCTCCAATGAGCATGTCGCCAGTGATTTGCATGTCGTCTCCGAGTTTCGTTGCAGTGATGGTTACCATGAGTTAAGTCATCGTACAACTATCATACGCCAGATCACGGCCGCCGAACATCTGCGGCAGGCACTTTTGGGACGTGATGGGCGTAGAAAGTGCGTCAATACAAGCCTTATCGGTTATGATTCCCGTTCCATGACAGGGTAAACACGACGTTGGTTCCCGGTGCAGACACGCTTAGAATGTCATCAGACAACGTACCACGAAACATCCAATCCGCGCGCCACCGGCACGCCTGAAGGAGACAACCCGATGTCCGCCCCTGCCAACCGTTATGAGGACCTGCTGGAGTCGGCTAGCGCCAAGGTCCTGCGGCACGTGCTCCCGCTGTTCCTCATCATGTTCATCGCCAACTATATCGACCGTGTGAACGTCGGCTTCGCCGGCGCGCACATGAAGGCCGATATCGGTCTTTCGGCGGCGGCGTACGGGTTCGGCGCGGGGCTGTTCTTCGTGGGTTACGCGATCTTCGAGGTGCCGTCCAACATCCTCATGCAAAAGTATGGCGCACGCGCCTGGCTCACGCGCATCATGGGCACGTGGGGCGTCGTGGCGGCCGCCATGGCGTTCGTGCACAACGACACCTCGTTCTACGTGCTGCGTTTCCTGCTGGGCGTTGCCGAAGCAGGCTTCTTTCCCGGCGTGATCTATTACTTCGCGCAGTGGCTGCCGCAGAAGGAGCGCGGCAAGGCGGCGGCGGTGTTTCTCGCGGGCTCGGCGTTCGCCTCGGTGCTCTCGGGCCCGATCACGGGCGCGTTGCTTTCGGTGCGCGGCCTGGGTCTGGCGGGCTGGCAGTGGATGTTCCTGATCGAAGGCGGCTTTTCCATCGTGCTGTGCGGCGTGAGCTGGGTGTTCCTCAAGTCGCGCATTCGCGACGCGCACTGGCTCACGAGCGATGAGCAGGGCGCGCTCGAAACGTATCTGGCGCGCGAGCAGGCCGAGCGCGAAGCCGCAACGGGCGCGCACGTGCCGGTGCTGCGTCTCTTGAAGGACCCGCAGATCGTGCTGTTCTGCTTCCTCTATTTCGCCATTCAGCTCACCATTTACGCGGCCACGTTCTGGCTGCCCACGATCATCCGCAAGATGGGCGGCTTGAGCGACTTCCAGGTGGGCCTCTACAACGCCATTCCGTGGATGATCGCTATCGTCGCGATGTACGGTTTCGCGCTGCTCTCGGCGAAGTACCGCTTCCAGCAGGCGTGGCTCGCCATCGCGCTCGTGATCGCGGCCTGCGGCCTGTTCGCTTCGACTTCGGCGGACCCGGTGTTCTCGTTCGTGGCGATCTGCTTCTCGGCTATCGGCTTCAAGGCGGCTTCGTCGCTGTTCTGGCCCATGCCGCAAGGCTATCTCGACACCCGCGTGGCCGCCGGCGTGATCGCGCTGATCAATTCGCTCGGCAACCTGGGCGGCTTCTTCGCGCCGGCCACCTTCGGCTATCTTCAGCAGCATACGGGCTCGATTACGGGCGGTCTCTACGGCCTGGGCGTGACGTCGCTCATTGCCGCCGCCGCCGCGTTCCTTGCCCGCAACAAGCCGTCGCGCCGCACGTTTGCGGACGATTCCGTGCACAGCGGCGCGCACTGAACCCGAGCGCAACCATTAATCGAGAAGGACACACACACCATGAACCAGCCGAACCCCGACCGCTTCTTCGTCTACGTCGCGAATTCGAAAGACGGCGACATTGGCGTGTTTCATCTCGACGCGCGTAATGGCGCGCTCACGTCGCAAGCGCGCGTGGCCGCGCAGGACAACGTGATGCCGATGGCGCTTTCGCCCGATCGCCGCCGCCTCTATGCGGCCACGCGCGGCGCGGACAAGCGCATCAACGACTATGCCATCGACGCGCAGACCGGCAGCATCACACCGCGTGTGCAGACGCCGATCGAATCGAGCCTCGCGTATCTGTGCGCCGAGCCGCAAGGGCGTTTCCTGCTCGGCGCTTCGTACGGCGAGCATCGCGTGAGCCTGTATGGCGCGAACGCGCTCGAGAACGGGCAGGGCGCGCCGCTCCAGGTGATCGGCGACATCGAGCACGCGCACGCGGTGATCGTTTCCGCCGATGGGCGCTTCGCGTACGCGTCGTCGCTCGGCAGCGACCGCGTGTTCGCCTTCGCGCTGGAAGACGAAGGACGACTCGTCGAAATCGGCGCGGTCGATCTCGGTGCGGGCTTCGGTCCGCGGCACCTGCGCTTTTCGCCAGGCGGCGACGTACTGTATGTGCTGAGCGAATTCCGCGCGACGGTGGCGGTATTCGCGCGCGACGCCGCCAGCGGCAAGCTCACCGCGCAGCACGTTTCGCCGCGCGCCGCCGCCCTCGCGCATCTGAACGACGGTTTCGCGCGCCCGAGCCCCACGGACCCCGTGCAGCCCGACCCGGCGGTGCTCGCGAAGAACGTTTGGGCCGCCGATATCCACGTCTCGCCCGATGGGCGCTTCGTCTACGTGTCCGAGCGCACGACGAGCCAGATTCTCACGCTGCGCGTGGCTCATGATGGCGCGCTCGAATACGTGGGCGCGACTGCGACCGAAACGCAGCCGCGCGGTTTTCGCATCGATCCCACGGGCCGCTTTCTCGTGGCGTGCGGAGAAAAATCGCAGCACGTCTCGGTCTATGCAGTCGATGCAACCACCGGCGCACTCACACCCCTCTCGCGCGGCGAGGGCGGCAACGGTGCGAACTGGGTGGAGATCGTCGCCGCGAGCGCTTAACCGGTTCAACCCCAAGTTTCGATTGTCAGGGCGCAGCGCGCCGCACTTTTACAGGTAATCCGTTCATGTCTACACAAACCGTTCAACCGAACGCCACGCCCGTTGTGACCGAGCTGCGCGTCGTGCCCGTGGCGGGCCGCGACAGCATGCTGCTGAACCTCTCCGGCGCGCACGGTCCGTTCTTCACGCGCAACGTCGTGCTGCTGCGCGACAGCGCGGGCCATACCGGCATCGGTGAAGTGCCGGGCGGCGAGGCGATCCGCAAGACGCTCGAAGACGCGCGCGCGTTCGTGGTCGGCCAGTCCATCGGCAATATGCAATCGGTGCTCAACACCGTGCGCAAGCAGTTCGCCGACCGCGACTCGGGCGGCCGCGGCCTGCAGACCTTCGACCTGCGCACCACGATTCACGCCGTCACCGCGCTCGAAGCCGCGCTGCTCGACCTGCTCGGCCAGCATCTGAACGTGCCCGTTGCCGCGCTGCTCGGCGAAGGGCAGCAGCGCTCCGAAGTGGAGATGCTCGGCTACCTGTTCTTCATTGGCGATCGCAACAAGACCGATCTCGAGTACGCGAGCGGCGCCGATGGCCGCGACGACTGGGACCGCCTGCGCACCGAAGAAGCGATGACGCCGGAAGCGGTCGTGCGCCTGGCAGAAGCCGCGAAGGCGCGTTACGGCTTCAACGACTTCAAGCTCAAGGGCGGCGTGCTGGCGGGCGACGCGGAAATGGAAGCGGTCACGGCGCTGGCCGAGCGCTTTCCCGAAGCGCGCGTGACGCTCGACCCGAACGGCGCGTGGTCGCTCGCGGAAGCGATCCGCCTGTGCCGCGACAAGCACGACGTGCTCGCCTACGCCGAAGACCCCTGCGGCGCGGAAAACGGCTATTCGGGCCGCGAAGTGATGGCCGAGTTCCGCCGCGCCACGGGCCTGCCCACGGCCACCAACATGATCGCGACCGACTGGCGCCAGATGGGCCACGCCATTCAACTGCAATCGGTGGACATTCCGCTTGCGGACCCGCACTTCTGGACCATGCAGGGCTCGGTGCGCGTAGCGCAGATGTGCAACGACTGGGGCCTCACGTGGGGCTCGCACTCGAACAACCACTTCGACATTTCGCTCGCCATGTTTACGCATGCGGCGGCCGCAGCGCCCGGCAAGATCACCGCGATCGACACGCACTGGATCTGGCAGGACGGCCAGCGCCTCACGCGCGAGCCGCTGCAGATCGTGGGCGGCAAGGTGCAGGTGCCGCAAAAGCCTGGCCTTGGCATCGAGATCGACATGGACGAGCTGGAAAAGGCCCACGCGCTCTACCAGGAGCACGGCCTCGGCGCGCGCGACGACGCGATCGCCATGCAATACCTCGTTCCCAACTGGAAATTCGACAACAAGCGCCCGTGTCTCGTGCGCTGAACGCCATCTTCGACTGAACACCTTTACTGACTTCGCAACAGGATCAACACCATGACCACGCCGCAAGAACTCAAGCAAATCGTCTCCGAAGGCCTGCTTTCGTTCCCCGTGACCGACTTCGACGCGCAAGGCAACTTCCGCGCGAACACCTACGCCGAGCGCCTCGAATGGCTGGCCCCCTATGGCGCGAGCGCGCTGTTCGCGGCGGGCGGCACGGGCGAATTCTTCTCGCTCACGAAGAGCGAATACTCGCAGGTCATCAAGACGGCCACCGAAACCTGCAAGGGCAAGGTGCCGATTCTCGCGGGCGCGGGCGGCGCGACGCGTGTGGCGATCGAATATGCGCAGGAAGCCGAGCGCAATGGCGCGCAGGGCATTCTGCTGATGCCACACTACCTCACGGAAGCCTCGCAGGAAGGCATTGCCGCGCACGCCGAGCAGGTCTGCAAGGCCGTGCCGAACATGGGCGTCATCATTTACAACCGCGCCAATTCGAAGCTGAACGCGGACATGCTCGAGCAACTCGCCGATCGCTGCCCGAACCTGATCGGCTTCAAGGACGGCGTGGGCGAAATCGAGGCGATGGTGACGATCCGCCGGCGTCTGGGCGACCGCTTCTCGTACCTGGGCGGCCTGCCCACGGCCGAGGTCTATGCAGCGGCGTACAAGGCGCTGGGCGTGCCCGTATATTCGTCGGCAGTGTTCAACTTCATTCCGAAGACGGCCATGCAGTTCTATCGCGCGATTGCCGCCGACGACCACGCGACGGTCGGCAAGCTCATCGACGAATTCTTCCTGCCGTACCTCGCGATCCGCAATCGCCGCGCGGGCTACGCGGTGAGCATCGTGAAGGCGGGCGCGAAGCTCGTGGGCCACGACGCCGGCCCCGTGCGCGCGCCGCTCACCGACCTCACGCAAGAGGAAGTGGCGCAGCTCGACGTGCTGATCAAGAAGCTCGGCGCGCAGTAACGCGCCCGGTATTCACGCCATGCTCGCGCCAGCCGGCGCGCGGCATGGCTGGCTGCACGACACGCAACAGGGCCCTTGCGGCCCTGTTTGCGTATGAAGCGCGAATGCGGCCGGTCAGGCGTTGTCGGCGGTGTCGCCGAACAGGTCCAGATTGGCGCGCTCGCGCTTTTTGCCTTCATTGCCTTCATTGCCTTCATTGCCTTCGGTCTTGCGCGCGCGGCGCACGGCTTTTTCGCGGCGCGGCTTGCCGAACACCTCGTCGGGCGTGAAGCCGAATTCGGCGATTGCCGCGCGCACGGTAGCCAGCGCCTCGTGGGCCGCTTCGGCGCGCGCCGCTTCGATGCGCTCGTCAAGCTCGCGCTTCTGGGCGAGCAATTCGCGGTAGGTAGCCATCAATCATTCTTGTCGAGTGAAAACGAGCCGCTGATTTTACGCGCTGTGCGGGCTTCGCGTGGGTTTGACACATCAATTTGCGGCATCACACATAGGCGGCGAGGAGGGCGGTCACGACGCCCGATAAGCCCATCAGCAAGGCCGCGAGCCAGAGCGATCCGCGCGCGGGCGCACGCACCGAGGCGGGCAAGCGCTTTTTACCGCTTACCATCGGGCCGATCAGATTGTGGCCTTTCACGAGTGCATAGACGGCAATCGCGCACACGTGCAGCACGACGGCCGCCGCGAGCAGATCCCAGCCCCACGCGTGCAGGCCGGCGATGGCGTTGGCGATTTTTGCCGGCACGATTTCGCTGAGCGGGCCTTCGTCGGCGATATCGTTGTTGTCGTAGAGTCCGGTGAGCGTTTCGATTAGCAGCAGTGCGAGCAGTAGCAGAACCATCCAGCCGCCCGCCGCGTTGTGGCCCACCTGCACGTCGGGCTCGCGCCGCAACACGTGGCGCAGATGTTCGATCGCCCTGCGCGGCGAGGCGACGAAGCGCGAGAAGCGCGCCGTCTCGCTGCCAAAGCACCCCCACAGAATGCGAAACAGCACGAGCGCGAGCAGCGTCTCGCCAAGGCGCACGTGCATCTGCATCCAGTTCATGCGCTGCGTGACGTAAGCGGCGGCCACGAGCACGACGCTCAGCCAGTGGAAGAGCCGCGTGGGCAGGTCCCAGACGCGCACGCGGCGGTCCGGGCGTTCAGCGTGTTCGGGGTGCTTGGGGTGCTCGGGGCGGTTGCGGGATGCGGAGGTCGGGGTGTTCATGATCCGTGGCTGGCTTTCTGGCGGGCGTGGCGCTCAAGGGCATCATAGGTCAGGAACGCTTGCGCGCCATGTGCAGCGCACGATACGCAACCGTGTTGCCCCCGCGGCTACGTGGCGTCGCGCCGCGACTTCGGCCATACTTGCCGCTTGCCTTACATCCCTTGCAGACCGATCCCGCAGATGGAAAAAAATCGACTCGAAGCATTCAGCGATGGCGTGCTCGCCATCATCATCACGATCATGGTGCTGGAACTCAAGGTGCCGCACGGCGACACGCTCGCCGCGCTCGCGCCGCTCTGGCCGGTTTATCTGAGCTATGTGCTGAGCTTCATCTACGTGGGCATCTACTGGAACAACCATCACCATATGCTTCAGGTGGCGCGCCGCGTGAACGGCTCCGTGCTCTGGGCCAACCTGCATCTGCTGTTCTGGCTCTCGCTGCTGCCGTTCACCACGGGATGGATGGGCGAGAACGAATTCGGACGCTGGCCGACCGCGCTTTACGGCGTGAACCTGCTGCTCTGCGCGGTTGCCTATGTCGTGCTGCAATTCACGCTCGTGCGCTATCACGGCACGCAAAGCCCGCTTGCCATTGCATTGGGCAGTGACGTGAAGGGCAAGATTTCGCCAGTGATTTATCTGGCCGGGTTTGCGCTTGCAGCGCTCGACTATCCCCGCGTTGGCGCGATTTTCTACTTCATTGCGGCGTTGCTCTGGCTCGTGCCCGATCAACGCATGGAGCGGCTGGCTCTCGCCGCGAGCGAAAAGAAGGAAGAGTAAACGCCAAAGGGGCCGGCGCGCGAGCGGCCGGCCCCTTTGCGCATCACATCGTCATCAGCCTGCCAGGTGCTTGCGCTTGGCAAGTTCCTGCGCCTTGGCATAGTCGGCCTGGATCACGGGCAGGCCTTCCGTTGCTGCCTTCTTGAGGCCCGCGTCGCGGCCCGAGGCGATCTCCGCCTGGAACGCCGAGAGCGTTTTCTGCTGGCCGGCCAGCGCGACCTGCTCGATATACGTCTTGTCGAAATCCGCGCCGCGCAAATTGTTGATGCTGCTGATCACCGCCGCATCCGGGTCGTTGCGCGGCACGTCAACGCCGCGCGGGCTCGCCGCGCGCATCGAGTCGGAGAGCTTCGAATAGTCGGCCACCAGTTTTTCCGCGAAGGCCTTCACTTCGCGGTCGGTCGAGCGCGAGTCGGCAATGCGCGCGGCGTCGCGCTGCGTGGCGACGGTTTGCGTGCCGTCTGCGATGAAGGCCTTGTCGGCTTCGTGAAGCCGAACGGCCGCGCCCGAGGTGGAGGCAGAAGCCGCGGAAGGCGCGGGGGTCTGCGCATGAGCGCTCAGCGAAACGGCGCAAAGGCTGGCGGCCGAAGCCGCGATGAGCGAGGCAAGCGAGAGGCGAGTCATGTGAACTCCTTTCTGCATAGTTGGTATCGATTACGCGCGCAGTGCCGCGCCATTCCATGCGGCATGTGGTGCGGCTTTGTGCGCGACCGTTCTGGCGTGTCAGCCTTGCTGCTCAACGGTCTGAGGAATTCTATGAACTCGCTTGCCATTCAGGTGAAACGATTGCTTCGCTTGTGTAACGGTTGGTAAGAGAGCATGCGAGAGCCATAACGATCCGCGTATTCACATCGACGTCATGGGTTTATGCAAAACGGCGTTCTCCATTCGCGTCAACCGGCGCACAATGTCCCTCGCGCGTAATGTTGCCCCCACAGCGAAAAGTCCCACGATGTGGGCACGAACGCGGTTTGAGTCCCACGAGCGCGCGCAAAAAGCGCGCGCAAAAAAAACGTAGGCCAACGAGGAGGAGACAGGATGGACGACAAACTGGTTGCACCCGCATCCACCAGCACGCCGGCAGCCTCAACCACCGCCGCCGCGAACTTTCGCTGGCGCGTGCTGATCTGGCTGCTGTTTGGCGGCATCATCAACTACCTCGATCGCGCGAATCTCGCGATCGCCGCACCCGGCATGATTCACGACCTGGGCCTCACGCGCACGCAAATCGGCCTGCTGGGCACCGTGTTCGCCTGGACCTACGCGGTCATGCAATTGCCTGCGGGCTGGATCATCGACCGCTTCGGCGCGAAGCGCGCCTATGCGGTGGGCATGATCTGGTGGAGCGTGGCGACGTGGCTCACCGGCGTGGTCGGCTCGATCTCGGGCCTCATCGTCATGCGCGCGCTGCTTGCCGTGGGCGAGGCGCCGTGCTGGCCGACCTCCGCGAAGATCACGGCGGCATGGTTTCCCGCCAAGGAGCGCGGCTTTGCCACCGGCATTTGGGATTCGTCGTCGAAGTGGGGGCCTGCGCTCGCACCCGCCGTGCTGGTCGCGCTGATGATCGCCTTCGGCTGGCGCTCGCTTTTTCACGTGACGGGCGCTATCGGCATTGTCTTTGCGGTGCTGTTTCTGTTTCTCTATCGCAACCCCGTGCAGAGCAAGCGGCTCACGCGCGAGGAGTTCGCCTACATCGAAGCGGGCGGCGGCGGCCACGAGCGTTCGCTCACGACCGCGCCCATTCGCTGGCGCGCGCTGTTCGCTTCGCGCAGCGTGTGGGGCATGATTTTCGGTTACTTCTGCGCAATCTGGCTGTGGAATATCTTTCTCGTGTTCCTGCCGCTCTATCTGCTCGATCGCTTTCATATTTCGTTCGCACAACTGGGCTTCTACGCAAGTATTCCGTGGTTCGGCGGCGCGGCCGGCGAGATCGTCGCGGGCTGGATCGCCAAGAAGCTCGTAGATCGGCATGTGGCAACGCCCATGGTCGCCAAGCGCTTGCTGATCGTGGTGGGCGCGATTGGCGCGGGCGTGTGCGCGGCGGCGTTGCCGCTCGCGGGCACGATCGGCGCGAGCGTTGCGCTGATGACGCTGGGGCTCGCGTTCATCGCCGCCACCATCGGCAACGCGTGGGCGCTCGCCGCCGACATCGCGCCGTCTTCGATGGTCGCTTCCGTGAGTTCGATCCAGAACTTCGGCGGCTATTTCGGCGGCGCGTTCTCGCCGGTCGTGGCGGGCTTTATCGTCGACCGCACGGGATCGTATTCGCTCGCGTTCATCATGGGCGGTGCGATTGCGGGGTGCGCAGCGCTGTTCTACTGGTTCATGGCGCGCAAAACGGTGGGTCAGCCGGCCGAAGCGGCTTGAGGAGGCCAACGTGAACGCCTACGAAAGCTTTCCCTGGCGCACGCTATACGACACCGGTATCCAGGCGAATCCTCAGCAGGACTATGCGAACGGTCTGGACATGTTCGCGGCGGCGCTCGCTCGCGCGCCGCACGAAAGCGCGCTGCTTTACTTCGACGGCAGGCTCGACTGGCAGGCGCTCGACGCGTGGAGCGACCGCATCGCCTGCGTACTGATTGACGAAGGCGTGCAGCGCGGCGATCGTGTGGCGCTTTACTTGCAGAACGTGCCGCAGTTCGTGATGGCCTTGCTCGGCATCTGGAAAGCGGGCGCCGTGATGGTGCCGGTCAATCCGATGAACCGTGCGCGCGAACTGAAACTGCTGCTCGACGATTCGCAAACGCGCGCGCTGATCTGCGATGCCGCGCTCGAAGGCGATGTCGTTCGCGAAGTGCTAGCGGGCATCGAAGCCGATGGCAACGCCGCGCCGCGTGTACTGAGCACGCGCGCGCGTGCGCTGCAAACACGCGACGATCCACGCGTGTTCGGTGCACACGGCGAAGAGAGCGGGGAGGCACGCGATCTTTTGCAGGCAGCCCAGTCCGTGCAGAAAGGGCGCAAGCCGCCGCCAGTCACGCTTGCGGCGAGCGACCCCGCCATGCTCGTCTATACCTCGGGCACGAGCGGCCGCCCGAAAGGCGCGATCTGCACGCACGGCAATTTCGCGTTCAACGCGCAGACCTACCGCGACTTCTGCGGCCTGCGCGAAGGCGGCCCGATACTGGGCGTCGCGCCGCTCTTTCACATTACCGGCCTGGTTGGCCATATCGGCGCGGCGTGGATTGCGCGCGCACCGCTCATTCTCACGCACCGCTTCGACCCGGCAGCCACGCTCGACGCCGTCGAGGAGCACCGCGCGGAGTTCACCATCGGCGCGATCACGGTGTTCATCGCGCTGCTGCATCACGCCGATGCAACCCGCGAGAAACTGGCCACGCTCACGAAGATCTATTCGGGCGGCGCTCCCATCGCGCCGAGCGTGGTGGAGGCGTTCCGCGCGAAGTTCGGCCACGTGATCCACGGCGCCTACGGGCTCACCGAAACGAACTCGCCCACGCACATGGTGCCGCTCGGAAAGATGGCGCCTGTCGATCCGCGCAGCGGCGCGCTCGCCATGGGCGTGCCGGTGCCGGGCGCCGAAGCGGCGATCGTCGGCGACGACGGACAGGTGCTCGCGGCCGGTGAAACGGACGAGATCGTCTGCCGTGGACCGATGGTCGTGCCCGGGTACTGGAACAACGCGGCAGAGACGGCCCATGCGTTTCGCGGTGGCTGGTTCCATACCGGCGACGTCGGCTTCATGGACGAAGCGGGCTGGTTCTATCTCGTCGACCGCAAGAAGGACATGATCAACGCGGCCGGCTTCAAGGTTTGGCCACGCGAAGTGGAAGACGTGCTTTACGGCCATCCTGCGGTGCGCGAAGCGGCCGTGGTGGGCGTGCCCGATCCCTATCGCGGCGAAACCGTGAAGGCCGTGGTGAGCCTGCGTGCGGGCGCAGTGGCCGATGCGGCGGAGTTGATTGCGTTCTGCAAGGCGCGCATGGCGGCGTACAAGTATCCGCGCATCGTCGAGTTCCGCGACGAGTTGCCGAAGACGGCTACGGGGAAGATATTGCGGCGGGAACTAAGGTAACGGTTGCGCGAGCAACTTGATCAGGACGCGCCCCGAGACCGGCCCGGGGCGCATTTTGGCAAACTTATTGCACCTGACTGCGCAGCGCCTTGGCGGCAGCAACCATGTTGGTCAGCGCAGGAACGACCTCCGCCCACTGTCGCGTCTTCAACCCGCAATCCGGATTGACCCACAGACGCCCAGCCGGAATACGCTCGGCGGCCTTCTGCATCAGTTGCACGATGTGCGCTTCGGTCGGGATATTCGGCGAGTGAATGTCGTACACACCCGGTCCGATTTCGTTCGGATACTTGAAGTTGTCGAACGCGTCGAGCAGTTCCCTATCCGAGCGCGACGTCTCGATCGTAATGACGTCCGCATCCATATCGGCGATCGACGCGATGATGTCGTTGAACTCCGAATAGCACATATGCGTGTGGATCTGCGTTTCGTCTTCCACGCCGTTCGCGGTGATGCGGAACGATTCCACGGCCCAGCGCAGATACTCGCCCCACTGTGCGCGGCGCAGCGGCAAACCTTCGCGCAGCGCGGCTTCGTCGATCTGGATCACGCCCACGCCGGCCTTCTCCAGGTCGAGCACTTCTTCGCGAATGGCGAGCGCGAGCTGGTAGCACGAGACCGAACGCGGCTGGTCGTCGCGCACGAAGGACCAGTTGAGGATCGTCACCGGGCCCGTGAGCATGCCCTTCATGGGCTTGTTCGTGAGCGATTGCGCATAGGTGATCCATTCCACGGTCATTGCCTTCGGGCGGCTGATATCGCCGAACAGAATGGGCGGTTTCACGCAGCGCGAGCCGTACGACTGTACCCAGCCGAACTGGCTGAACGCGTAACCGTCTAGCTGCTCGCCGAAGTATTCGACCATGTCGTTGCGCTCGGCTTCGCCGTGCACGAGCACGTCGAGGCCCAGTTGCTCCTGCTCGCGCACGCTGCGTTCGATTTCGGCGCGCATGGCGGCCTCGTAGCCCACGTTGTCGAGCGCGCCGCTCTTGAACTGGCTGCGCGCCTGGCGGATCTCCGCCGTTTGCGGGAACGAGCCGATCGTCGTGGTCGGGAAGGCGGGCAGCTTCAGGCGTGCGGCCTGTTTCGCGGCGCGCTCGGCGTAAGCGTGCTGGCGATTGCCGAGTTGCGCGTCGATGCGCGCGATCGCGGCCTTCACCGCGGGGTTGTTCACGCGCGGCGACTGGCGGCGCGCTTGAACGGCGGCGGCGTTCGCGGCGAGTTCGGCGGCGACCTTGTCGCGGCCACCCTTCAGCGCCGTGGCGAGCACCTTTACTTCGTCGAGCTTTTGCAGCGCGAAGGCGAGCCACGAACGGATTTCAGCATCGAGCTTTTCTTCGCTCGCGAGATCGACCGGCACGTGCAGCAGCGAGCACGAAGGCGCGATCCAGAGGCGCTCGCCCAATTGCTTCGCGAGCGGTTCGAGCCATTCGAGCGCTGCGTTCAGGTCGGTCTTCCAGATGTTGCGGCCGTTGATCGCGCCCACCGAAAGCACGCTCTGCGCAGGCAGCTTTTGCGCGGCCAGCGCGACTTCCGTGCGGGCGTTGATCGCGTCGATATGCAGGCCGTCGACGGGCAGTGAGCACGCGAGGTCTAGATTTTCCTGTAGTTCTCCGAAGTACGTGGCCAGCAACAACTTGACGCTGCGCAGCTCGAACCCTTCATAGGCTGTCGCAAATGCCGCGCGCCATGCCGGATCGAGTTCGGTCACGAGTATCGGCTCGTCGATCTGCACCCACTCGACGTCCATCACGCGGAAGTAGTCGAGCAGCGCGCGATACACGGGCATGAGGCGTGGCAGCAGTGCAAGCTTGTCGGAGTCGTCCTTGGCCTTGCCGAGCCACAGGTAAGTGAGCGGCCCGATGATCACGGGCTTGGCCTTCACGCCCAGCTCGCGCGCTTCGCGCAGCTGTTCGGAAAGACGCGACGTGTCGAGGTTGAATTGCGTATCGGCCGTGAATTCGGGGACGATGTAGTGATAGTTCGTGTCGAACCACTTCGTCATTTCGCCGGCCGCAACGCCGCCGCAGCAAGCGGCATGGTCCTCGGCGCCATGGGCCGAGCGGCCGCGCGCCACGCGGAAGTAGTTGTCGAGCTTGTCGCCGTGAAAGCCCTGCACGCGCCCGGGCAGGTTGCCCAGCGTGAAGCTCATGTCGAGCACCTGGTCGTAGAACGCAAAGTCGCCGGCAGGCACGAAGTCGAGACCCTTCTGGTTTTCCCAATGCCGTGCGCGCAGTTGCACGCCAAGCGCCTTCAGTTCGTCGCGCGAAGATTCGCCCTTCCAGTAGCGTTCCAGACCGAATTTGAGCTCGCGTTTCGCGCCGATGCGCGGGAAGCCGAGATTGTGCGTGGTGACCATGTGCGTTGCCGTCCGAAATGAGGGTGCTGAAAACGATCCAGAGTGGCAGCGATCATAGAGGTATTCGATGATGAATAAAAATGGCATTATTTCATCCATCCATTAGTTTCATTCATCTGTTATTTCCATGCTCGAACGTGTTCATCTTGTCATCGTCCGCGAAGTTGCCCGCCAGGGCTCGCTTACCGCAGCCGCGGAGTCGCTTTTTCTCACGCAGTCGGCCCTAAGCCACACGGTCAAGAAAATCGAGCAGCAGCTCGGCACCCCGATCTGGGACCGTGAGGGCCGCAGCCTGCGGCTGACGCAGGCCGGGCAGTACCTGCTGTCATTGGCCGAACGGCTTTTGCCCCAGTTCGAACTCGCGGAAGAACGCATGAAGCAGTACGCGGCGGGCGAGCGCGGCACGCTGCGCATCGGCATGGAATGCGCGCCGTGCTATCAGTGGCTGCTCAAGGTGGTGTCGCCGTATCTGGCACGCTGGCCCGATGTCGACGTGGACGTGAAGCAGCGTTTTCAGTTTGGCGGCATCGGCGCGTTGATCGGCTATGACATTGACGTGCTCGTCACGCCCGATCCGCTCATCCGGCCCGGACTGCGTTTCGATCCGGTATTCGACTACGAACAGGTGCTGGTGGTCGCCGAAGACCATCGGCTCGCGAACGTGCGCTATGTGAAGCCCGAGCAGCTGATCGACGAAACGCTCATCACGTATCCCGTGGATACCGACCGGCTCGATATCTACAACCAGTTTCTGCGGCCCGCGAGCATCACGCCGCGCCGTCACAAGACGATCGAAACGACCGACATCATGCTGCAGATGGTCGCGAGCCATCGCGGCGTGGCCGCGTTGCCGCGCTGGCTCGCGGAAGAGTACGCAGACCGCATGCCGCTTGCGATCGTGAAGCTCGGCAAGCAGGGCATTGCGAAGCAGATCTTTCTCGGCACGCGGGAGGGCGACGCCGTGGTCGATTACCTGAAATCCTTCGTCGAATTCGCGCGCGATCCTGTCTGGCAAACGCCCCGCGTGCAAGGCTGATGCCGCGCGGCGCATGTAAAGCCTTACGTTTTTAAAATGAAAGGAATGCAGCCTAAGTTCGTATATTGATCGTTCAATTAACTTAAAGCTGCTGTTCTTGGGGCTTCGCGGGAATCGCTTGTCGCTTCTGCGCAATTGCTCGTCGCAATTGCTACGTTAGCCGGCTTTTTGCCGGACAACTATGTGTCATGAGACTTCATGACCCAGCGACGCAGTTCGATTCCTCGAGGAGATGACGATGTGCCGATTCCCCCTGCTTAAGACAGGCGCGCTCGCGTGCGCCGCAGTCCTCAGCGCCAGCGCCTTCGCGGCCGATCCCGCCGCGTGCAAGGACGTGCGTTTCGCCGACGTGGGCTGGACCGATATCGCGGCGACCACGGGCGTTGCATCGACGATTCTCGGGGCGCTGGGCTATACGCCGACGAAAACGATCGCCTCGGTGCCGATCACGTTCGCCGGACTCAAGAGCAAGCAGATCGACGTATTCCTCGGCTACTGGTCGCCGACCATGGACCCGATCATCGAGCCCTTTACGAAAGCGGGTTCGATCAAGGTCCTCTCGACGCCGAATCTCACGGGCGCGAAATACACGCTGGCCGTGCCCGATTATGTCTACCAGGGCGGCCTGAAATCGTTCCAGGACATTGCGAAATTCGCGGACAAACTGCAAGGGCGCATTTACGGCATCGAACCCGGCAACGACGGCAACGCGCTGATCCAGAAGATGATCGGTGCGAACCAGTACGGCCTCGGCAAATTCAAGCTCGTCGAGTCGAGCGAAGCGGGCATGCTCGTGCAGGTGAACCGCGCCGTGCGCGAGAAGCAATGGATCGTGTTCCTCGGCTGGGAGCCGCATCCGATGAACGTGCAGATGAAGATCGACTATCTCTCGGGCGGCGACGACGTGTTCGGGCCCAATTACGGCGCGGCGCGCGTGCTGACCGCCGAACCGCCCGACTATGCGGCGCGCTGCCCGAACGTGGCGAAGTTCGTCTCCAATCTGCAGTTCACGACCGCCATCGAGAACCATTTGATGGTGCCGATCGCCAACAAGGAAGACCCCAACAAGGCCGCCGCCGACTGGCTGCGCGGCAATCCGCAGGTGCTCGACAACTGGCTCGCCGGCGTGACCACGCTGGACGGCAAGCCGGGCCTGCCTGCCGTGCGCGCCTCGCTGGGCGTGCATTGACGTGCCCTGGTCCGCGGTGAAAGCCGCGGACCACCCTGCGGTACATCCCTATTTGCGCGGCAATTTTGGTTGATTAGCGTTCAAAAGAGGAGGAGGCAGATGGAGCAAGCGGGAATTGGGACGCACGGCGCCGAGGAGAGCGCCGCACGAGGCGGTCATGGCCATGCGCTGCAGCGCGGCCTTACATGGAAAGATGCGTTCTGGGTGACGAGCGGCGTGCCCGCGGGCGTGCTGTTCACGATTGGCGGCGTATGCGCGACGATCGGCCAGCCAGCCTGGGCCATCTGGATCGCGTCGATCACGATGGGCCTCGTGCAAAGCGCCACGTACGCCGAGATTTCAGGGCTCTTTCCGCATAAATCGGGCGGTGCTTCGGTGTACGGAGCAATCGGCTGGGTGCGCTACAGCAAGATGATCGCGCCGGTTTCCGTGTGGTGTAACTGGCTCGCGTGGTCGCCCATGCTCGCGCTGGGCTGCGGACTCGCCGCGAACTACGCGCTCGCCACGCTGTTTGCGCCCGAGGCGGCCATCATGCAGTGGCACTGGACGCTCGCGAACCTCGACTTCATCAAGCCGGGTCTCACCCTGCGCATCAACGCCACCTTCCTGATCGCAGCGGCGTTCCTGCTCATCACCTTCCGGCTTCAGCATAGCGGCGCTTCCAAGGCCGCGAAAACGCAGAAGATTCTGGGTATTGCTTCGCTCACGCCGCTTTTGATCGTCGGACTCGTGCCGTTCGTCACGGGTGACGTGCCGGCAAAACATCTGTTTCCGCTGCTGCCGCTCGGGCACGATGCGCATGGCAATCTCACGGCGTCAGTTTTCGGCGCATGGAACGGGCAGGGCGTGGTCATGGCGCTGGGCGCGATGTTCATGGCGGGATGGGCGTCATACGGTTTTGAAACGGCAGTGTGCTATACACGCGAGTTTCGTGACCCACGGCGCGATACGGCGAGGGCGATTTTCTGGTCGGGCGCGCTTTGCCTCGTTGTCATGACGCTCGTGCCGCTCGCGTTTCAGGGGTCGCTCGGCACCGCGATGATGCTCGATCCGCGCATCGGCGACGGCACGGGCGTGGGCACCGCCATGGCCGCAATGGTGGGCGGCGGCGCCTGGGTGGGCAACGCCGTGGTGGTCATGCTCATGCTGTCCATTTTGCTGATCGTGATGACGTCGATGATGGGCTCATCGCGCACGCTCTATCAGGCTTCGGTGGATGGCTGGCTGCCGCGCTATCTCTCGCGGGTGAACGAGCATGGTGCGCCGACGGCGGCGATGTGGACAGATCTCGGCTTCAATCTCGTCCTGCTCGCGATGTCGGACTATATGACGGTCCTGTCGATCTCGAACGTCTGCTACATGTTGTTCGTTTTCCTGAATTTGCAGTCGGGATGGATTCACCGCATGGACCGTGGCGCGTGGGCGCGTCCGTTTCGTTGCCCGACGTGGCTGCTCGCGCTCGGCGCGCTGTGCGGGTATGCGAACCTCGTGTTCGTGGGCGCTGGCGCCAATCTGCAAGGCGAGGGCACGCTGCGCGATGGCCTCATTGCGATGCTGCTGATCGTGCCGGTGTTTGCATTCCGGCATTACTGGCAGGATCGCGGGCGGTTTCCGGCCGGCAGTGCGCTCGATATGGAAGTAAGCGTGCCGGCGCGCAGCCGGTGGTTGAATCTCGCGCCTTATGGCGCGCTCGTTGTGGCGGCGCTGACGATCGCGGTTTCGCATTGGCTGGCCGCTTCGGTCTGAGTTGGCTTCAGTAGTCGGCTTCAGTGTTGGCGGCATCATGCGGGCTAGTTGCCCGTGTGGTGCCGCTTTTTTGTTGCCTTGCGCGCACACGGGCTGAAGGCAACAAAAAAGGCGGCGCGCAGATCCCCGCGCGCCGCCTCTGGCCGATAAGCGTGTCTTAAAGCGTCACTGCGCGTACTTTTTCCGTACGCGCCGCGCCATTCGGGGCGGACAATCCCGCATCCCGAGCCGGCGCCCCGTTCGCCACGAAATACGGCGCATGCGAACGCGCCAGCGCGTCACGCCCGCGAATCCGGTCCGCAATCTTCTCCGCGATCATGATCGTCGGTGCGTTGAGGTTGCCGGTGGTAATGCGCGGCATGATCGACGCATCCACGACGCGCAGCCCGTCAACGCCATGCACGCGGCCTTCGCCGTCCACCACGGCCATATCGTCGTAACCCATCGCACACGAGCACGACGGGTGATAGGCGGTTTCCGCGCGGTTGCGCACGAAAGCATCGATCTCTGCATCGGTCTTGAGCGCCGCGCCGGGGTTCAACTCGCGTCCGCGAAAACGGTCGAGTGCAGGCTGCGCAATGATTTCGCGGGTGATGCGGATCGCGTCGCGGAATTCGCGCCAGTCGAGCGCTTCGGCCATGTAGTTGAAGAGAATCGACGGATGCTGGCGCGGATCGCGCGATCGCAGCTTCACGCGCCCGCGGCTCGGCGAGCGCATCGAGCCCACGTGCGCCTGGAAGCCGTGCATCTTGATCGCATTGCTGCCGTTGTAGTTGATCGCAACCGGCAGAAAATGATACTGAAGGTTCGGCCACGGATCGTCGTCGCGTGTGCGGATAAAGCCGCCCGCCTCGAAATGATTGCTCGCGCCAATACCGGTGCCGCGCAGCATCCATTCAATGCCGATGGCCGGTTGATTGCGCATGAGCAGCGCAGGATAGAGCGAGACCGGCTCCTTGCACTCGTACTGCATGTACATTTCCAGGTGGTCCTGAAGATTCTGACCCACGCCCGGCAGATCGAGCACAACGGGAATGTCGAGTTCGCGCAGCCATGCGCCAGGACCGACGCCCGAACGCTGCAGAATTTGCGGCGAGGCGATCGCGCCCGCGCACAGCAGCACTTCTCGGCGCGCATAGCGCGTCACGCGCGCGGGCCCATCGAGAAAGACAACGCCGCTCGCCCGCTTGCCGCTGAACAGAATGCGGTCCGTCACGGCATGCGTGACGATGTCGATGTTCGGCCGATGCTTTGCCTGATCCAGATAGCCGCGCGCGGTGCTCGCGCGCCGGCCTTTGGCGGTCACGGTGCGATCCATCGGCCCGAAGCCTTCCTGGCGGTAGCCGTTGAGGTCGTCGGTGCGGGCGTAGCCTGCCTGCACGCCGGCTTCGATCATCGCTTCGAAGAGCGGATTCACGCCCGGCTTGCTCGTCGTCACGTGAACGGGACCTTCGCCGCCGTGATAATCGTTCGCGCCGACGTCGCGCGTTTCGGCCTTGCGGAAATAGGGCAGGCAGTCCAGATAGCTCCAGTTTTCCAGGCCTTTGCGCTCGGCCCAGCCGTCGTAGTCGAGCGCATTGCCGCGTATGTAGCACATGCCGTTGATGAGCGACGAGCCGCCCAGCCCCTTGCCGCGCCCGCATTCCATGCGCCGGTTGTTCATGTGCGGCTCGGGGTCGGTTTCGTAGGCCCAGTTGTAGCGGCGCCCTTGCAACGGGTACGCAAGCGCCGCGGGCATCTGCGTGCGGAAATCGAAGCGGTAGTCGGGGCCGCCCGCTTCGAGCAGCAGCACCGTCGCGTCGCGGTCTTCGGTGAGGCGCGCGGCGAGCACATTGCCCGCCGACCCTGCGCCAATGATGATGTAGTCGTACTCTTGCGCTGCCATGCAGGACTCCCTCAGAAAACGGGCTGATACGGTCCCAGTTCCACCTGGACGGATTTGATGCGCGTGTAGTGTTCGAGCGTCGTGATGCCGTTTTCGCGGCCCACGCCCGATTGCTTGTAGCCACCCACGGGCATTTCGGCGGGCGACTCGCCCCACGTGTTGATCCAGCAGATGCCGGCTTCGAGCCGATGAATCACGCGGTGCGCGCGCGAAAGGCTTTCCGTCACGACGCCGGCGGCCAGGCCGTACAGCGATTCGTTGGCGCGCGCGATGACTTCGGCTTCGTTGGCGAAGGCGAGAATGCTCATCACCGGGCCGAAGATTTCTTCCTGCACGATGCGCATGTCGTCACGGCAGCCGGAGAACACGGTGGGCTGCACGTATTGACCGCGCGCGAACTCGCCCTGGGTGAGGCGCACACCGCCCGCGATCAGCCGCGCGCCTTCGCGCTTGCCGCTCTCGATATAGCCGAGCACCTTGTCGAGTTGCGCGGCGCTCGCGAGCGGCCCGAAGTTGGTGGCGGGATCGGCGGGATGGCCCACGCGGATGCGCTGCACGCGTTCGAGCACACGTGCTTCGAACGCGGCAATCACGGATTGGTGAACGAACACGCGCGTGGCGTTGGTGCACACCTGGCCGGCGCTGAAAAAGTTGGCGGTCACGGCGATATCGGCGGCGCGATCGAGGTCGGCGTCTTCAAAGACGATGAGCGGCGACTTGCCGCCCAGTTCCATCGTGACTTCCTTGAGCGTGGAGCCGCCTGCGGCCGCCATGACCTTCTTGCCCGTTTCGACGCCGCCCGTGAAGGAAATCTTTTCGATGCCGGGGTGCATGCTCAGCATGGCGCCCACGCGGCCGTCGCCATGCACCACGTTGAACACGCCCGGCGGCACGCCCGCCTCGATATAAATCTCGGCGAGTTTCGAAGCCGAAAGCGGGGTGATCTCGCTCGGCTTGAAGATCATCGCGTTGCCGGCCGCAAGCGCAGGCGCCGACTTCCAGCAGGCGATCTGCAGCGGGTAGTTCCACGCGCCAATGCCGGCCGTGACGCCCAGCGGCTCGCGCCGCGTGTAGACGAACGAGGTCTCGCGCAGCGGAATCTGCTGGCCTTCCAGCGCGGGTGCGAGACCCGCGTAGTACTCGATCACATCCGCGCCGGTGACGATATCCACGCTGCGCGTTTCGGCGATGGGCTTGCCCGTGTCGCTCGTTTCGAGCGCCGCGAGTTCGTCGTTGCGCTCGCGCAGCAGCTCGACCGCGCGCCGCAGCACGCGCGAGCGCTGCATCGCGGTCATGGCCGCCCAGACGCGTTGGCCGGCGCGCGCCGATTGCACCGCACGGTCGATGTCGGCGGCGCTCGCGTGCTGCACGGTGGCGAGCCTCGTGCAGGTGGCGGGATCGTAGGTGTCGAAGGTCTCGCCGCTGGTGGCGTCGGTGTAGGCGCCGTCGATAAAGAGGCGTTGCAGGGGAAAGAGAGACATCGATAGGCTCCGGGCCGGGTTATTTGGCCGACTTGCCTGAGCGCGGCTTAGCGCGCGCTTCGAGCAGCAGGTCGATGTAGTCGTTGGCCACGCGCAGCGCGGCCTTCGTGTCGAACGGTTCGCCCGTGAGCGCGCCGCGCAGCCACAGGCCGTCGATCAGCGCGGCGAGCCCGCTCGCGGCGCGCCGGGCCGCGGCGCCTGGCAGCACCTTCTCGAACTCCGCGCAGAGGTTCGAATGTAGCCGCCGCGTGTTGACGCGCTGCAGCCGGCGCAGCGCGGGCTGATGCATGCTCTCGGCCCAGAACGCGAGCCACGTCTTCATGACGGGCGAGTTCACCTGCGAAACGTCGAAGTTGGCCGCAACGATGGCGCGCAGGCGCGCGCGCGGCTCGTCTTTCGCGGCAAGGCGTCTGCGCACCGTGGCTTCCCAAAGGTCGTGCAGCACGTGGCGCATGGTGGCTTCGAGCAGGCCGTCCTTGCCGCCGAAATAGTGACTGACGATGCCGGTGGAGATTTTCGCGTGCTGCGCGACGGTGGCGAGCGTGGTGCCCGAGAGACCCGACTGGTCGATCGATTGCAAGGTGGCGTCGATGAGTTGCGCGCGACGCACGTCGCGCATTCCGATCTTGGGCATGGAGATTCCGGGCAATGCGGGAAGGTTTCCACTCTAGGTATTTTTTATTGAATGTTCAATCAATATAAACGTAGAAATGACGGGATCGGCGGATTTTACAAAGTCCGCGTCGGATTACCGATGATCGCCACCGCGCAATGCCTCGCGAGGCCCGCCACACAACGGTTTGCGCCTGTTTTTCAGGCCTTTTTTCGCTGCGGGCGTGTCGCGTTAGCGCCAGCGCGTGTCGTGTCTGCGCAAGTCGGGTGAGATTTGGACTTGTACGTTTTGATCCACCGCGCAAGACGCCACGCGCTTTCTGTGCGGCCCGACAACCTGTATCGCCAGACAAGAGAGACCCGACATCATGAGAAAACCGAATGCGGTGGCACTGAGCGGCATCGCGATGGCATTGAGCGCTGTTTCGACCGCAAGCCATGCCCAAAGCAGCGTCACCCTGTACGGGATCATCGACGCAGGCGTGACGTACGTGAGCAATGCGGGCGGTTCGCATCAAGTGAAATTCGACGACGGCATTGCTCAGGCGAACCGCTGGGGCCTCAAGGGCACCGAGGATCTCGGCGGCGGGTTGAAGGCCGTGTTCCAGCTCGAGAGCGGCTTTCACCTTGGCAACGGGCAGATCGCCAACGGCGGCTCGCTTTTCGGCCGTCTCGCTTATGTCGGACTCCAGAACGATTGGGGCACGCTCACGTTCGGCAATCAGGCCGACATGACGCAGGAGTTCGTGTATCTCTACAACGTCACGGCGTGGGCGAGCGGCTACGCGATCAACCAGGGCGACTTCGACCGCATGAACGGCGACCATCTGCCGAACGCCGTGAAGTTCATGTCGAACACGTTCGGCGGATTCCAGTTCGGCGGCATGTACTCGTTCAGCAACACGCCCGGCGACTTTCACACCGGCAGCGCCTGGAGCGCGGGCGCACAGTACCAGAACGGCCCGTTCGCAATGGGCGCGGCCTACACCCAGCTCAACAACCCGTCGGGCATTTACGCGTTCGACCCGTACAACATGATCGGCGTGCGCACGTTCTTCGGCAGGCCGACCGTCAGCGTCGATCCGGCCACGGGCGCGGTCAGCTCGCTCTATAGCGAGACGCCGTTCCCCGTGGACAAGCAGGCGACCTTCGGCACCGGCGCGAGCTACGCGATCGGCGACGTCACGTTGATGGCCGCTTTCACGTACACGCAGATCAAGGCGTTCGGCGAGAGCGAGCACATGCAGGTGGGCGAAGGCGGCGCGAACTGGCAGGTCACGCCCGCGTTCAGCGTAGCGGGCGGCTACCAGTACACGCACTTCGACGGCCACCACTGGAACCAGATTTCGGCGGGCCTGCACTACCTGCTTTCGAAGACCACCGACGTTTATCTCTCGGGCGACTGGCTCAAGGCCTCGCAAGGTGTGGACGCAGTGATCGGCTACAGCTTCACGCCTTCTTCGACCACCACGCAGGCCGATGTGCGCGTGGGCTTGCGGCATTCGTTCTGACCGCGCAGACGGATGTTTTTCCGCCGCAAGACCTCGGGAAAACCCGCGGTGCAACCCTGGCGCAACGCGCGCCCGAGTTGCCCGAAGCCCCGTCTGGCGGGGCCGTCCAACGGCGATGGCGTTTTTGTTCTATCGGCTGCCACGGCCTCTTTGGTCTACTTGCACTCAAGCTCATCCATGCGCTCAGCGCGAAGGGAAGTCAGATGAACGTCAGCGTTTTCGACCTGTTCAAGATCGGAATCGGTCCGTCCAGCTCGCACACGGTCGGCCCCATGGTCGCTGCGTGCCGCTTCGCGTCCCATATCGAGGACGCCAATCTGCTCGCCTTTGTGCGCCGCGTCAAAGTCGAGCTGTACGGCTCGCTCGGCGCGACGGGCAAGGGCCACGGCACCGACAAGGCCGTGCTGCTCGGCCTCGAAGGCAACTTGCCCGACTCGGTCGATCCCGACCAGATCGAGCCGCGTCTCGCTGCCATTCGCCGCGAGAAGACGCTCGTGCTGCTCGGCAAGCAGACCATTCGCTTCGACGAAAAGGAGTGCATCGGCTTCTTTCGCAAGACGATGGGCGGCGCAAACACGTTGCACTCGAACGGCATGCGCTTTCAGGCCTTCGACGAAAACGGGCAGTTGCTCGTTGAAAAGGAGTACTACTCGGTGGGCGGCGGCTTCGTCGTGAATCGCGACGGCGACCGCGTCAACGGCGTGCGCAGCGGACGCGACGTGCCCTATCCGTTCCGCACGGGCGACGACCTGCTGCGCGTATGCAGCGAGAGCGGGCGTTCGATCGCCGAAGTCACGTTGGCCAACGAGTGCGCCGCGCGCTCGCCGGAAGACGTGCGCGAAGGGCTGCTCGCGATCTGGCGCGCGATGGCCGCCTGCGTGGAGCGCGGCTGCAAGATGCACGGCGAGCTGCCGGGCCCGATGCAGGTGAAGCGCCGCGCCGCCGATCTCTCGGTGCATCTGCGTTCGCGCTCGGAAGAATCGTTGCGCGATCCGCTTTCCATGCTCGACTGGGTCAACCTCTACGCGATGGCCGTGAACGAGGAGAACGCGGCGGGCGGCCGTGTCGTCACCGCGCCCACGAACGGCGCGGCGGGCGTGATTCCCGCGGTGCTGCACTACTACGTGAAGTTCGTTGCGGGCGCAAACGAAGACGGTATCGCCAACTTCCTGCTCACGGCTGCCGCCATCGGCATCATCTACAAGGAAACGGCGTCGATTTCAGGCGCGGAAGTGGGCTGCCAGGGCGAAGTGGGCGTGGCGTGCTCGATGGCGGCAGCGGCGCTGGCTGCCGTGATGGGCGGCACGCCTGCCCAGGTGGAGAACGCCGCCGAAATCGGCATGGAGCACAACCTCGGCATGACCTGCGACCCGGTGGGCGGCCTCGTGCAGATTCCGTGCATCGAGCGCAACGCGATGGGCGCGATCAAGGCGATCAACGCCGCGCGCATGGCGCTCAAGGGCAACGGCGAGCACTACGTCACGCTCGACAACGTCATCAAGACGATGCGCGAGACGGGCGCCGACATGAAGACGAAATACAAGGAGACGTCGCGCGGTGGTCTCGCCGTGAACGTCATCGAGTGCTAACGCAAGCTAATGGTAACGCGCAACAAGGGGTCTGCGAGATGAGCCGCTATTCGATATTCAGTCTGTTCCGCAACGGGTTGTCGTATCACGAGAACTGGGAGCGGCAGTGGAGAAGCCCGGAGCCGAAAAAGGAGTACGACGTCGTGATCGTCGGTGGCGGCGGGCATGGTCTCGCAACGGCCTATTACCTCGCAAAAGAGCACGGCGTGAAAAACGTCGCGATTCTGGAAAAGGGGTGGATCGGCGGCGGCAATACGGCGCGCAACACGACCATCGTGCGCTCGAACTATCTGTGGGACGAGTCGGCGGCGCTCTATGAAAAGGCGATGAAGCTCTGGGAAGGGCTCTCGCAGGACCTCAACTACAACGTGATGTTCAGCCAGCGCGGCGTAATGAATCTCGCGCACACGTTGCAGGACGTGCGCGACACCGAGCGGCGCGTAAACGCAAACCGCCTGAACGGCGTGGATGCCGAGTTCCTCACGCCCGAGCAGATCAAGGAAATCGAGCCGACCATCAACCTCAATAGTCGCTACCCCGTGCTGGGCGCCTCGATCCAGCGCCGCGCGGGCGTGGCGCGCCACGACGCCGTGGCATGGGGCTTCGCGCGCGGCGCGGACCAGCACGGCGTGGACATCATTCAGAACTGCCAGGTGACGGGCATTCGCCGCGACGGTGCGCGCGTGACGGGCGTGGATACGTCGAAGGGATTCATCAAGGCGAAAAAGGTCGCCGTGGTGGCGGCCGGCAACACCACGACGCTCGCGGACATGGCAGGCGTGCGTCTGCCGCTCGAAAGCCACCCGCTGCAGGCGCTGGTTTCGGAGCCGATCAAGCCGGTGGTCAACACCGTCATCATGTCGAACGCGGTGCACGCCTATATCAGCCAGTCCGACAAGGGCGATCTCGTGATCGGCGCGGGCGTGGACCAGTACACGGGCTTTGGCCAGCGCGGCAGCTTCCACATTATCGAGGGCACGTTGCAGGCCATCGTCGAAATGTTTCCGGTGTTTTCGCGCGTGCGCATGAACCGGCAGTGGGGCGGCATTGTCGATGTCTCGCCGGACGCCTGCCCGATCATCAGCAAGACCGACGTGAAGGGTCTCTATTTCAACTGCGGCTGGGGCACCGGCGGCTTCAAGGCGACGCCGGGCTCGGGCTGGGTGTTCGCGCACACCATTGCGAAAGACGAACCGCATCCGCTGAACGCGCCGTTCTCGCTGGACCGCTTTTATAGCGGCCATCTGATCGACGAGCACGGCGCAGCCGCCGTTGCGCACTAAAGGAGACCACACCATGTTGCTGATCGAATGTCCGTGGTGCGGTCCCCGCGCCGAAATCGAGTTCACCTGCGGCGGCGAGGCCGACATCGCGCGCCCGCTCGACACCGACCAGCTCACCGACGAGCAATGGGGCGACTACCTCTTCATGCGTCACAACCCGCGCGGTGTGCATAAAGAGCAGTGGCTGCACGCGCAGGGCTGCCGCCGCTGGTTCAAGGCGACGCGCGACACCGTCACCTACGAGATCCAGAGTTACGAGACCTTCGGCGCGCCGAGTGTGAACAATGCGGTAGCAAATGAGGCGCAAGGCAACAAGCAAGGGAGCACGCAGCGATGAGCCAGAAGAACCGTCTGGGCGCCGGTGGGCGCGTCAACCGCGCGATTCCGCTGAACTTCACGTTCAACGGGCGCACGTATCAAGGCTTCCAGGGCGACACGCTCGCCTCCGCGCTGCTCGCCAACGACGTGCATTTCGTCGCGCGCAGCTTCAAGTACCATCGCCCGCGCGGCATCATGACGGCGGACGTGGCCGAGCCCAACGCCATCGTGCAACTCGAGCGCGGCGCGCATACGGTGCCCAATGCTCGCGCGACCGAAGTCGAGCTTTACCAGGGGCTCATTGCGACGAGCGTGAACGCCGAGCCCAGCCTCGAAAACGATCGCATGGCGATCAACCAGAAGTTCTCGCGCTTTTTGCCGGCGGGCTTCTACTACAAGACCTTCATGTGGCCGCGTAAATGGTGGCCGAAATACGAAGAAAAGATTCGCGACGCCGCGGGTCTCGGCAAAGCGCCCGAAGTGCGCGACGCCGACCGCTACGACAAATGCTTCGCGCATTGCGACGTGCTCGTGATCGGCGGCGGCCCTGCGGGTCTCGCCGCCGCGCATACGGCGGGCGCGAGCGGCGCACGCGTGATTCTCGTGGACGACCAGCGCGAACTGGGCGGCAGCCTGCTGTCGTGCAAGGCCGATATCGACGGACGTCCCGCATTTCACTGGGTCGAGAAGATCGAAGCCGAACTCAGGCAAATGCCCGACGTGAAGATCCTTTCGCGCAGCACGGCTTTCGGCTACCAGGATCACAATCTCGTGACCGTCACGCAGCGTTTGACGGAGCATCTGCCGGTTTCCACGCGCCAGGGTACGCGCGAACTGCTGTGGAAGATCCGCGCGAAACGCGTGATTCTCGCAACGGGTGCGCACGAGCGTCCCATCGTGTTCGGCAACAACGATCTGCCGGGCATCATGATGGCGTCGGCGGTATCGACGTATATCCATCGCTATGGTGTGCTGCCGGGCCGCAATGCCGTGGTGTTCACGAACAACGACGCGGGCTACCGCTGCGCGCTCGACCTGAAGGCATGCGGTGCCACCGTCACCGTGGTCGATTCGCGCTCGCAGGGCAACGGCGCATTGCAGGCCGCCGCGCGCCGCCAGGGCGTAAAGGTAATGCACAACGCGGCCATTCATTGCGCGCATGGCAAGCAGCGCGTGAGTTCGGTCGATGTGGTCGGCTACGCGAACGGCCAGGCCGGCGCGCAGCAGGGTACGCTCGCATGCGATCTCGTTGCGGTGTCGGGCGGTTTCAGCCCCGTGCTGCACCTGTTCGCGCAGTCGGGCGGCAAGGCGCACTGGAGCGACGCGAAGGCGTGCTTCATGCCGGGCAAGCGCGTGCAGGAGGAAGTGAGCGTTGGCGCGGCGGTGGGCGAATTCGGCCTGGCCCGCGCGCTCACGCAGGGCGTGGACGGCGGCATCGACGCGGTGAAGTCGCTCGGCTTCCCGGTCAAGCGGCCGGCCGTGCCGAAAGCCGCCGAGGTTGCGGAAACGCCGCTTGAGGCGCTGTGGCTCGTCGGCAGCCGCAAGGACGCGGCGCGCGGGCCCAAGCAGTTTGTCGACTTCCAGAACGACGTTTCGGCCGCGGACATTCTGCTCGCCGCACGCGAAGGCTTCGAGTCGGTCGAACACGTGAAGCGCTATACGGCCATGGGTTTCGGCACCGACCAGGGCAAGCTCGGCAATATCAACGGCATGGCGATTCTCGCCAGTGCGCTCGGCAAGACGATTCCCGAAACGGGCACGACGACGTTCCGCCCAAATTACACGCCCGTCACGTTCGGCACGTTTGCGGGGCGCGAACTCGGCGACATGCTCGACCCGATCCGCAAGACCTGCATTCACGAATGGCACGTGCAGCATGGCGCGGAATTCGAGGACGTGGGCAACTGGAAGCGTCCGTGGTACTACCCGAAGAGCGGCGAGAATCTGCACGCAGCCGTGAAGCGCGAGTGCCTTGCGGTGCGCAACAGCGTGGGCATTCTTGATGCCTCTACGCTCGGCAAGATCGACATTCAAGGCCCCGACGCCGCGAAGCTGCTCAACTGGGTGTACACGAACCCGTGGCTCAAGCTCGAAGTGGGCAAGTGCCGCTACGGCCTGATGCTCGACGAAAACGGCATGGTGTTCGACGACGGCGTGACGGTGCGCCTCGGCCAGCAGCACTACATGATGACCACCACGACGGGCGGCGCCGCGCGCGTGCTCACGTGGCTCGAACGCTGGCTGCAGACCGAATGGCCCGATATGAAGGTGCGTCTGGCTTCCGTCACCGACCACTGGGCGACGTTCGCCGTGGTCGGCCCGAAGAGCCGCAAGGTGCTGCAGAAGGTGTGCAAGGACATCGACTTCGACAACGCCGCATTCCCGTTCATGTCGTATCGCAACGGCACGGTCGCGGGCGTGAAGTCGCGCGTCATGCGCATCAGCTTCTCGGGCGAGCTGGCCTATGAGGTGAACGTGCCGGCCAATGCGGGCCGCGCCGTGTGGGAGGCGCTGATGGAAGCGGGCGCCGAATTCGACATCACGCCTTACGGCACGGAAACGATGCACGTGTTGCGTGCGGAGAAGGGTTACATCATCGTGGGCCAGGATACGGACGGGTCGGTTACGCCATTCGACCTCGGCATGGGCGGTCTTGTATCGCAGACGAAGGACTTTCTCGGCCGCCGCTCGCTCAAGCGTTCGGACACCGCCAAGGAAAACCGCAAGCAGTTCGTCGGACTGCTAACGGACGACGCGCAATACGTGTTGCCCGAAGGCGGCCAGATCATCGCGCCCGACGCGCAGGCGCGGCCCGATGGCACGACGCCGATGATCGGCCACGTCACGTCGAGCTACTACAGCCCGATCCTCCAGCGTTCGATTGCGCTCGCGGTCGTGAAGGGCGGCTTGAACAAGATGGGCGAGCGCGTGGTGATTCCCATGGCCGATGGCCGGCGCGTCAGCGCGCAGATCGCAAGCCCGATTTTCTACGACACGGAAGGAGTGCGTCAGCATGTTGAATGAAACGAAGGACCCCCTGCCGGTCGCGGAGCGCATCGTTGGCGTGCGCCTCGAGTCGCCGCTCGTCGGCGCAGCGGATCTGATCAAAGCGCAGGAAGGGCGCGCCTCGAAGGCGTTTGCCATGCGCGAGCTGCCGTTTCGCGACCTCGTGAACGTGCGCGGCGAATTGAGCGACCCGGCGTTCGTCGCGGCGTTCGCCAGCGTAGTGGGCTGCGAGCCGCCCGCCGCGCCGAACACCGTCGCACGCAGCGACCAATACGACGTGCTCTGGCTCGGGCCCGATGAGTGGCTCGTGCGCTCGCTCGCACCGGTGCAAACCGGCATGCTCGAAGCGAAGCTCGCCGCCGTGCTTGGCGATGCTTATGCGGCGGCCGTGGACGTCGGCAGCGGCAGCACCGTAGTCGAGATCGAAGGCACGCGGGCGCGCGACGTGCTCTCGCGCGGCTGTCCGCTCGATCTGCATGCGCGCCTGTTCAAGCCGGGGCAATGCGCGCAAAGCGTGTATTTCAAGGCGTCGATCGTGCTGATACCCACCGGGGACGACCGCTTCGAAATCGTCGTGCGCCGCAGTTTCGCCGATTACTTCTGCCGCATGATGGTCGACGCCGCGGCGTCGGTCGCGCCATGAAGATCGTCGATGCGGCGTTCGAGCCGGCGCTGGGTGCGATCGGGGCGCTCAGCCCGCACGACGAGCCACGCGGGCGCGGCTGGAGCGTGTTCGTCGAAGCGTTGAGCGTGCCGGCGCGCATCGGCATTTATCCGCACGAGCACGGCGCGCCGCAGCCGCTCGTGATCGACGCGCAGCTCGGCTATCGCTGCATGCCGCGCGAAAAGAGCGCAGCGGGTGAAGCGGGCGACTGGATCGACTACGACGGCTATTGCACACGTCTCGCGGATTTTCTCGGGCACAAGCCGCACACACGGCTGCTCGAAACGCTGGTGGCGGACATTGCGGCGTTTTCGTTTCGCGAATGGCCCGCGCTGGAAACGCTCAGGCTCGCGGTGCACAAGCCGAAGATCCGGCCGGGCACGCGGCGTGTGGGCGTGGCCCTCGACTGGACGCGCGCCGACTATCGACTATGGATTCGGGCCGATGGTGGCGGGCAGAACGCGTAGCCCGATGTCGGTGCAAAGCAAAGGTGCGTCGTTTTTTGCACATCGTCGTATGTGGCGGGCAGGCTAACCTCGAAGCATCGTTACCTCACGCGAAAGCCCGCGCGAGGAAGCGCTATCTAGTGAGCAGCGTTGGAAGCTGCATCAAACAGGAGACAGCGAGATGAGCGGTAATCGAGGCGTCGTGTATCAAGGTCCGGGCAAGGTCGAGGTGCAGAACATCGCGTATCCGAAGATGGTCGATCCGAGCGGACGCTCGATCGGCCATGGCGTCATTCTGAAGGTGGTCAGCACGAACATTTGCGGCTCGGACCAGCATATGGTGCGCGGACGTACGACGGCGCCCGTCGGTCTCGTGCTGGGCCACGAGATCACGGGCGAAGTGGTGGAAGTGGGCAACGACGTCGAAACGCTGAAGATCGGCGACCTCGTTTCTGTGCCGTTCAATGTGGCCTGCGGGCGTTGCGCGATGTGCCGCGAGCAGCACACGGGCGTGTGCCTGAACGTGAATCCCTCACGCGCGGGCGGTGCGTATGGCTACGTCGACATGGGCGGCTGGATTGGCGGCCAGGCCGAATACGTGCTCGTGCCGTATGCCGATTTCAACTTGCTGAAGTTCCCGGACCGCGATCAGGCCATGTCGAAGATCCGCGATCTCACGTGCCTCTCGGATATCTTGCCCACGGGCTATCACGGCGCGGTGACGGCGGGCGTGAAACCGGGTTCGACTGTTTATATCGCGGGTGCGGGGCCGGTGGGGATGGCGGCGGCGGCTTCGGCGCGCCTGCTCGGTGCGGCCTGCACGATCGTCGGTGACATCAATGCGGAGCGTCTTGCCCATGCGAAGGCGATGGGCTTCGAAGTGGTCGATCTTTCGAAAGACGCGACGCTCGGCGAGCAGATCGAACAGATTCTTGGCAAACCGGAAATCGATTGTGCGGTGGATTGTGTGGGCTTTGAAGCGCACGGGCATGGCGCTTCTGGGCACTCGGAGGAGGCGCCGGCCACCGTGCTCAATTCGCTGATGGAGATTACGCGGCCTGCGGGGATGATTGGGATTCCGGGGCTTTATGTGACAGACGATCCGGGTGCGCGCGACGTGGCTGCACAGCATGGGAGTTTGAGCATCCGCTTCGGGCTTGGCTGGGCCAAGTCGCATACGTTCCATACCGGGCAAACGCCCGTGCTCAAATACAACCGCAATCTCATGCAGGCGATTTTGTTTGATCGGTTGCCGATTGCCAAGATCGTTAATGTGTCGGTTATTTCGCTTGATGAGGCGCCTGAAGGCTATAAGAAGTTTGATGGTGGTGCGCCGCGGAAGTTTGTGATTGATCCGCATGGGTTGTTGGCGGCGTAGGTTTTTTTGTCGCCGGTTCGTGGGGCTTTGGCCTTTCCTTGTGTTCGTGGTGGTATGCGAGCGTTGCCCCTGTGCGGGGCGGCACCTACTTTTCTTTGCAGCGGCAAAGAAAAGTAGGCAAAAGAAAGCCGCTCAAACCGCCAGCGCCAGCCACAGTTCACCTCGCACCACGAAAGGTTAATGGCTCCGGAGCGTCTGTCATCTCGCACCATTCTCGTTAGTGACAAAGGGCTTGTCCGTTCCCGCTGCTCGCTACGCGCGCAGCGGCCGGGTCTGCAAGGGAAACCAAGGGGCATTGTCATGGGTAACGCAATGCAAGCGCACCACTGGTTTTAAGTTATGCCCTTCGGGGCGCGCAGCGCCACCGGAAGAATGAGCGCCTTGTCACTCAGTTCGGTGGTGCGAGATGACAGACGCTCCGGAGCCATTCAAGTGTGGTGGCGCGAGGTGAACTGTGGCAGGCGCTGGCGGTTTGAGCGGCTTTCTTTTGCCTACTTTTCTTTGCCGCTGCAAAGAAAAGTAGGTGCCGCCCCGCACAGGGGCAACGCATGCATACCGCCACGAACACAAGTTTCAAACATGCACAGTGGCAGGCGAAACAAGAGCCGCAGCAGGCGTATCCACCCCAGATAGGGGAGCGATCCGCTTCCGCCTTTCGCCGGTAGGCGCATTCCCAAACGCATCCCGATAGCTCTTGCTGAAGTGACAAGCGGATTGAAACCCGCAGGCCATCGTAATCTGCATAATCGACATATCGGTCTGCAGCAGCAGCTCGCGTGCACGGCGCAGGCGCAGCGTCAGATAGTAATGAGTAGGCGTCATGCCGAGATGCTCATGAAAGAGCCGCTGCAACTGCCGCTGGGACATATTCGCCAAACGCGCGAGTTCTTCACGCGAGAGCGGCTCCTCGATATTGTTCTCCATAAGCGAGATGACTTCGAAGAGCGACTTGTTCGCCGACCCAAGCCGGGCAACTAGCGGCATGCGCTGCTGAGCCGAGGTATCGCGCACATGCTCCACAACGAACTGCTCGGCAATCTGCGTCACGCGTGCAGTCCCCACACGCGCCGTGATGAGGTGCAGCATCATATCGAGCGGCGCAACGCCACCCGTGCAGGTCACGCGGTCGCGATCAATAACGAAGAGCTCCTTGAGAAACCGCGTGGACGGAAACTCTTCCTTCAGCGCCGACATGTTCTCCCAGTGAATCGCACACGCATACCCTGCCAGCAGCCCGGACTTCGCGAGCGCATAGGTCCCCGTGCAAAGGCTGCCCAGCGCAACCCCCATGCGCGCAAAGCGGCGCAACGCAGCGAGATGCGCCGCCGTGGTGGCGCGCTGCACGTCGATGCCGCCGCAAACGAACACGATATCGGGCTGCCCCACGCATTCGGCAGGGCCGGTGTCGATGGAAAGCCCATTGCTCGACGTGACCGGACCGCCCTCCGGGCTGATGATCGACCACCTGTAAAGCGGCTGCCCGCTCAGGTAATTAGCCATACGAAGGACTTCGATAGCGTTCGTAAACGCGATCATCGTGAAGTCGGGCAGCGGCATGAACGCGAAGTGCGCGAACGACGCTGTGCGATCCGGCAGCATGGGGGACGATTCCTTGTGATCGGTAGCCTTGTGCCCAGTGGGGGCCCGGTCAGGCCCGGGGGGCCGGCTACGCTACCGCAATTTTCGAATTTGGCGGGTCCAGTTTGCCATGCGGCAAAACCCTGAGTCATCTGGACAAAAATGCCAAACGCGGAAAAGAACGAGGGTGCGGGATTGGTGCACTGCGATGCACGATAAATAATTCGGATTGGGAAACATGGGGCACCGTGCACCTTGAGCGGGCGGGCGCAGCCAGGGTCACTTGTGAAAAATGGACGCGGATGGCGGAAAAGGAAAAGAACGCGTCTGAATTTCGACGTTGAGCGCCATTTCGAACGACAAGAATAGAACCGTCGGTCCCCAACCGGTTAAACCGCCGTAAAGCCAGCCGTGACGGGGCCTCGAGCATTGCAGGACGTCCTTCATTCATTGTCACGGAAGCCCCATGTCGAATACTCAACCTTTCTTTTCGCAAACGCTGGCGCAGCGCGATTCGGCGGTTCGCGGCAGCATCCTGAAAGAACTCGAGCGGCAGCAGTCGCAGGTCGAAATGATCGCGTCGGAAAACATCGTGTCGCGCGCCGTGCTCGAGGCGCAAGGCTCGGTGCTGACCAACAAGTACGCGGAAGGCTATCCGGGCAAGCGTTACTACGGCGGTTGCGAATTCGCCGACGAGGTGGAAGCGCTTGCCATCAGCCGCATCAAGCAGCTTTTCAATGCCGGTTTCGCCAACGTGCAACCGCACTCGGGCGCGCAGGCCAACGGTTCGGTCATGCTCGCGCTCGCCAAACCGGGCGACACGGTGCTCGGCATGTCGCTCGACGCGGGCGGCCACCTCACGCACGGCGCCAAACCGGCGCTTTCCGGCAAGTGGTTCAACGCCGTGCAGTACGGCGTGAATCGCGAAACCATGCTGATTGACTACGACCAGGTCGAAGCGCTCGCGCAGCAGCACAAGCCGAACCTCATCATCGCGGGCTTTTCCGCTTATCCGCGCGCGCTCGACTTCGCACGTTTTCGTGCGATCGCCGACTCGGTCGGAGCGAAGCTCATGGTGGACATGGCCCATATCGCGGGCATCATCGCAGCGGGGCGGCATCAGAATCCGGTCGAGCATGCGCATGTCGTCACGTCGACGACTCACAAGACGCTGCGCGGCCCGCGCGGCGGCTTCGTGCTGACCAACGACGAGGAGATCGCGAAAAAGATCAACTCGGCCGTATTCCCCGGCCTGCAAGGCGGTCCGCTCATGCACGTGATCGCCGGCAAGGCCGTGGCGTTCGGCGAAGCGCTCGATGCGAGCTTCAAGACCTATATCGACAGTGTGCTCGCCAATGCGAAGGCGCTGGGCGACGTGCTGAAAGCGGGCGGTGTGGACCTCGTGACGGGCGGCACGGACAACCACCTGCTGCTCGTCGATCTGCGGCCCAAGGGCCTCAAGGGCAATCAGGTCGAGCAGGCGCTGGAGCGCGCCGGCATCACCTGCAACAAGAACGGCATTCCGTTCGACGCCGAAAAGCCCACGGTCACCTCGGGCATTCGCCTCGGCACGCCCGCAGGCACCACGCGCGGCTTTGGCGTGAACGAGTTCCGCGAGATCGGCCGCCTGATTCTCGAAGTGTTCGACTCACTGCGCACGCATCCCGAAGGCGACGCGGCCACCGAGCAGCGCGTGCGCCGCGAGATCTTCGCGCTGTGCGAACGCTTCCCGATCTACGCGCAAGCCTGATTCATCACACCACCGCCTTTCAATTTCATTCGCGAGTTCCGGAGCGGCTAATGAGCACTCTGCACGACAACAGCATCATCATCGACGGCCTGAACATTTCGAAGTTCGAGCGCTCGGTGTTCGAAGACATGCGCAAGGGCGGCGTTACCGCCGTCAACTGCACGGTTTCTGTATGGGAAGACTTCCAGAAGACCGTCGACAACATCGCGCAAATGAAGCAGCAAATTCGCGAGTACAGCGAGATCCTCACGCTCGTGCGCACGACCGACGACATTGTGCGTGCGAAGAAAGAGAACAAGACCGGCATTATCTTCGGCTTCCAGAACTCGTATGCGTTCGAGGACAACCTTGGCTATATCGAGGTGTTCAAGGAACTCGGCGTGAATGTGGTGCAGCTTTGCTACAACACGCAGAACCTCGTGGGCACCGGCTGCTATGAGCCGGACGGCGGCCTCTCCGGTTACGGGCGCGAAGTGATCCAGGAAATGAACCGCGTGGGCATCCTGGTCGATCTTTCGCACGTGGGCGGAAAGACTTCGTCGGACGCGATTGCCTGCTCGAAGAAGCCGGTCACGTATTCGCACTGCTGTCCGTCGGGTCTCAAGGAGCATCCGCGCAACAAGACCGATGAGCAATTGAAGGAAATCGCCGATGCGAACGGTTTTGTCGGCGTGACCATGTTCGCGCCGTTCCTCAAGAAAGGCCCGGATTCGACCGTCGAGGATTACATCGAAGCGATCGAATACGTGGTCGATCTGATCGGCGAAGACCGCGTAGGCATTGGCACCGACTTCACGCAGGGCTACAGCACCGAGTTCTTCGACTGGATCACGCACGACAAGGGCCGTTATCGCCGCCTCACGAATTTCGGCAAGGTGGTGAATCCGGAAGGCATCCGCACGATCGGTGAATTTCCCAATCTCACCGCCGCCATGCAAAAAGCAGGCTGGAGCGAAACGCGCATCAAGAAGGTGATGGGCGAGAACTGGATGCGTGTGTTCGGCGAAGTCTGGGGCGGTTGACCGCCAGGCCTGACCGGTTGATACGGAAAGGCCATCGCAAGAAATTAGAAACCCTAAATAAATTCGCTCACTGAGTCACTGGAGCCCCACGAAATGCAACCGCAACTGCCGATCGATGTCGATCCCGCCACCGGCGTCTGGACCACGGACGCGCTGCCGATGCTGTATGTGCCGCGCCACTTCTTCACCAACAATCACACCGCCGTGGAAGAGGCGCTGGGCCGCGACGCGTACGCCGAGATTCTCTACAAGGCCGGCTACAAGTCGGCGTACCACTGGTGCGCGAAGGAAGCCGAAAAGCACGGCATGGCGGGCATGGCCGTGTTCGAGCATTACCTGAAGCGTCTTTCGCAGCGCGGCTGGGGCCTTTTCACGATCCGCGAGGCGGACCCGGCCACGGCGCGCGCGAAGATCGAATTGCGCCATTCGTCGTTCGTGCTCGCGCAGCCGGGCAAAGAGGGCAAGCTCTGCTACATGTTCGCGGGCTGGTTCGCAGGCGCGATGGACTGGGTGAACGACACCACGGAAGGCGGCAAGAACGCGCCGCGCGCGCACTCGAAGGAAGTGCAGTGCGCCGCCGAAGGCCACGCGCACTGCGTATTCGAAGTCTCGCCGATCGCCGCCTGAACGGCCGGCGCCCCGTAATACAGGACTCACCGAAAGACACGAACACCAGAGGTCGTCTGCGATGCGCTACCCCAATTTGTTCAAACCCTTGACGCTCAATCAGCTCACGCTGCGTAACCGCATCGTCAGCACGGCCCATGCGGAGGTCTACGCGGAGCCGGGCGGCTTGCCGGGCGACCGCTATATCCGCTACTACGAGGAGAAGGCCAAGGGTGGCGTGGGCCTCGCCGTGTGCGGTGGCTCGAGCCCGGTGTCGATCGACAGTCCCCAGGGCTGGTGGAAATCGGTGAACCTCGCCACGGACAAGATCATCGATCCGCTCGCGCGTCTGGCCGAAGCCATGCACCGCCACGGCGCGAAGATCATGATCCAGGCCACGCATATGGGCCGCCGTTCCGCCTTTCACGGCGAACACTGGCCGCATCTGATGTCGCCTTCGGGGGTGCGCGAACCGGTGCACCGCGGCAACGCGAAGATCATCGAGGTGGAGGAAATCCGCCGCATCATCGGCGACTTCGCGGCGGCAGCGAAGCGCGTGAAAGACGCGGGCATGGACGGCATCGAAATCTCTGCCGCGCACCAGCATCTGATCGATCAATTCTGGAGCCCGCGCACGAACTTTCGCACCGACGAATGGGGCGGCTCGCTCGAAAACCGTCTGCGCTTTGGCGTGGAAGTGCTCAAGGCCGTGCGTGAGGCGGTGGGCAAGGACTTTTGCGTCGGCCTGCGCATGTGCGGCGACGAATTCCATGAAGACGGCCTTGATCACGAGCAGTTGAAGGACATCGCGCAGGCGATGTCGGAAACGGGTCTCATCGATTATCTCGGCGTCATCGGCTCCGGCGCGGACACGCACAACACGCTCGCGAACTGCATGCCGCCCATGGCGCTGCCGCCCGAGCCGTTCGTGCATCTCGCGGCTGGCATCAAGTCGGTGGTCAAGCTGCCCGTGATGCACGCGCAGAGCATTCGCGACGCGGGCCAGGCCGAGCGTTTGCTCGCGAGCGGCATGGTCGATCTCGTCGGCATGACGCGCGCGCAGATCGCCGACCCGCACATGGTCATCAAGATTCGCGACGGCCGCGAAGACGAAATCAAGCAGTGCGTGGGCGCGAACTATTGCATCGACCGCCAGTACAACGGGCTCGACGTGCTGTGCGTGCAGAACGCCGCAACGTCGCGCGAAGCGACCATGCCCCATGTCATCGAAAAATCGCGTGGCCCGAAGCGTAAGGTCGTGGTGGTCGGCGCGGGCCCGGCGGGGCTGGAAGCGGCGCGCGTGGCGCGGCTGCGCGGCCATGACGTGGTGCTGTTCGAAAAGAACGACGCCGTGGGCGGCCAGATCCTGCTCGCAGCGAAAGCGCCGCAGCGCGAGCAGATGGCGGGCATCGTGCGCTGGTTCGACATGGAGACGAAGCGCCTGGGCGTGGATCGCCGCCTTGGCGTCGCGGCCGACGAGAAAACGATTCTCGCGGAAAAGCCCGACATCATCGTGCTCGCAACCGGTGGGTCGAGCTTCACGCAGCAGGTTCCGGCCTGGGGCGTGGAAGAGGGGCTGGCCGTGAGCGCGTGGGACATCCTGAGCGGCAAGGTCGAGCCGAAGCAGAACGTGCTCGTGTACGACGGCGTGAGCACGCATGCGGGCGCGGGCGTGGCCGACTTCATTTCGAGCCGTGGCTCGAAGGTCGAAATCGTTACGCCCGACGTCAAGGTCGCCGACGACGTGGGCGGCACCACGTTCCCGATCTTCTATCGCCGCCTCTACGCACAGGGCGTGATTCACACGCCGAATTACTGGCTCGATCGCGTGTACGAAGAAGACGGCAAGAAGATCGCCGTGCTGCGCAACGAGTACACGGAGGAGCAGGAAGAGCGCGCCGTCGATCAGGTAGTGATCGAAAACGGCAGCACGCCGAACGACGAGTTGTACTGGAAGCTCAAGCCCGAATCGGTCAATCGCGGTCAGGTGGACGTGCACAAGCTCTTCGCGGCCGAGGCGCAGCCGTGTCTTTCCGAGGACCTCGGTAATGGCCGTTTCCTGCTCTTCCGCGTGGGCGACTGCATTTCCTTGCACAACATCCACGGCGCGATTTACGACGCGCTGCGGCTTGCCAAGGACTTCTGAACCATGAATCCGACCTGGCTCATTACCGCGCTGTTGTGGATGTCGATGGCGGGGCTCGCGTTCGCGGTCGCGAAGCGCGCCGCCTTCTGGCGGGTGGGGCGCGCCGCCGCGCCCAGCTCTGTGGGCTTCGCGAAGCTGTTCAGCATACCGAAACGTTATTTCGTCGATTTGCACCACGTGGTGGCGCGTGACCCGTATATCGCGAAGACGCACGTCGCGACGGCCGGTGGTGCGATCGCGGCGCTTGCGCTCGTGTTCGTCAACTACGGGCTCGCGATCTATTCGCCGTGGCTCGACAAGCTCATCTTTCTCGCGGCGCTCGCCATGCTGATCGGTGCGGTGTTCGTCTGGCGTCGCCGTCACGCGAAAGATGTCCCAGCGCGTCTCTCGCGAGGGCCGTGGAATACGCTGCCGTGGCTGCTCGGTTCGTTCGCGCTGGGCGTGGCGCTCTTTACGTTGGTGCCTGCGGGCGCCATGTCGGGCGGCTTCGCGGTGCTTTGCGCCGTGCTGATCGGCGTTGGCGCGTTCGCGATGACGTTTGGCGCAGCGAAGGGCGGCCCGATGAAGCACGCGATTGCCGGCCTGTTGCATCTGGCGTTCCATCCGCGCCAGGAGCGCTTTTCGGCAACGCGCGAGGGTTGGACCGGCAACGGCACGGCCACGCCGCCCACGGCGCTGAAGCTCCCCGACATCGAAGAGAAGCAGGAATACGGCGTGGCGAAGCCCGTTGAGTTTCGCTGGAACCAGCTGTTGAGCTTCGACGCCTGCGTGCAGTGCGGCAAATGCGAGGCCGCGTGCCCCGCATTCGCTTCGGGCCAGCCGCTCAATCCCAAGAAGCTGATTCAGGACCTCGTGGTCGGCATGGCGGGCGGCACCGACGCGGCCTATGCGGGCAGCCCCACGCCCGGCATCCAGGTTGGCCAGCATAGCGGTGCGCCGAACGGCCCGATCGTTTCCGGCCTGATCGAAGCGCAAACGCTTTGGTCTTGCACCACCTGCCGCGCCTGCGTGCAGGAGTGCCCCATGCTGATCGAGCACGTCGATGCGATCGTCGACATGCGCCGCAACCAGACGCTCGTGCTTGGCGAAGTGCCGGGCAAGGGCCCCGAAGTGCTCGCCAATCTGCGCGAAACGGGCACGGCCGGCGGCTACGACAAGGCGGCGCGCTACGACTGGGCGGTGGACCTCAATGCACCCGTGGCGCAACCGGGCAAGCGTGTGGACATTCTCGTGGTGGCGGGCGAGGGCGCGTTCGACATGCGCTATCAGCGCACGCTGCGCGCGCTCGTGAAGGTGCTCAACAAGGCGGGCGTGAACTACGCGGTGCTCGGCGGGTGCGAAACCGACACAGGCGACGTGGCGCGCCGCCTGGGCGACGAGGCGACGTTCCAGCGCATGGCCAGGCAGATGATGACGACGCTCGCTACGCTGAACTTCGCGCGCATCGTGACCGCCGATCCGCATGTCATGCACAGCCTGCGCAACGAGTACCGCGCGCTGGGCGGGCGTTACGAGGTGCTGCATCACACGACCTACCTCGCGGAGCTTGCCGCGACCGGACGCATCGCGCCCAAGGCCGTGCAGGCGCTCGCTGAAAAGCGCACGACGTATCACGATCCTTGCTATCTGGGCCGCTACAACGGCGAAACCGAAGCGCCGCGCAAGCTGCTCAAGACCATCGGCATCAAGGTCGTGGAGATGGAGCGCAGCGGCATGCGCGCACGTTGCTGCGGCGGCGGTGGCGGCGCGCCGCTCACCGATATCCCCGGCAAGCAGCGCATTCCCGATATCCGCATCGCCGACGCGCGCGCAGTGAACGCCGACGTCGTCGCCGTGGCCTGCCCGCAATGCACGGCCATGCTCGAAGGCGTGGTGGGCCCGCGCCCGGACGTGCTCGACGTGGCCGAACTCGTGGCCGCCTCGCTGGAGTGAGTCGATGAATACCCTCAAACGAATCGATCCGCGCCGCCCCTTCGTCGTCACGGCGGCTGGCCTCAAGCGCATTACGCTGGGCGAGACCGGCAGCGCGGATGCAAGCGCGGCGCAATGGCTCATGCAACACGGTCACACCGGTGCGACGAAGCCTCGTCGTGTGATTAGCAACCCGAACCAGTTTTTTCTCGTAGTCGCGCATGCCGAACGCGGCGCGCTCGACGACCACGCGTGCCAGGCCATTGCCGCCGCCGCGCTGCTCGCCGACGCGCAAACCGAAGTGGCGCTGCTCGTGTTCGGCGAACTGAAAGACGACGCCGGGGCGCTCGGCGTGGACAAGCTGATCGAACTGCCCGGATTCGAGCGCCGCACGTTCGCGCCGGAAAGCGAGTTGCGCGCGCTGCGGGCCTGCGCGGCGGCGCTTGCCCCGAAGCATGTATTTGTGCCCGACAACGCCTATGGCGACGGCGATCTCGGGCGGCGCTACGCGGCCAGCGCCGGGGCGAGCGTGGCGGCGCATGTGGTGGAGATCGACGCGAAGCATGTCGGCGTGTACGAGCAGGCAAAGCGCGCGTGGGCCGCGCGCTCGCTGCCCGATGTGATCCTGCTCGCGCCGAACGCCGTCGATTCGAAGCTGCCGTTCGTTGGTGCGGGTGAGCGGCTTGCGGGCGATTTCATCCGGCCTGCCAACGACCTCGCGTCGCCGTATAAGGATCTCGGCCTCGAATCCATCGACGCCGCCCAGGTCGCGCTCGAAGAGGCCGATTTCATCGTCTCGGCGGGCAACGGCGTGACCGACATCGCGGCGTTTGGCCGGCTCGCGGGCGCATTCGGCGCCGCCATTGGCGCGAGCCGCGTGGCCGTGGACAACGGTCACTTCACGCGCGACAAGCAGGTGGGCGCAACGGGCAAGACGGTCGAGGCGAGCGTGTATATCGCGTTCGGCATTTCCGGGGCCGTGCAGCACTTGCAGGGCATCAAGGACTGCCGCCATGTGATCGCCGTGAATCTCGACGGCAGCGCGCCAATCGCGAAGCGCGCCAATCTGACCGTGGTCGGCGACGCGCAAGGCACCATCGCCGCGCTGATCGAGCAGGTGCAGGCCGCACGCGCCACGCGGGGCGGGGCAAGCGCCATACATGACGACACGCATTGCGCAGGAGTTGCCGCATGAACGCACGCCATGATCCTCAACGCGCCATTGAGCGCATCGCCGTGCTCGTTTCAGTGGGGCGCCACCCGGTAAGCGGCGCACCGCGCTATAGCCGCAACGACGCGCTCGCGCTCGACCTTGCGCGCACGCTCGCCGAGCGGCATCGCGCGCGTCTGTCCGTGCTGCATGCAGGCGATGCCGCCGATCCGGCGCTCGCCGAATACCTTGCGCTAGGCGCGCAGGAAGTGGAGGTGCTGGCCTGCACGCCGTCCGACGACGCGGCGCGCCTTATCGCCGAGCGCGTGCGCGGTTACGACCTCGTCTTGACCGGCACGCGCGCCGAAGGGGCGCACGACAGCGGCATGCTGCCGTACCGCTTGGCAGCCGCGCTTGGGGTGCCGTTGGTGGGGAGCGCCGTGGACATCGACGTCAATGTGGCCGCGCGCACCGCCGTCGTGCGGCAGTTCCTGCCCAAAGGGCTGCGCCGGCGCGTGCAAACGGCGCTGCCCGCCGTGATCGCCGTGCATCCGCTCGCCAACGCCCAGCCTCGCTATGCCTACGCGCGCTTGCGTGCGGGCGCGGTGCGGCCCGAGCACGCCACGCGTGCGAGCGTTGCCGCTTCCACCGAATCCACCGAATCCGCCGCATGGACCGTTGGCCCCATCGAGCGCAAGCCTGTGCGCCTCGCCGCGGCAGAGAAGCGCTCGGGCCACGCGCGCATGCTTTCGGCGACCACGACCGAAAGCCGGGGCGGCAACGTCGTAATTGAGGGGAGTTCGGTCGAAAAAGCACAAGTGATCCTCGCTTATTTGCGCGAGCATCAACTCATCGACTACTGATTTTGCTGGCGTGTCGGCAACGAACTGGGATGAAAAATCCGGAGCACACATGAAAGTAACGGCAGAGATTCGCGCACTGATCGAGCGGCGTCAGGCGGGTTACAGCCTGGAAGCGCCCTTCTACCTGAGCGAGGAGATTTTCGCGCTCGATATGGAGACGATTTTCCGGCAGCACTGGATCGAGGTCGCAACCGAAGCGGAAATTCCCGAACCGGGCGATTACGTGACCATCGAACTGGCGGGCGACTCGATCCTGATCGTGCGCGACGACGACATGCAGGTGCGCGCGTTCCACAACGTCTGCCGCCATCGCGGTGCGCGCCTGTGCAATGAAGAAAAGGGCTCGGTGGGCAATATCGTCTGCCCGTACCACAGCTGGACCTACAACCTCACCGGCGCGCTGATGTTCGCCGAGCACATGGGCGAGCAGTTCGACCGCTGCAAGCACAGCCTCAAGACCGTGCACGTGGAAAATCTCGCGGGCCTGATCTTCGTGTGCCTCGCCGAAGAACCGCCCACCGACTTCGCGGACATGCGCGCCGAAATGGAGCCGTATTTGCTGCCGCACGATCTGGCGGGCTGCAAGGTCGCCGCGCAGGTCGACATCATCGAGAAGGGCAACTGGAAGCTCGTGATGGAAAACAACCGCGAGTGCTATCACTGCGTGGCGAACCATCCCGAGCTGACCATTTCGCTCTACGAATACGGCTTTGGCTACGCACGGACGGAAGCCAATGCGGAAGGCATGGATGCGTTCGAGCGCACCTGCAACGAGCGCGCGAAGCAGTGGGAAGCAATGGACCTGCCATCGGTCGAAATCGAAAAACTGCTGGACGTCACCGGTTTTCGCACGCAACGCCTGCCGCTCGACCGCTGCGGCGAGTCGCAAACGCTCGACGCGAAGGTCGCCTCGAAGAAGCTGCTTGGCGAATTCCGCACAGCGGATCTAGGCGGTCTCTCGTTCTGGACGCAGCCGAATTCGTGGCATCACTTCATGAGCGATCACATCGTGTCGTTTTCGGTCATTCCGCTTTCCGCGGGCGAGACGCTCGTGCGCACGCGCTGGCTCGTTCACAAGGACGCGCGCGAAGGCATCGACTACGACGTGGACAATCTCACCGCCGTGTGGAACGCGACCAACAACCAGGACCGCACGCTCGTGGAGTATTCGCAGCGCGGCGCGGCGAGCAGTGCGTATGAGCCGGGCCCGTATTCGCCGTACACGGAAGGGCTCGTCGAAAAGTTCTCGGCCTGGTATATCGGCCGCCTCGCCAGGCAGATCGGCGCATAACGCACGCGCGTAAAAGTAAAGAGAGCGGAGTTTGACATGATGCGAGACGCGGCCCAATTCAATCCACTCGATCTCAGCGACAGCCGGGTGACGCGCCCGGCGTTCTGGGGCGCGTTGCCCGAACGGTGGACGAGCGAGGTCGAAGAAACCCTCGAGTGCTGCCACGTATGGCAGGAAACGCACGACGTGAAGAGTTTTTTCCTGCGCTCGCCGCAGGGCCGCACGTTCTCGTTCGAGCCGGGGCAATTCCTCACACTCGAACTCGAGATCGACGGGGAGGCCATCAACCGGTGCTATACGATTTCGTCGTCGCCCGCGCGGCCTCATACGATTTCCATCACGGTCAAGCGGGTGCCCGGCGGCAAGGTGTCGAACTGGCTGCACGACAATCTGCGCCCCGGCGTTTCGCTGCGCGTGCTCGGGCCGGCCGGCGAATTCACGTGCGCGCGTCACCCTGCGCCGAAGTATCTGTTTCTTTCCGCCGGGTCGGGCGTCACGCCGCTCATGTCGATGAGCCGCGCACATCACGATCTCGCCGAGGACCGCGACATCGTTTTCGTGCACAGCGCCCGCACGCCCGACGACATCATCTTCGCACGCGAGCTGGAACTGATCGCTTCGAGCCGCGCCAATTTCCGCACGTCGTTCGTCTGCGAGAGGGTGGGCGCACGCACCGATTGGCCGGGCGTGACCGGCTTTCTTTCGCTGCCGCTGTTGAAGCTCATCGCGCCGGACTTCATGGAGCGCGAAATCTTTACCTGCGGGCCCGCACCCTACATGAAAGCCGTGCGCGATCTGCTCGACGAAGCCGGTTTCGCGCGCGAACGCTACCACGAAGAGAGTTTTTCATTCGAAACGCTTACGGCGCCAGACGAAGCGCCGGTGGAGCAGCCTCCGGCGGAATCAGAATCGTCCGTCGAAACGGCCAGCTTCAAGATCACGTTCGCGAAGAGCCGCCGCGAGATTGAATGCGGCGCACAACAGACCGTGCTCGATGCCGCGCGTCAAGCGGGCGTGCGGTTGGCCTCTTCGTGCAGCCAGGGCATGTGTGGAACCTGCAAGGTCAAGCTCGTTTCCGGGCAGGTGGAGATGAAGCATAGCGGCGGCATACGCCAGCGCGAAATCGATCAAGGCATGGCGCTGCTGTGCTGCTCGAAGCCGCTGTCCGACCTCGTCGTCGACAAATAGCGCGCGCGTCGCGCAACGACAAGAACACGTCGTAAATCGACGTTAGCGGCAGATTGTGGCGGGCGAATCTGCATAGGACGGGGCGCTTGCCCATATCACAGGAGATCGACCATGAAGCTGGCTGGAAAACTCTTTTGGACCGGTGTGTTATCGGCGATGGTGAGCTTGAGCGCCCCGGCATTTGCCGACGGCAAGCCGACCTTGAAGATCGGTTATGTCGAAGGCTGGGACGACAGCGTGGCGACGTCGAACGTGGCCGCGCGCATCATCGAGAAGCGCTATGGCTACCCGGTGCAACTCGTGCCCGTGGCCGCGGGCATCATGTGGCAGGGCGTGGCGCGCGGCGACCTCGACGCGACGCTTTCCGCCTGGCTGCCGGTCACCCAGGGCGCGTACTGGGCGCAGTTCAAGGACAAGGTGGTCGACCTCGGCACGAACTTCCCAGGCGCGAAGATCGGCCTCGTGGTGCCTGACTACGTGAGCGCGAAGAGCATCGCCGATCTGAACGCGGACAAGTCGGCGTTCGGCGGGCGCATCGTCGGCATCGACGCGGGCGCGGGCGTGATGCGCAAAACCGACGAGGCCGTCAAGCAATACGACCTCAGCTACAGCGTGATGCCGAGTTCGGGCAGCGCGATGACGGCCGAGCTGGCGCGCGATGTGGGCTCGAAAAAGCCCGTGATCGTCACGGGCTGGACCCCGCACTGGATGTTCGCCAAGTACAAGCTGCGCTTCCTCGACGATCCGAAGAACGTGTACGGCGCAGCCGAGCACGTGGACAACGTGGCCAACCCGGAGCTTGAGAAGAAGGCGCCGCAGGTGGTGGCGTTCCTGAAGAACTTCCAGTGGAAGCCGGGCGAGATCGACAGCGTGATGCTCGCGATCCAGAACGGCGAGAAGCCCGACGCCGCCGCCGACACGTGGATCGCCGCGCACGGCGACCGCGTGAATGCCTGGGCAGCCACGCAGTAATCATCAGCAGAAAAACGGCAGGGGGCCCGCTGTGGCCCCGCCAGACCCGTGTCCGTTACGGGGTGCGCGCCGCGGTTGTGCACGCGCAGCACGTGATTTTCCTGAAGCGGCGCCGTGTCGCTTTTGCGTAAGCGTCTGTCGCAATTCGCCATCCCGGCCGGGCTTTTTCTGGCAACCATGTAGACATACCGTGCGGGCCGGCGCCTGCCGTTCGAGGAGATGGAGTCGATGAAATCCCCCAAGATCGTGGTCGATGGATTATGCAAAGTGTTCGGGCCCAACCCGAAGCTTGCACGTGAGCTGCTCGCCAAGGGCGCAACGAAAGACGAACTGTTCGCCAAGACCGGCTACGTGCTCGGTGTGAACAATGCCTCGTTCGAGGTGCATGAAGGCGAGATTTTCGTGCTGATGGGGCTTTCCGGCTCGGGCAAGTCCACGCTGATCCGGCTCATCAACCGGCTCGTGGAGCCCACTGCCGGCAAGGTCATCATCGACGGGCGCGATATCGCCGCCGTGCGGCGCTCGGAGCTGGTCTCGCTGCGCCGCACCGACATGAGCATGGTGTTTCAGTCGTTCGCGCTCATGCCGCAGCGCAGCGTGCTGGCGAACGCCGCGTTCGGCCTCGAAGTGGCGGGCGTGGGCCGCAAGGAACGCGAGCGGCGCGCGCTGAGCGTGCTTGAGCAAGTCGGTCTCGCGGCATTTGCGCAGAAGCTGCCCGCCGAGCTTTCGGGCGGCATGCAGCAGCGTGTGGGTCTCGCCCGCGCGCTTGCGGTGAATCCCTCGCTGATGATCATGGACGAAGCGTTTTCCGCACTCGATCCGCTCAAGCGCAAGGAAATGCAGAACGTGCTGCTGCAACTGCAAAAGGAGCAGCGCCGCACGATCATGTTCGTCTCGCACGATCTTGAAGAGGCGCTGCGCATTGGCAGCCGCATCGCGATCATGGAAGGCGGTCGCATCGTGCAGATCGGCACGCCGCAGGAAATCATCAGTAATCCTGCCGATGACTACGTGCGCGCGTTCTTCGACGGCGTGGACACGAGCCGCTATCTCACGGCAGGCGATCTCATGCAGCGCGAAGCGGTGCCGCTCATTCGCTCGCTCGACGCGAAAAGCGTGGCTTCGTCGCTCAACGGCAGCGCCGAATACGCGTTCGTGCTGGACGGGCAGCGGCGCATCAGCGGTTTCGTCACGCGCGATGCGATTGGCGCCGCGCAGCCGTCGCTCAAGAAAGTCGAATGCATCACGCTGGGCACGCCGCTGGAGCAGGTCGTGACGCGCGTGTGTGCGAACACGACGGCGCTGCCCGTGGTCGACGACGAGGGCCGTTACTGCGGCTCCATCGATCAGGCTGCCGTTCTGAAGGTCATTACGCGTAATCGAGGTGCTCATGTCTGAGATCATTCCCATCGGCCAGTGGGTCGATCAGTCGGTTCACTATCTGCTCGACCACGACGCCAACAGCTTCGATGCCGTCGGCAAGGCCATCGAGGGCTTCGCCGCACTTGTCGAGCACGGCTTGCAGGCTATCCCCATGTGGGCGCTCATGGCGTTCTTCATCGCCATCGGCCTGTGGCGCGTGGGCTGGCGCTTCGCGATCTTCGCGACCTGTTCGCTATTGCTGATCTATGCGACCGGCTTCTGGGATCAGACCGTCGTGACACTCGGCCTCACGCTTTCGTCAACGGTGATCAGCCTCGTGATCGGCATTCCGCTCGGCATCTGGACGGCCAAGAGCAAGGTCGTGCAGACCATCGTGCGGCCCATCCTCGACCTGATGCAGACGATGCCGGCCTTCGTCTATCTGATTCCTGCCGCGATGCTGTTTGGCCTTGGCCGCGTGCCAGGCATTCTCTCCACCGTGATCTTCGCCATGCCGCCCGCCGTGCGCCTCACGAGCCTCGGCATCAAGCATGTGAACCGCGAGATCGTGGAAGCCGGGCAGGCGTTCGGTTGCACGCCGTGGCAGTTGCTGTACAAGGTGCAGTTTCCGAATGCGCTGCCTTCGATCATGCAGGGCGTGAACCAGACCATCATGATGGCGCTTTCCATGGTCATCATCGCTTCGATGGTCGGGGCGGGAGGTCTTGGCAACGATGTGCTCGCGAGTATTCAGCGGCTGGATATTGGCCTCGGTTTCGAAAGCGGACTTTCAGTCGTGCTGCTCGCGATTATTCTCGACCGCATTACCGAAAGCTTTGGCCGCGCACCGGGCGCCGTGAAAGCACCGTTGTTCTCCGGGCTCAAGCATCTAATGCGCGTGCGGCCTGCAGTCGTCGAGGCGTAATGGTTTGAACTAATACGATCAACCGCCGTTCCCGAGGAGCGCAATGTGACGACCGACATCGCCATGCCCGAGCCCGAAACGCGCACGGCATCGTCCATCAGGCATTTCGGTTTCCTGACGTTGCAGAACTTTTCGATGATCGCGTTTTCGAGCGCGGTCGAGGTTCTGCGCATGGCGAACTACGTGGGGCGCGCGGACCATTACCGCTGGTCGATCTACTCGCTCGACGGCGCACCGGCCCGCGCCAGCAACGGCATCACGGTGCGCCCCGCGCAGGCGCTCGCCCCGGCGTGCCTGCCCGACGTGCTGATCGTGTGCGGCGGCATACGCATTCGCGAGATCATGAGCGACAGCGTGCGCGCCACGCTCGCCATGGTGGCGCAGCAGGGCGTGCCGCTTGGCGGCATCTGCACCGGTGCATACGCGCTGATGGCGAGCGGGTTGCTGGACGGTTATCGCTGCGCCGTGCATTGGGAAGATCTTACGGTGCTGCACCAGGAGTTTCCGCGCGTACGCTTTGCCGACGAGCTGTTTGTTGTCGATCGCGACCGCCTTACCTGCACCGGGGGCACCGCGCCGCTCGACCTGATGCTTGAACTCGTTGGCGCGCGCCTTGGGCAAAGCCTTGCTGCCAAGGTGTCCGAACAGTTCATCCTCGAACGCATTCGCAGCTCCACTGATCTGCAGCCCATACCCGTGGACGCGCGCGTGGGCTTTTCGCGGGCCGAACTCGTGGAGGTCGTGCGGCTGATGGAAGCGAATATCAAGGAGCCGCTTTCGCTGGAGGAGCTGGCGCGGCTCGTGCGGCTCTCGCAGCGGCATTTGCAGCGAATGTTCAAGGCGTATTTGAACGTATCGCCGACGCATTATTACCTTACGTTGCGGTTGAAACGCGCGCGTGAGTTGTTGCGTACCACCGATACGTCGATCTCACGTGTGACCGCGATTTGCGGGTTTAATTCGCCTTGCCATTTTAGTAAGGCGTATCGGGTGCAGTTTGGGCATGCGCCGAGTCATGAGCGGCGTGGGGAGTAGGGGGCTTGCTGCTGCTGACGGTTGGAACTTGTGTTCGCGTCGGTATGCCGGCGTTGCCCCTGTGCGGGGCGGCACCTACTTTTCTTTGCAGCGGCAAAGAAAAGTAGGCAAAAGAAAGCCGCTCAAACCGCTAGCGCCTGCCACCGTTCACATCGCGCCACCAAGGGTTAATGGCTCCGGAGCGTCTGTCACCTCGCACCACCGAACTGAGTGACAAAGCGCTCATCCTTCCGGCGGCGCTACGCGCGCCGAAGGGCATAACCTAAAACCAGTGGTGCGCTTGCATTGCGTTACCGCATGACAATGCCCCTGGTTTCCCTTGCAGACCCGGCCGCTGCGCGCGTAGCGAGCAGCGGGAGCGAATGAGCGCTTTGTCACTAACGGGAATGGTGCGAGGTGACAGACGCTCCGGAGCCATTCACCTGGGGTGGTGCGAGGTGAACTGTGGCAGGCATTAGCGGTTTGAGCGGCTTTCTTTTGCCTACTTTTCTTTGCCGCTGCAAAGAAAAGTAGGTGCCGCCCCGCACAGGGGCAACGCTGGCATACCGCCACGATCACAAGGAAACGCCAAAGCCCCAGAAAGACCACAACAAAAAAAGCACATCAATGCAGCGACACCCGAACAACGCCCCCCTCAGCATCCGCCCGCGCAAGCGGCGATTCACTGCGCAACAGCGCATCGAGATCCGCCAACTGCGCAGCATCCTGCCCACTGCGCTGCGCGCGAAACATGACAGGCGGCACGCCAAACTGCTTACGAAATTCGCGCCCAAGATGCGAAGCATCCGAAAACCCACAACTCGAAGCAATATCGGCAACAGTGCGATCCGAACTCGTGAGCAGCCAGGCCGCAGTGCGCAGGCGCAGCACGTTGGCGAACGCACGCGGGCTCTTACCCGTTTCCGCCTTGAAAAGCCGTTCGAGCTGCCGCGCCGAGAGATTCAGTTTGCAGGCCAGCTCTTCCAGCGGCACGTTGCGGCCAACCTGCTGCTCCATCAGCAGCACGGCGCGCTTGACCTTCGGGTGCGTGGCGGGTTCGAGGCCGGGCGGGTGAGGCTGGGGCGCATTGCCCTTTTGCATTTCGCCCACCAGCAAAATGCGCAACGCCTTCTGCACGGTCGCGTGATCGAAGTGGCGCAGCAAAATCGCCGCGGCGACGTCGATCGATGCGCGCCCGCCCGAGCACGTAATGCGACGGCGGTCGATCGCGAACAGGCGGTCGGCGACGATAGCGTCGGCATTGACGTTGGGGAAGCGCTCGATGAAGTCCCAGTAGTGGAACCAGCTCACGCAAATACGATGGCCGTCCAGCACGCCGGCGCGCATGAGCGCGAACACGCCCGTGCAGATCCCGACCACTGTCGTCTCGCCGCTGGCCGCGCGGCGGATGTACTGCAGCGTGGCTTCGCTCGCGTGCGGGCCGGAGTGCAGCAGTCCGCCCACGACCACGAGATAGTCGACCGGCTCGGCATCGGCAAAGGTTTCCCACGGCGCGATCTGAATGCCGCAACTCGCACGCACGGGCGCGAGCGTTTCGCCGATCACGCGCCAGGAGCAGCGCACCGGCTTGCTGTAATCGCCTTCGTCGGCGGACAAACGCAGCATGTCGACGAATCCGGAGAACGCGGTCAGCGTGAAGTTCGGCAGCAGCACGATGCCGAAGCGAATGCGCTCCTTGGGAGCGGCGTCGAAGGAAACGGCGGTGGCAAGTGTGTCGGACATGGGGGGCGCTGGAAATCGGCGATACGGTTTCAGCCAAGCATCCTCGATATGACCCCCTGGCGCTTGTCGTTTTCCGCCATCGATCTTCGCAAAAGCGAAATCCGCGCAATGTTGAAAGGAATACCTGCCGCATGGCGGCGCGGTTCTGTCGCCCTGGCGCGTTCGTTCTAGCGGCGGCGCCGCCGCTTTGGTCAACTCGCTAGTGGGCACGCGCCCCACGCCGAACCTATCCACGAGGCCTGCTTTCATGCCGCGCACCGAAACCGTCGAACTCAACAAGCGCGCCCGTCACGGCGACGCCGAGGCCGCGCTCGCGCTGCTGGAGCAGAGCATGACGCGCGGGCACGGGCGCATCGGGCTGCTGCGCTATTTGCAGGCGCGTTGCGTGGGCGCGGCGCTCGAGCAGCGGCATCACGACTACGCGCAACGGGTGGCCAGCAAGATGAGCGAAGGCCCGTTCGCGGCGCTAGTCGCGCAAGCGCAGCGCCGCCACGGCAACGCGGCGGCTTGAACACCCTCGCTCGTGCTTACAGCACGACGGTGCGCCCGTCGTTGATGAACACCCGGCGCTCGAGAAATACCCGCACGGCGCGCGCGAGCGTCACGCATTCGACGTCGCGCCCGACGGCCAGCAGGCGCTCCGGGTTCAGCGAGTGGTCGACCCGCTGCACTTCCTGCTCGATGATCGGGCCTTCGTCGAGATCGTCGGTGACGAAGTGCGCCGTCGCGCCGATTAGCTTGACCCCGCGAACATGCGCCTGATGATAGGGCCGCGCGCCCTTGAAGCCAGGCAGGAAAGAGTGGTGGATGTTGATCGCGCGGCCGGCCAGCTTCTGGCTCGTTTCGTCGGAAAGAATCTGCATGTAGCGCGCAAGAATCAGCAGCTCCGAGCCGGTCGAGTCGAACAGGTCGAGGATCGCGGCTTCCTGTTCGCGGCGCGTTTCCGGCGTAACAGGAAGATAGTGAAACGGCAGGTCGTGCTGCCGCGCGAGCGGTTCGAAATCGCGGTGATTCGAGGCAATGCCCGCAATGTCCATCTGCAGCTCGCCCATGCGCCAGCGAAACAGCAGGTCGGCCAGGCAGTGTTCAAGCTTGGAGACCATGATGAGCACTTTGGGACGCACCCGCAGATCGTGGATGGCCCAGGTCATCTCGTGCTTGCGGCCGACGCTCGCGAATTCGTCGCGCAGGCCCGCGAGATCGAAGCGCTCGCCCGCGCCGGGCTGCACGACCTCGTGAAAGACGCAACGCAGGAAAAAGCGCGTGCTGATGTCGTCGTCGAACACCGTGAGTTCGTCGATATAGCCGCGGTGCGCGTCGAGAAAGCCGGCGACCGCGGCAACCTGCCCGGCGGCGGCGGGGCAGGACAGCGTGAGCACGTAGCGGTGCTGTGGGTCTTCGGTGGGCATGCGCGTTCTCCTCGTGTCGTGATGCGCCCGGTGCGTCTTGCGGTTCGTGCCGGGGCGCTGGCGTGATGGCGCAAGTAAGCCATCAATCCGGGCGTGGCACATAGAACCCACGCGCTGTATCGCGAGAATGAAAACGCCAAACGCGGCAGACGCGCGCCGACCCGAAGCAAAGCGCTTTTGCCCTGATGGCTGTCGCTTTGCTCCTAGCGCGCGGCTTTTAGGGCTGAGGCGAATCTGGAACGGAGATGGAGAGATGCGTGGGTCTGCAGGTAAGGGTGTGGAGTAGGCGGCGTGGGCGCTTCTTCGTGCGCATAAGTCGCTCGCCGCCCGGTGGATGTCGTGAGCCGCGCGAACTACGGCAACGAGGCAATCTGATCTTGCGCCATGTTGACGTTTTGCATGAAGTTGAACGGATGGCCTGGCCGGCGCACCGGTACGCTGCATGCCCTTTTTTCGGGCCACATTACAACAGCGCACCGCTTTCAGGATGGTTCTCCATCAATACCCTCTGACCTCTGACATCGGCGGCATGCGCCGCTTTTCCCGGCGAGGGCGTTCCATTGGGCGGGTCGCGCTGTAGTGATTTGTAGGTGCGTTCTCGATTCAGTATGAATGCCACCTTGCACAAGACTTGTCGGCCTTGTGCTATCGATACTCGTCAATCTCGACTGTACCGCCCATTGTCTCCATCATGACGCGAATATCACCGGGCACATCGGGGACACGATCACCGGATTCGTTGTCCCAGTAGCAGAAGAAACGCATGTGTGCGTCTTTGTCTGCAAGGAGTTGACGGAGGTCTTCGCGTGGTAGATTTAGGTGACGGATGAGATAGCGAAAATGAGGTTCGAGTGAATCACTACGAACAGCTGTCTTGCTTCGAATGCCCCATACTCCGGTCCGACCCTGTACGCTGCTAAACCGGCCGGAAGGAGTTTTGAATCGTTGGCCCTTCACGACCGAAAAATCCGGGGGGACCCCGAAATATGCCGTCCAGAACTCGGGGTGGAGACTATCTCCGGCAACCGAGAACGAGACATAGGCCAGTTGGTGTGTGTTTGTCATGTCGTGCTCAGAATGCGTAATCGTGCATGTTGCCGATGATGTTTTTTCTAAACTCGATATTTCCGTTGTCGTGCCAAATGACATTATCGTCGCCACGCAAGTCAAGATCGTCCTTCATGACGTGCACCATGTCGCCGAATGTGTCGCGATCGTAGCCAAGCATCTTCGCCGCGTAGTCTGGATTGTTGGTTGATTTGGCAAGCTGCGCTACGTCAGCACTAAGTTCGAGCGGCTGATAGTCGAACGGCTGTGCATCACTGAGCGTCGCCGACTCGCCTTCGATGGCATCGCCGCTCAAATCAGCGTCATTGCCACCGAGCAAAGCGCCTGCCGCTGGTTCAACGAACCCTAAGAATCCTGCGCCTCCATCTCCTTCGCCAGTACTTGCGGCACTGCTTACAGCTTGCGTCAGTCCCGTTGCGGCTTTGGTTCCCTGCGAAGGCACATCGAATGCCTCAGAGAGGGTAGACCCTGCTCCAGCCGTTTTTCCCTCCTGGCGGCCTTGAACGCGACCCACAGATCCCATGTCAACGGACGGTTCGCGTTTCCCCCGCCAGATGCACTTGCTGACTGCCAGAACTGCGGTGCTCGCGTGACCCGGAACACGCGCGGCCGCTGCGTCCACTGCCGGTCCATATACGGCACAAGGCGACCACTGCGCACCACATCGACACGGAGAAGGCGCCCACCACGACGGACGCGCAACGCTGGAAGATCGCCAGATGAATGAACGGCGCATGCCCATTGCGCGGCGCGGCGCCGATAGCGATCCACGTCAGGCCAATGGGGACC